>NZ_BAABGT010000017.1:0-73892 GCF_039541715.1 Pseudonocardia xishanensis
CACAGCCAGAGCGCACCGCGGCCTACGGCATCCAACCCCATAACTGAACGGTATTGGGGTTAGGAGATGGCGCGGCGGGCCCTGCGGCGGGAGAGTTCGTCCTCGGGGGTCTCGTCGACCGAGCCGCCGTCCGCACGCTCCACCGGGAAGTCCTTGATCTGGCCGCTGATCTCCCGCATGGCGCCGGAGACGGCGATGCCGAAGACGCCCTGGCCGCCCTGCAGCAGGTCGACGACCTCCTCCGGGCTGGTGCACTCGTAGACGGTGGTGCCGTCCGAGAAGAGCGTGATGCCCGCGAGGTCCCGTATCCCGCGGCGACGCAGGTGCTCGACGGCGACCCGGATGTTCTGCAGCGAGACCCCGGCGTCCAGCAGGCGCTTGACCACCTTCAGGACGAGCACGTCCTTGAAGGAGTAGAGACGCTGCGACCCGGACCCGGCGGCACCGCGGATCGACGGGACGACCAGCCCGGTGCGGGCCCAGTAGTCCAGCTGGCGGTAGGTGATCCCGACGACCTGGCAGGCGGTCGGGCCGCGGAAGCCCACGAGCTGGTCCGGCAGGCCGTCCAGTCCTTCACCGACCAAGGGGTCGGGAAAGAGCTCGCCCTGCGCGGGCCCGTCTGACGACGACCCGTCCACGGAACTCCTTCCCGGCGACCGGGGACGACGGCACTCGGCCGGGCCCCGACGACCCCTCACCAGCAACAGCGCTGACGGTAAGCGCGCGAGCGCCGTCGGTCAACGCGCCACGCCGCCGTACGCCCTGCCCACTCGGGCGTGTCGGCGACGAGACCGCGCAGATCGCGTACCTAGCCCGGCTGAGCGCCCCGGAAGTCCTCCGGCGACACGGAGTCGAGGAACTCGCGGAACTTCTCGACCTCGTCCTCCTGCTCGTCCGGGATGACGAGCCCGGCCTCGGCGAGCACGCTCTCGTCCGCGTGGATCGGCACACCGATCCGCAGCGCGAGCGCCACCGAGTCACTCGGTCTGGCGGACACCGTGATCCCGCCGTCGAAGATCAGCTCGGCGTAGAACGTGCCCTCCTGCAGGTCGGTGATCCGCACCTGCTCCAGCCGCCGCCCGAGCGCGCCGATCACGTCCTTGAGCAGGTCGTGGGTCAGCGGGCGGGCGGGCTTGACGCCCTGTTGCTCGAGCGCGATGGCGGTGGCCTCCACCGAACCGATCCAGATCGGCAGGTAGCGGTCGCCCTGCGTCTCGCGCAACAGGAGGATCGGCTGGTTGGCGGGCAGTTCGACCCTCACACCCACGACGCGCATCTCGCTCATGCGCCCGCCTCCTCACCCTGGGGTCCGACACCGAAGACGCTACACGCGCGGTCGGTCATCCGCGCGCCTCCATCACGGGCGTCGGCGAGGTTCCCTGCGCACCCGCGACACCCCCGAACGGAGTCAGTCCGCCGCGCCGGGGTCCACCGCACCCGTGAGGAACACCAGGCGGAACTTGCCGATCTGGACCTCGTCGCCGTTCGCCAGCACGGCCGTGTCCACCGGTTCGCGGTTGACATACGTCCCGTTCAGGCTCCCGACGTCCACCACCACGAACTCGCCCGAGTCCCGGCGGAACTCCGCGTGTCGGCGGGAGACGGTGACGTCGTCGAGGAAGATGTCGCTGTCCGGGTGGCGCCCGGCGCTCGTGGTGGGCCGGTCGAGGAGGAAGCGCGAGCCCGCGTTGGGGCCGCGCCGCACCACCAGCAGTGCGGAGCCGGGCGGGAGCGCCTCCGTGCCCGAGACGCCCGAGACCGGTTGCTCCTGGGCCGCAGGCTCGACGTCGGCCAGGAAGTCCGCCCGGAAGACCGACGTGGTCTCCGGGGAACGCTCCGGCGGGACGCCGGGCCCGTCGTTCGTGGTCACCTCGGGGTCTCCTGTCGTACGTGGTGCGGTCCCGGGACGGGGTCCCGGGAGGGTCAGGGCGGTCGGCGAAACCTATCGTGCCGAGACCCGGCGCGTGGGCCGGGGACGACCGTCAGGAACCCGCGACGAGTTCCCGGTAGCCCGCGGCGTCCAGCAGGGCGGACACGGCCTCCGCCGCGTCCCCGGCGGGCTCGATCTCGACGAGCCAGCCCTCCTCGTACGCCGACGAGTTGATCAGCTCGGGCGTGCCCTCCAGCGCGCCGTTGACCTCGACGACGGTGCCGCCGACGGGCGCGTAGATGTCCGAGACCGACTTGGTCGACTCGACCTCGCCGAGCGCGTCCCCCGCCGCGAAGGTGTCCCCCACGGCCGGGAGCTGCACGAACACGACGTCCCCGAGCTGGGACTGCGCGTGGTCGGTGATCCCGACCCGCACGCGGCCCGAGTCCAGTGACCGGACCCACTCGTGGGCCTCGGTGTAGCGCAGGTCCGTCGGTGTCTGCTCGGCACTCACGCTCCGCAGCCTAGCCCGCACCGGGCGGGGGGACGGACGGGGCCGGCCCGGCTCGCAGGGCCAGCCCGAACTGGGTCAGGTAGAGCAGTCCGGACCACAGGTACAACGCCACGCCCCAGGCCGCGAAGGCGTACCCGACGGGCCGGGCGACGGTGCCCCAGAAGCCCTCCTGGGTGCCGAGCAGCAGGATCGGGAAGGCGTAGAGCAGCAGGAAGGTGGCCGCCTTGCCGAGGTAGGTGACCGGGAAGGGCCCGTAGTTCATCCGGCGCAGCACGCTCAGGCAGACTCCCAGCACGAGATCCCGCCCGACGAGTACGCCGACCACCCACCACGGCACGATGCCGCGCACCCCCAGCGCGACCAGCGCCGCGAGGATGTAGAGCCGGTCGACGGCGGGGTCGAGCAGGGCGCCGAGCCGCGAGTACTGGTCCAGCAGCCGGGCGAGCTTGCCGTCCAACCAGTCGGTGAACCCGCCGACCGCGAGCACGACGATGGCCCATCCGTCCGCCTCGGGCCCGAGCAGCAGCCACAGGAAGAGCGGGACCCCCGCCAACCGCAGCACGCTGAGCAGGTTGGGAACGGTGACGACCCGTTCCCCCCGCAGCACGCCTGTCACGACGGGGAGGGTACCGGTGGTGATCGCGGCCCCCGCGGGGCGACGATGGGCGGATGGACGCCACCACGCTCAAGGACGCGCAGGCACCCCTCAAGCAGCGGTACCGGGAGGACGCGGGCTCCGCACTCGTCACCATGCGGGCGGACGGCGAGCTCGACGGCACCGGTGTGGCCTGCAGGGTCCGCACGGCCACCGCCCTGGTCGAGGCGGGCCTGCACCCGGCCTCCGGCGGCGACGGCACCCGGCTGTGCTCCGGTGAGATGCTGCTGGAGGCGCTGGTCGCCTGCGCCGGGGTGACCCTGCGGGCGGTCGCGACCTCGCTCGGGCTCGAGGTCGACGGCACGGTGCACGCCGAGGGCGACCTCGACTTCCGGGGCACGCTCGGCGTCGACAAGGAGGCGCCGGTCGGGTTCCGGGACATCCGGCTGGGCTTCGACCTGCGCACCTCGGCCGACGCGGACCAGGTCGCGACGCTGATCAGACTCACGGAGCGCTACTGCGTGGTCCTGCAGACCATCACGGGCAGCCCCACGGTGTCGGTGACGACCGATGTCTGAGACCGGCGCCGCGGTCCTGCTCGGCACCCTCGCCGACGCCGGCGTGACCACCTGTTTCGCCAACCCCGGCACATCGGAGATGCACCTGGTCGCCGCGCTGGACGCCGAGCCGCGCACGCACGCGGTGCTGACCCTGTTCGAGGGCGTGGCGACGGGCGCGGCGGACGGGTACGCCCGGATGGCCGAGCGGCCCGCGGCGACCCTGCTGCACCTGGGGCCGGGCCTGGCGAACGGGCTGGCCAACCTGCACAACGCGCGGCGGGCGGGCACGCCGGTGGTCAACGTCGTGGGGGACCACGCCCGGGACCACAAGCCGCTCGACGCCCCGCTGGAGTCCGATGTGGACGCCATCGCGGGCGTGGTCTCGGCCCGGGTGCACCGCAGCACGGACGTCGCGCGGCTCGGGGAGGACGCCGCGGACGCCGTGGCCGCGGCGTACGGACCGCCGCCCGCGATCTCAACCCTGCTCGTGCCCGCGGACGTCGCGTGGAGCACGGGCGGCGAGCGTGGCGCGCCCCGGCCGGTCGCCCCCGTCGGACGGGGCATGCTGGACGCCGACGGCCTGGAGTCCGCCGCCAAGGCCCTCTGGTCCGGCGAGCCGTGCACCCTGCTGCTCGGCGGGGCCGGGCTCCGCGGCGAGGGCCTGCGAGCCGCCCGCCGAATCGCCGCCGCGACCGGCGCGCGGCTGCTGGCCGAGTGCTTCCCCACCCGGATGGAGCGCGGCGCGGGCCGCCCGGCGATCGACCGGCTCGCCTACCCCGGCGACGCCGCCCGCGCCCAGCTGGACGGCACGCGGCACCTGGTGCTGGTCGGGGCCCGCTCCCCCGTCACCTTCTTCGGGTACCCGGGCAAGGAGGGCGACCTGGTCCCCGCGGGGGCCGCGGTGCACGGCGTCACCGAGACCGGGGCGGCGGGCGGGCTCGCCCTCGAGGCGCTGGCCGACCTGGTCGCCTCCGGCACCGACCCGGGCCCGACGGCGGACCTCGAGCGTCCCGGCGTCCCGACCGGGGAGCTGACCGTGTGGACCGCGGGGCAGGCCGTCGCGGCACTGCTGCCCGAGGGCGCGGTGGTCGTGGACGAGTCGATCACGGCGGGTGCCGGGCTCGCGCGGCCGACCGTCGGGTCCGCCCCGCACGACTGGCTGACGCTGACCGGCGGTGCGATCGGGTGGGGCCCGCCCGCGGCGACCGGCGCGGCCGTGGCCTGCCCGGACCGGCCCGTCTGGAACCTGCAGGCGGACGGCAGCGCCATGTACACGCTGCAGGCGCTGTGGACCCAGGCGCGCGAGGGGCTGGACGTGACCACGGTGCTGTTCGACAACGGCGCCTACGCGATCCTGCGCGCCGAGCTGCTGGGCGTCGGTGCCGAGCTGGCCGCGGACTCCCCCGCCCGCGCGCTGCTGGACCTGGGCTCGCCGCGGCTGGACTTCGTCGCCCTGGGCACGGGGATGGGGGTGCCGAGCGTGCGGGCGCAGACCGCGGACGAGCTGGTCGACGCGCTGCGGCGGGCCGCGGCCGAACCCGGCCCCCACCTCGTCGTCGCGCAGGTGCCGCCGTTGGTCCCGTAGGGGTGACCGCTCGTCTCACCGCTCGCCGCCACGTGTCCGCAGCTCGGCGCGCCGTCCGCCGATCGCGGGACGGGTGACCCCCGGTGGGGGCCGTACGCTGGGCCTCGATCACGGTCGGCAGTGGTGGAGCAGCAGAGGATCACGGTAGAACGCGTGCAGGTGCGGACGGCGGAGGACCTGGGCTCGGGCGATCACGCCTGCGCGGTCCCGGTCAGCGACGAGGGCCTCTGGGAGCTCACCGCCCGGTTCCTCGCGAGCGGCCTGGCGCGCAACGAGAAGGTCGTCTACTTCGACGACGGCACGTCCGAGCGGGTCCTCGACCGGCTGACCGAGGACCGCATGCCGATCGCCGGGGCGCTGCGCAGCGGGCAGCTGCAGGTGGTGCCCGCGGAGGTCACGCGCGGGGCGTTCCGGTCCCCGGTCGGGGACGTGCGCGCGCTGCTGCACTCCTATGTGGACGGCTCGGTCACCCAGGGCTGGACCGGCTTCCGGATGACCGGGCAGATGAGCTACGGCGCGACCACCCCCGCCGGGATCCCGTTGCAGGCCTACGACCGGGCGTTGGACGAGGTCGTCGTCGACCGCGGGCTCACCGCGCTGTGCCTCTACGACCACACGCACTACTCGGACGACCAGATCGAGCAGATGCGCGGCGTGCACCGCGAGGAGCTCGGCGCCCCGGCCGCCTACGACGACGGGCTGCTGCGGATCACCCAGACCGCCCGGTCGGCGGTCCGGCTGGCGGGCGAGGCGGACCACAGCAACCGGCCGATGATCCACCGGATCATCGCCGAGGCGCTGGACCGCGCGCTGCGCGCGGCGGACGCGGAGACCGACATCGAGCTCAACCTCGCCTCGCTGAGGTTCCTGGACGTCGCGGGCGCGGTCGCGCTGGTGCACGCGGCCGAGGAGTTCCCGTCGAGCCACCGGTTGGTGCTCACCGACGTGCGGCCCGCGGTGCTGCGCGTGCTGGACCGCTGTGGGGCGCCGTTCGCCGCCCAGCTGTCGGTGCGGGAGGCCAGGGTGGGGCACGAGTGAAGGTCGAGACCCGCGTCCCGGAGACCATCCGCCTGCGACACGCCGTGCAGTTCCACGACGGGCCCGTGGACCAGGTGGACCGCGCCGTCGAGTTCGCCGGGGCGGCCGTGCGCCGGGGCGAGCGGCTGGCCCTGGCCGTGCCCGCGGACGTGGAGCAGGCGGTGTTCCGGGCCGTCGGCGAGGCCGGGATCGTCTCCCTGGCCACCCCCTCCGGCGCGGGTGGCGGGTCCGGGCAGACCACCGCGGCGCTGCGGGCCCGGGAGCTGCGCGCGCTCGTGCAGAGCGACGCCGGGGTCACCGTCCTCTGTGCTCACGACCCCGCACTGGACGGCGTGGACGGCGGCTACTGGACCGAGCTGGATGCCGCGCTCAACGTGGCCCTGGGCGACCTGCCGGTGGACGTCGTGTGCCTCTACCCCGGCTTCCCGCTGCACCTCGAGGTGCTGGAGGGCGCTCAGGCGAACCACCAGTACCTGATGGTCGGCGGCGCGCTGCAGGAGAACCCGCGGCACCGCTGCCCCCAGGTGGTGCTGCGCGAGCGGGACCCGAGCACCCCGCTGGTGCTGGGCCCGCCGGACCTCACCCACCGCTACAACTCCTGGCAGCTGCACGAGGTCCGCGGGCTCGTCGCCACCCTGGCCCCTGAGCTGGGCTTCGATCCCGTGCGGGCCGAGGACCTGGTGCTGGCGGTCAACGAGGTGGCGACCAACGCCGTCGAGCACGGGTCCCCACAGGCCGAGATCCACCTGTGGGCCACCGCGGCCGGGCTGGTGTGCGAGGTGCACGACACCGGGGAGCTCACCGAGCCGCTGCCGGGGATGGTCGCGCCCCACCCGGCGGACCCGCGCGGGCGCGGGATCTGGATCGCCCGCCAGCTCTGCGACCTGCTGCACGTGTGGCGGGACCGGACCGGCACGCACGTCCGGATGCACGCCACCCCCTGACCGGTGGGCGGGCACGCGGTGGTCTAAGATCGCTACCGATCGTCACCCCTACGGCTCGTACCTGCGGCTGGTCACATAGGTACGCCCAGATCGTAACTGTGACGAAACAGCCTCTTGGCAATCGGCTCGGTCCGGGGAACACTGTTCGTCGGGCCCGCCCATGAGGCCGCCCCACGGGTCACACACCAGCGTTCCACCACATTTGGGATCACCATGTCTGACGGTCACCGCCGATCCTTCGCCGAGTGTCCGAGCCACCGCATCACGGTGCTCGGCTCGTTCGGCCTCACCTCCGACGGCGCCGCGGTGCCGTTGAGCGTCGACGCCCGCCGCGTCGTCGCCTACCTCGCGGTGCACCGCAGGCCGCAGCCGCGGGCCGGGCTCGCCGCGGACCTGTGGCCCGGTGTTCCCGCCGAGGCCGCCGCCCGGCTCCTCGCGGAGGCCGTCGCCGCGATCGACGTACCCGGCCTGCTCGTCGGAGACCCGTCCGACACGGACGCCGTGAACGCCGTCGACGCTGTGGACGCCGTCGACGCTGCGGACGCCCCCCTCGCGCTCGTCGACGAGGTCGAGGTCGACCTGTCCGACGCGATGCTGCTGGTCCGGGCCTTCTCCGGCGGCGGCCGCCTCACCGAGCGCCCCTCGGTGGACCTGCTCTCCGAGGACATCCTGCCGTCCTGGACCTCCCCCTGGATCGCCGTCGAGCGCGAACGCTTCCGCCAGCTCCGGCTCGCCTGCCTGGAGGAGGTCTCCGCCAAGCTCTCCACCGCGGAGCTGCACGCGGACGCCGTGGAGATCGCCGAGATCGCCGTCGCCGCCGCCCCCAGCCGGGAGAGCGCGCGCCGCGCCCTGGTCGAGGCGCTGCTGGCCAAGGGTGACGTGGTCGAGGCTGTGGCCCAGTACGACGCCTTCCAGGAGCTGCTGCGCACCTCCGTCGGCCCGCAGAGCGCCGGACTGGAGGGGCTGTTCCCGCCCGCGGGTGCCTGGCCGATGCGCCCGATGGTCGGCGGCTACCGCCCCGTCCCGTCGCGGTCCGCGGTCGTCCTGCCCGGCCTGCGCGCCGCGCGTCCGGCCACCCCGGGCGCCCGCCGCCTCGTGGCGGGCGGCTCCGTCCGCTGACGCACCCCTG
Organism: Pseudonocardia xishanensis; assembly: GCF_039541715.1. Lineage (NCBI taxonomy): Bacteria > Bacillati > Actinomycetota > Actinomycetes > Pseudonocardiales > Pseudonocardiaceae > Pseudonocardia > Pseudonocardia xishanensis. The sequence continues at coordinate 8,236 of NZ_BAABGT010000017.1, forward strand.
ACGAGCGCGAGCCCCGGCCGGGACCCGGTCGGGGCTCGCGGTCCGTTCGGGGGCGGGTCAGGGGATGACCAGCTCCAGGCTGACCTCGGTCCCGTTCGGCCGGGCCGCCACGTCGAGGTGCTGCGCGAGCGCGCGGATCATGGGCAGTCCGCGGCCGCGGTCGCGGCCCGAGACGTCCGACGGGCGCCAGCGGCCCCGGTCCACGATCCGCGCCGCGACGACCCGCCCACGACCCCTCGGCCGCACTCCCAGCTCGACCTCGAGCGGTCCGGGCGGCCCGCTGCGGTAGGCGTGGTCGACGACGTTGGCCGCCGCCTCCCCCACCGCGAGCAGCAGGTCGACGAGCACGTCCGCGGGCAGTCCGACGCCACGCGCCCACGTCGACACGACCGACCGGAGGCCGGCGAGTGCGTCGGGGGTGGCGGTGCGCACCACGCGCAGTTCCTCGGTGGCCCCGGTCGCGCCGGGGGTGGGCGGCGCGGCGGAGCCACCGCCGGGCAGGCCCTGGAGATTCACGAGGAAGGTGCTCCCGCGGTGTCGGGGTGCGGTGCCGGGACCGGCACCTGGCCTGGAGTCCCCCGCCCCGCACCCCGCCAAACCGGGCCGGTCAGTGGAAGCGCGGGGGGCGCTTCTCGCCGAAGGCCGCCAGACCCTCCGCGCCCTCCGCGCCGCCCGCGCTCGCGGAGATCGCCGCGGCCTCCGCGTCCAGGTGGGCCCGCAGGGGGCGGTCGAAGCTCGCGGCGAGCAGCGTCTTGATCCGGCCCAGCGCCGCGGTGGGACCCTGCGCGATCTTGTGTGCGGTGCCCGCGGCCTCCTCGGCGAGCTCGGCGTCCGGCACGAGCACGGACGCGATGCCCAGCGAGAGCAGGTCCTCGGCGCCCAGCACCTGGTCGGACAGCAGGATGTGCCGCGCCCGGGCCAGCCCGACGATCCGCGGCAGCGTCCAGCTCATCCCGCCGTCCGGCGAGAAGCCGATCCCGGGGTAGGCGGGACGCAGCTTCGTCCCGTCCCCGACGAGCACGACGTCCGTGGCGAGCACGATGCTCATTCCGGCTCCCGCCGCCCAGCCCTGGACCCCCGCGACCGTGGGCACGGCGCAGGTGACGTACGCCTCGAGGAACTCGTGGAAGACGTCCGCGATGTCCTTGACGAAGCTCGCCCGGTCCTCGGCGGCCGCGAACGACCGCACGTCCCCGCCCGCACAGAAGTTGCCGCCCGCGTGCACGAGGTGCACCGCCCCGAGGCCCCGCTCCGCGGCCTGCTCGGTGGTCGCGAGCCCGCGCAGGGTCTCGGCGACCTCGGCCATCGCCTCGCCGTCGAGCGCGTTGGCGCGACCCGAGGCGACCCGGACGCGGAGGACCCGCCCGTCCTGCTGGACCGCGTCGCTCACGCCAGCTCCCGCAGCTTCGGCAGGACGTCCTCGGCGAGCTGGGTCAGGAAGCGCTCCTGGTCGTGGCCCGGGCCGTGGAACACCAGGTGGTTGAGCCCGGCGTCGAGGTAGGGCTTGATCTGCGCGACGGCCTCGTCCGGGTCGGAGGCGACGATCCAGCGCTTGGCGACCTGCTCGATCGGCAGCTCGTCGGCCAGGCGCTCCATCTCCTGCGCCGAGTTCACCGTGTGCTTCTGCTCGGCGGTCAGCGACAGCGGCGCCCAGAACCGGCAGTTCTCCAACGCCACGTCGGCGTCCCGGTCGTAGGACATCTTGATCTCGATGGTCCGGTCGATCGAGGCGGGGTCGCGGGACTCCTTCTCCGCGCCCTCGGTCACCGCGGGCATCAGCTTGTCGGTGTAGAGCTCCATGCCCTTGCCCGACGTGCAGATCATCCCGTCGCCCCGACGGCCCGCGTACCGCGCCACCTGGGGCCCGCCCGCGGCGATGTAGACCGGCACCGGCTTCTCCGGGCGGTCGTAGATCGAGGCGTTGACCAGGGTGTAGTACTCGCCGGAGAAGTCCACCGAGTCCTCGGTCCACAGCGCGCGCATCAGCGTCACGGCCTCGCGCAGCCGGGCGTAGCGCTCCTTGAACTCCGGCCACTGCATGCCGGACACCGCGACCTCGTTGAGCGCCTCGCCCGTGCCCGCGCCCAGGATGACGCGGTCCCCGGTCAGCAACGCCATGGTGGCGAAGGTCTGCGCCATCACCGCCGGGTTGTAGCGGAAGGTGGGCGTGGTCACGCTGGTGCCGATCTGGACGCGACTCGTGCGCTCGCCGACCGCCGCCATCCAGGTCAGCGCGCTCGGGGCGTGCCCGCCCTCGTGGCGCCAGGGCAGGAAGTGGTCCGAGACCCAGACGCTGTCCAGGCCGACCTCCTCCGCCCGCACCGCGTACTCCACCAGGTCACGGGGGCCGAACTGCTCCGCCGAGGCCTTGTAGCCGATCTTGAGATCCACGCTGGTCCTTCCGTCGTCCCACGTACGGATGTGTCTACTACACCTCGCCGAATCGGGATGCGGTGACGGTCGTCGCTTCGTACGGTGGAGAGACGATGACCGCCGCTCCCGATCACGAGTCGGCGCCCCCCGTGACGTCGGCCGCGGCCGCGGCCACCCTCGCCGCGCTGCGCCGCCTCGCCCCCTACGTCCTCCCCCACCGCCGGGTCCTGCTGGGCTCGGCGGTCGCCGCGCTGTGCGGCAACCTCGCCGCGCTGGCGATCCCGCTGGTCACCCGGCGGATCGTCGACGGCCCGATCGCCCGCGGCGACCTGTCCGCGCTGCCCTGGCTGGTGGCGGGGATCCTCGCGCTCGGACTCGTCGAGGCGCTGCTGCTGCTGGTCCGCCGCCGGATGGTCGCCCGCCCGACCACGGGGATCGAGGCGGACATGCGAGCGGACCTCTACGCCCACCTGCAACGGCTGCCGCTGTCCTTCCACGACCGGTGGCCGTCCGGCCAGCTGCTGTCCCGCGCGATCCAGGACCTGTCCACCATTCGCCGGTTCCTGGCCTTCGCCGGTGTGTTCCTGGTGGTCAACACGATCACGGCGGTCGTGGGGGTGGTCGTGCTGGGCTGGCTGTCCTGGTTCCTCGGGGTGGCGCTGGCGCTGCTCGCGGTCCCGCTGGTCGCGCTGACCCTGCGCATCGAGTCGCGGTTCTCCGCGGTCGCGCGCCGGGCGCAGGACCAGGCGGGCGACCTGGCGACCGTGGTCGAGGAGTCCGCGCTCGGGGTCCGGGTGCTGCGCTCGCTGGGGCGCCGCCGGGAGATCACCGCCCGCTTCCTCGCGGACGCCCGGGTGCTGCGCGGCACCCAGCTGCACATGGTCCGGCTGCGGGCGGCGCTGTGGTGCGTGCTGGTGCTGCTGCCCGAGGCCGGGATCACCGTGATCCTCGGGCTCGGGGCCTGGGGGGTCGCCTCGGGCGTGCTGACCCTCGGCACCCTCGTCGCGGCCGTCACGGTGATGACGTACCTGTTCTGGCCCATCGCGTCGCTGGGCTGGCTGCTCACCGAGGCGGGCAACGCCGGGGCCGCGAGCAGGCGGTTCTGGGAGGTCATGGACGTGGAGCCCGCCATCGTGGACCCGGCTGAGCCGGAGACCCCGGTGGTGCGGGGGCGGATCGAGCTCCGGGACGTGCACGTCGGGACCGTCCTGCGGGGCGTCGACCTGACCGTCGAGCCGGGCGAGACGATGGCGCTGGTCGGCGCCACCGGATCGGGCAAGACCCTGCTCACCGCCCTGGTCGCCCGGCTCGCGGACGTCTCGTCCGGCGCCGTCCTGCTCGACGGCGTGGACGTCCGCCGGTGGCGGCTCGCCGAGCTCCGCCGGGTGGTCGCCACCGCGTTCGAGGAGCCGATCCTGATCTCGGCCGGCGTCCGGGAGAACGTGGCGCTCGGCGTGCCGGATGCCTCCGACGAGGCGGTCTGGGAGGCTCTGCGCACCGCGAGCGCCGCGGACTTCGTCGAGCGCCTGCCGTGGGGTCTGGACACCCGGATCGGGGAGCAGGGCATCTCGCTGTCCGGCGGGCAGCGGCAGCGGCTCGCGCTGGCCCGTGCCGTGATCGGTCACCCGCCGGTCCTGGTGCTGGACGACCCGCTCTCCGCGCTCGACGTGCACACCGAGGCCGAGGTGGAGGCCGCCCTGCGCCGGGTGCTGGGCGGGGTGACCGCGCTGGTCGTGGCGCACCGGCCGTCGACCGTGCAGCTCGCGGACCGGGTGGCGCTGCTGGAGGACGGGCGGATCACGGCCGTGGGGCGGCACGCGGAGCTGCTGGCGGACAACCCCGCGTACCGGGACCTGATCTCCAGTGAGCTGGTGCGGTCGTGAGGTCGCTGGAGGACCCGGGGATCGGCGAGGACCCGGAGACGGAGCCTGCGGAGTCGACCCTGGGCTCCGAGACGGAGCCTGCGGAGTCGACCCTGGGCTCCGCGACGGAGCCTGCGGAGTCGACCCTGGGCTCCGAGACGGAGCCTGCGGAGTCGACCCTGGGCTCCGAGGACGTGTCCCGCGCGGCCGGGCTGCGGCTCGCCCGCAGCGCCCGCCGTCTCGTCGGGTCCCTGCTCGGCCCGCATCGCGGGGGCGTGGCGCTCTGCCTGCTGATCCTGGTGCTGGAGAACGCCGTCCGGCTGACCGGGCCGCTGGTGGTGGCGTACGCGATCGACACCGGCGTGCCCGCGGCCCTCGACGGGCGTCCCGCGGCGTTGTCCTGGGCCGTCGTCGGGTACGCGGCGTCCGGGCTCGCCGCGGCGGGCCTGCGCGCGGCGTTCCTGCTGCTCTCCGGCCGGATCGGCCAGGACGTCCTGCTCGAGCTGCGGCGCCGGGTGTTCACCCACGCCCAGCGGCTCGCGCTGGAGTGGCACGAGACCTACACCTCGGGCCGGCTGATCTCGCGGCTGACCAGCGACCTGGAGTCGATCGACGACCTCCTCGACCAGGGGCTCGACGGCCTGCTGGGCGCCGTCCTCACACTCGGCGGGATCACCGTCCTGCTGATGCTGATCGACCCGGTGCTGGCAGGGGTGGTGCTGGCCGGGTTCGTGCCCCTGGCCGCGCTCACGATCTGGTTCCAGCGGCGCTCGCGGGCGAGCTACCGGCTCACCCGCACCCGGGTGGCGCGGGTGATCGTGCAGTTCGTCGAGTCGATGAACGGGATCCGCGCGGTGCAGGCGTACCGCCGCGAGGCCCGCAACGAGTCGATCATGGCGCAGCTCAACACCCGGTACCGGGACGCGAACGCGGACGCCCTGCTCACGCTGTCCTGGTTCGTCGCCTGCGTGCGCGCGGTCGGCAACGTGACGCTCGCGCTGGTCCTGCTCTTCGGCGCCCTGCGTGTCTCCAGCGGGGCGCTGGAGCTGGGCGCGCTCACCGCGTTCCTGCTCTACCTGCGGCGCTTCTACGACCCGCTGGACCAGCTCGCCCAGTTCCTCAACGCCTACCAGTCCGCGGCGGCGGCGCTGGAGAAGCTGTCGTCGGTGCTGGACACGCCGGTCGGGGTGCCCGAGGTGGCGGCGCCGACGCCGCTGACCGCGGCCCGGGGTGCGCTCGAGTTCGACCGGGTGAGCTTCGCCTACCCGCGCGCGCCGGAGCGACTGGTCCTGCCGGAGTTCTCCCTGCGAGTCCCCGCCGGGCAGACGATCGCGCTGGTCGGGGCCACGGGCGCGGGGAAGACCACGCTGGCCAAGCTCGCCGCCCGGTTCCACGACCCCGTCTCCGGGTCCGTCCTGCTCGACGGCGTGGACCTCCGTGTGCTGTCCGACGCCGACCTGCGGCGGGCACTGGTCATGGTCACGCAGGAGCCGTTCCTGTTCTCGGGGTCGATCGCGGAGAACGTCGCCCTCGGCAGGCCGTCGGCGACCCGGGCGGAGGTCGAGGCGGCGCTGGCCACCGTCGGCGCGGGGTTCGTCCGGGACCTGCCGGAGGGGGTGGACGCGGACGTCCGGAAGCGGGGCGGGCGGTTCTCGGCCGGGCAGCGGCAGCTGGTCACGCTGGCCCGGGTCGTACTGGCCGATCCGGCCGTGGTGCTGCTGGACGAGGCCACGTCGAGCCTGGACATCCCCTCCGAGCGCGCCGTGCAGGCGGCGCTGGAGACCGTCCTGGCCGACCGTACCGCGCTGATCATCGCGCACCGCCTCTCCACGGTGGCGATCGCCGACCGGGTCCTGGTCATGGCCGACGGCCGGGTGATCCAGGACGGCACCCCCGAGCAGCTCCTGGCCACCGAGGGCGACTTCGCCGACCTGCACGCCGCCTGGGCCGCCTCCCTGCGCTGACTCACGAGCGGCGAATCCGCGGGAGCGCTGAGCCGATCAACCCGTGACCCGGACGTCCGCGCTCGCCCTGGAGCTCACCCGAGGTGGTGTCGACGACGTCCGGCGCGGCAGCGTGACCGACACCGCCCGCACCTTCCCCGGCGTCCGGTGCGCCCAGCCCGCGCAGCGTGGACCGATCCCGTTCCGGTCGAGCGGGCGGCCGGGCCGGTGGACGCCACGCGGCCGGGCCCGAGCTGTGCCCAGGCCGGCACGGCTCCGCGGGGAAGACGTGGTTCGCGACGTCGGCGGCCGGACACCCGGTGTTCACCGTGCGGCCGGCCCGCTCGACGACGATCCCGCGCGTGACCGAGCAGCTGCCGCGGGGCCCGATGACCCAGTACGCCGTCGAGGACTCCGACGACGACGATCCCGTCCTGGTCGGCCCCGAGGGCGCCGTCGACACCTGGCGCGAGGGCTACCCGTACGACGAGCGGCTCTCCCGGGCCGAGTACGACCAGGTCAAGCGGCTGCTGCAGATCGAGCTGCTCAAGCTGCAGAACCACATCAAGGAGAGCGGCTCCAAGCTCGTCATCCTGTTCGAGGGCCGGGACGCGGCGGGCAAGGGCGGCACGATCAAGCGGTTCATGGAGCACCTGAACCCGCGCGGCGCCCGCGTGGTGGCGCTGGAGAAGCCGACGGACCGCGAGCGCGGACAGTGGTACTTCCAGCGCTACGTCGAGCACCTGCCGAGCGCCGGGGAGATCGCCCTGTTCGACCGCAGCTGGTACAACCGCGCCGGCGTCGAGCGGGTCATGGGGTTCGCGGACCCGGCCGAGTACATGGAGTTCCTACGTGCGGCCCCGGAGCTGGAGCGGATGCTCGTCCGCAGCGGGCTGCACCTGGTCAAGCTGTGGTTCTCGGTCTCCCAGGCCGAGCAGCGCACCCGGTTCACCATCCGGCAGGTCGATCCCGTGCGGCAGTGGAAGCTCTCCCCCATGGACCTGGCGAGCCTGGACCGCTGGGCGGACTACACCGAGGCGAAGGAGGCGATGTTCTTCTACACCGACACCGCCGACGCGCCGTGGACGGTGATCAAGAGCAACGACAAGAAGCGGGCCCGGCTGGAGGCCATGCGCCACGTCCTGCGGCTGTTCGACTACCCCGGCAAGGACCTCGCGGTGGCCACCGACCCGGACCCGCTGATCGTCGGGCCCGCCTCCCGCCTGTTCGAGGCGGACGAGAAGCCCGGTGCCTTCCCCCCGCTGGGCCGCCACGGCTGACCCGCCGCGCTGTGGCCGCGCTCACGCGGGCGGGACACCCGGGAAGGCGTCGACCAGCGGGTTGAGGGTCGCAGATCTTGTCGGGACCCCACAATCCGGTCAGTCTCACGTTGTGCGCGTCCGACGACATGGAACACTGGTGCCGGTCCGCCTCCGCCGACCGAGATCGGGTGGTCACGCATGCAGGATCGCGCTCCACGGATCACCGGGATCGGTCATGCCGTCCCCCCGCGGGTGGTGACCAACGACGACCTGGCCGCCCGCCTGGACACGTCGGACGAGTGGATCCGCAGCCGCAGCGGGATCGGCACCCGCCACCACGTCGATCCCGGCACAGCCACCTCCGACCTCGCCGCCGAGGCGGGCGCCCTCGCGCTCAAACACGACATGCGCAGCGGCGGGACCGGGCACGTCGACCTCGTGGTGCTGGCCACCACCACGCCGGACCGCACCTGCCCGGGCACCGCGCCGCTCGTCGCGACCCGGCTCGGGATGGGCGGGATCCCGGCGTTCGACGTCAACGCCGTCTGCTCCGGCTTCCTCTACGGACTGCAGACGGCCACCGCCATGGTCGCGGGCGGGGCCGCCGGGTCGGTGCTGCTCGTCGCGGCGGACACGTTCTCGACGATCGTGGACCCGGACGACCGCCGGACGGCGTTCCTGTTCGGTGACGGCGCCGGGGCCGTGGTCCTGCGGGCGGGCACCGAGCCCACGGTGCACGCGATCGACCTCGGCTCGGACGGCACCCAGGAGGACCTGATCATCACCCCGGGCGGCGGCTCCCGCTCCCCCGGCTCGGACGAGCGCTGGTTCGCCATGCAGGGCCAGGCCGTCTACCGGCAGGCCGTGGACCGGATGACCCGCTCCACCCGCGGCGTGCTCGAGCGCGTCGGCTGGGGCGTGGACGAGGTGGACCGCTTCGTCGGCCACCAGGCCAACAGCCGGATCCTCGAGGCGGTCGCGCAGCGGCTCGGCCTGCCCGTCGAGCGGGTCGTGATGAACCTGGACCGGGTCGGCAACACCGCCGCGGCGTCCATCCCCATCGCCCTGTCGGACGCGCACGACCGCGGCCTGCTCGTCGGCGGCCAGAAGCTCGCGCTGGCGGCCTTCGGCGGCGGCGCGACCTGGGGTGCCGCGGCCCTGACCTGGCCGGACCTCCCCCGCGCCTGACCCGATCCGCCGTTCGCACATGATCCGCGGCCGAACGGGGTACGCCCCGGGCATGGCCGACCCGCCCCGCTCCGGGGACCCCGACTGGGACCGGCGGGAAATGCTGGCCCGGCGACACCTGCAGGACGGGCTGGCGCGCGGCGGGCTGGTCCCGGACGCCGTCTGGGTGGACTACCTGACCCTGGGCGGCGGACTGTCCGCCGAGGACCTGGCGGCCGCCGTCACCGGGGACCTGCCCCTGCGCAGGCGTGACCACGACCTGCTGGCCCACGCCGTGAACGAGCGGCTCGCGGCGGACGTCGAGCGGGTGCCGTACTCGGACCAGATCGGCTGACGAACCGGACGAAATCCGGCCGAAACCTCCTTATTCCGATCATGCTCCGCTACTCTGCGGCCACGCTGGGAAGTGTCCGAGCGATCTCCGTCGGGTCCGCCCGATGCCCCCGCGGGCGGCGGCCGATCCCCCGGACGGTCCCTCGGGGTGGAGGGGGTGGGCGGGTCGTCATGGGCGTCTCGCTGGTCGACGGGTGGCTTCCGCCCGTCCTGCTCGCGCTCGGCGCGCTGGGGCTGGTCGGGCTGCTGGCCCGGCGCGGCCGGGGCGCCCTGGTCGCACTGCTCGTCGCGGTCCTGCTCGCCGGGCTGACCTACGCCGGGCTGAACCCGCTGGCGGTGGACGAGCTCGGGCTCGTCCCGGACCCGCTGCCCTCCTCGGTGCTGCTCTGGATCGCCGTCGCGGTCGGGGGGCTCGCGCTCGCGGTCGGCTCGCTCGTCGGCACCAGCGTGGGCCGCACGGTCCTCGCCCTCGTCTGCGGGCTGGCGGTGCTGGTCGCGTCCGGGTCGCAGATCAACGTCTACTTCCAGCAGTTCCCGACGCTGGGCACCCTGCTCACCGGCGGCGACCCGGAGGACGAGCAGAGCCTCGCAGGCGGGCGCGGCGCCGCGTCCCGCTCCATGAACACCCCCGTGGTGCAGCGGTGGACCGGGTCCGCGACCGGGACCTCGAGCATCGTCACCGCCCCCATCCCCGGGACGCTGTCCGGCTTCACCGCGCGGCCCGCGCAGATCTACCTGCCCGCGGCCTACAACACGCCGAACCCGCCGCTGCTGCCGGTGCTCGTCCTCGTCGCGGGCCAGCCCGGCGGTCCAGCGGACTGGGTCACCGCGGGGCAGCTCCAGCAGCTGCTGGACGGCGTGGCCGCCGCCCACGGCGGGCTGGCCCCGGTGACCGTGGTGGTCGACCCGAACGGGGCGGACTCCGACAACACGATGTGCATGGACTCGGTGATCGCCAAGGCGGACACCTACCTGTCCAAGGACGTGCCCGGCTGGATCGAGGCGACTCTCGGCATCGACTCGAACAAGGCGCACTGGGCCTTCGGCGGCTGGTCCTTCGGCGGCACCTGCAGCCTGCAGATGGCCACCCGGCACCCGGAGGTCTACCCGAACTTCATCGACATGGCCGGGGAGCGCGAGCCCGCGCTCAGCGCGGACCGCACGCAGACCGTCCAGGAGGCGTTCAACGGGAACGAGGCCGCGTTCGACGCGCTCGTCCCGTTGACCCTGCTGGCGACGAACAGGTATCCCGAGGTGTGGGGTTACTTCTCCAACGGCAGTGAAGAACAGCAGGTGGGGCAATGGACGACCGAGGTGTCGACGGCGGCGCGGCAGGCGGGGATGACCGTCCGGACGCAGGTGGTCCCGGGGCAGGGGCACTCCTGGGGGGTGCCGCACGCGTCGCTGCCCCCGGCCCTGGACTGGCTGGGGCAACGGCTGGGGATCCGCCGGTGACCGAGACCCCCGCGGCAGCGCCGACCGCGCCGTCTGCGCCGACTGCGGGAGCCGGGGCCGCCCCGGCGCCCGCCCCGCAGGCGAAGGCCTCGGGGCCGCCCCCGTCGTCGCCGGTGACCGCGGCGGACGCGCCGGACACGTCCGCGCCGCTGCCCCGCGGCACGGGCCGCGGGATCCCCTTCGAGGTCTGGGCCTCCCGGCTGACCGCCACACTCCCGCAGGCGTGGTCGCGGATCCCGTTCACGATCACCGTGGCCGTGCTCATGCTCGCCGCGGGCGCGGTCGGCCAGACGATCTGGCGCCCGCTGTGGCGCGAGAGCTGGTTCGCCGCCGTGGCCTACGGCGTCCCCGCGCTGCGCGAGGGCCGGGTCTGGACGCTGGTCAGCGGCCCGCTGTTCGCGATCACGCCCGGCCAGTTCGTCACCGGGCTGCTGCTGTTCGTGATCATCGTCGGAGCGTGCGAGATCCGGATGGGGACCCGGGTCGTGGCGGTGACCGCGGTCCTCGGGCAGGTCGGCGGGGTGCTGGTCGCGTCGCTGCTGGTCTGGGCCCTCTCGGCCACCCTCTGGGCGTGGCCGGCACACCTGGTCACCGTGCGGGACGCGGGGTTCACCACCGGCACGCTCACCGTGCTGGCCGTGACCACGGCGGCACTGCGCTCGCCGTGGCGGCTGCGGGTGCGGGCGGCGCTGGCCTTCTACGTTCTGGTGGCGGTGCTGTTCGAGGGGACGCTGTCGGACGTCGCGCACCTCGTCGCCGTCTCGGTCGGCTTCCTCGCGGGACAGCGGCTGTTCGCGGCGGAGCCCGGCTTCGGGCCGCGGACCCGCCGCGAGACCCGGATGCTCGCCTTCGCGGTGCTGCTGGCCATCGGGCTCACCGAGCTCGTGGTGCTGCTGTTCCCGGGCCGCGGGCCGTTCGGGCCGACGCAGGGCAACGACACCCTGGTCGACGTCCTCCTCGACCTGGTCGTCATCGTGGTGATCGCCAATGCGCTGCGGCTCGGGAAGCGCTGGGCGTGGTGGGCCGCCGTCGTGCTCGGTGTGCTGAACGTGCTCGTCCTGATCATCGCCGTCACCGGGCTGATCGTGCTCGCCGCGGTTCCGGACGTGGACATCACCATCTCCTCGCCGAGCGTCACCATCGGCACCGGCGTCCTCTGGGTCGGGCTGCTGGTCTTCCTGCTGGTGACCAGGCGGGCCTTCCGCGTACCGGTCCGGCGGCGGATCAGCGGCGCCCAGACCGGCGCGGACGCCGCGACCCGGGCCCGCGAGGTGCTGCAGACCGTCGGCGGCTCCACGATGTCGTGGATGACCCTCTGGCCGGAGATGCGCTACTACTTCACGCAGGACCAGCCCGGCTACGTCGGCTACCAGCGACACGCCGGCATCGCGTTGGCGCTGGCGGACCCGGTCGTGCCGCCGGAGAGCATCGCCGCGGCCGTCACCGAGTTCACGGAGGAGGCCGAGCGCGGGGGGCTGACCCCGTGCCTGTTCTCGGTCACCGACGCCGCCGCCGAGGCCGCCAGGGCCGCAGGATGGCGCACCGTGCAGATCGCCGAGGACACCCTGATCGACCTGCCGGGCATCGCGTTCAAGGGCAAGAAGTGGCAGGACATCCGGACCGCGCTGAACAAGGCGAAGCGCGAGGGCATCGAGTTCCGGGTGGTGACCCTGGCCGAGGAGTCGTTCGCCGTCGTCGCGCAGGTGCGGGCGATCTCCGAGCAGTGGGTGGGCGAGAAGGGGCTGCCCGAGATGGGCTTCACCCTCGGCGGGGTGGACGAGGCCCTGGACCCGGCGGTGAAGGTCGGGCTGGCCATCGACGCCACCGGCAACATCCACGGCGTGACCTCCTGGCTGCCGGTCTACGGGCCGGGTGGCGGGATCAGGGGCTGGACCCTGGACGTCATGCGCAGGCGGGACGACGGGTTCCGCTCGGTCATGGAGTTCATGATCGCCTCGGCGTGCCTGGCCTTCGGCAAGGAGGGCTACGCGTTCATCTCGCTCTCCGGCGCACCGCTCGCCCGCGGGGACGAGTCCGCCGAGCTGGACCGCGCCGACCGGCTGCTGGACAAGCTCGGCGGCGCCCTGGAGCCCTTCTACGGATTCCGGTCCCTGCACGCCTTCAAGGCGAAGTTCTCGCCGCGCTACGAACCGGTGCATCTCGCGTTCCGCGACGAGGCGGACCTGCCCCGTATCGGGATCGCGCTCACCCGGGCCTACCTGCCGGACGCGACCCCCCGCCAGCTCATCGCCGCGGGCTTCTCCGGCGGTGCCGACCCGGGCGCTGAGCAGGGCGGGAACGCGAAAGATCATCGGAAATGATGATCGAACGGCGGTGGACCTTGCGGTGGCGAAAAGCCGTGCGATAGGTTCCCTCCTGCACGGGGGATGCGCACTTGGGGCGCCCTGTCAGGTTCAATTCCTGTGTCCTCCACCAAACGTGGACCGAGGGTCGGTCGCCATTCCGGCGACCGGCCCTCCGTCGTCTGACGGACTTCTTCCAAGGAGCCCCGCATGGCCGCCCCCACCGCGGAACCCGCACCGCAGCAGTCCGCCGGGGAGAGCACCCTCGAGGCCGAGCTCGGCCGCCGGCCCGCCGCCCAGCCCGCGTTGACGGCGCAGGCGCGCCACTCGGGCCGCCCGGTGCTCGACGCCGGGCGCGGCCAGCCGAACTGGATCGCCCTCACCCCGCGCGCCGCCTACTTCCGGCTCGGCGCCTTCGCGGTGGCCGAGGCGGCGGCAGCGGGCTCACCCGCGGCCGGGGACCCCTACTGGGGCCGCACCCCGGTCGGCGGCGGGATCGCGGACCGGCTCGCGGCGGCCCTGGCGGCCGACCACCGTGCGGACCCCGAGGACCAGGCCGCGCGGTTCCTCGCGGCCGCCATCGACTGGGTCGTCGCGGAGCTGGGCGCGGACCCGGACGAGCTGGTCACCGAGTGGGTGCGCGGCATCCTCGGGGACGGCTACCCCTCCCCCACGCGGATGCTGCGGCACTGCGAGCACGTGCTCGAGCGGTACGTCGTGGAGGTCACCGGCGCGGTGTCGGAGTCCGGTGAGCCGGGGCCGCCCGGCCGGTTCCACGTGTTCGCCACCGAGGGCGGCGCCGCCGCCATGGCCTACACCTTCCGCTCGCTGAAGGAGAACGGCTTCTTCGGCCCCGGGGACAAGGTCGCCATCGCCGCGCCCGTGTTCACCCCGTACCTGCAGATCCCGGCGCTGGCGGACTTCGGGCTCGAGGTCGTCGAGGTGCAGGCCGCCCCGAACAAGGCCTACCGCTTCGAACCGGGGCAGCTCACCGAGGCGCTGCGGGATCCCTCGATCAAGGCGTTCATGGTGATCAACCCCGGCAACCCGGACACCCGGGCGATGCGGCCCGAGCGGCTGCAGGAGATCGCGGGCCTGATCGCCACCGAGCGGCCGGACCTGGTCCTGGTGGCGGACACCGTGTACGCGACGTTCGTCGAGGGGTTCCGCGGCCTGCTCGCCGAGGTCCCGCGAAACGTGATCTGCCTGCACAGCTTCTCGAAGAACTTCGGCGCCACCGGCAACCGGCTCGGGTTCGTGGCCGTCGCCGCGGACACGGCGCTGGACGAGCTGCTCGCCGCCCGTCCCCGGGCCGAGCGCGCCGCCCTGGCCGAGCGCTACCACTCGGTGACCGAGGACCCGACCGCGCTGCCGTTCGTGTCCCGGATGGTCGCGGACAGCCGCGAGGTCGCGCTGCACAACATCGCCGGGCTCGCCACGCCGGACCAGGTGCAGATGACCTTCTTCGCCCTGGCGCACCTGCTGCCCGAGGGGGCCGCGCACGTCGGGTCGCTGCGCACCGAGCTGGCCGCCCGCCACGCCGCGCTGCTCGAGCCGCTGGGCATCGAGGCACCGGGCGGGCAGGACACGCAGTACTACGCGCTCATCGACCTGGAGGCCGTCGCGCGCGTGCGGCACGGCGAGGAGGGCGTGGCGCGACTGCACGCCGCCGACTCCACTCGGGTCCCGCTGCACCTCGCGAGGGACCACGGCGTCGTCGTGCTGCCGGGTGCGGGCTTCGGTGCCCCGACGTGGGACGTCCGCGTCTGCCTCGCCGCGCTCCCCGCGGAGGAGCTGCACACGATCGGCGAGTCCCTGGCGAAGGTGGTCGACCACCTCACCGCCACGCCCTGATCCGTCCGCCCGGGAGCGGTCAGACCGCGGCGCGGGAGCGGGACTGCTGGGCCTCCATCAGGGAGTCGAACTCCGCGCGCCAGTCCTCGGCCAGCGGGTACTGCTTGCGGGTCGCCTCCTCCAGGGACAGCTCGACCGGCATGCCGAAGGTGTCGTGCAGCTCGAACAGGTGTGCGCCGGTGACCGTCTCGCCCTGGCGGTTCAGGCGACGCAGCATCGACAGGCCCTTGCGCAGGGTCCGCGCGAACTGCTTCTCCTCCTTCTGCAGCACCGCGACGATCTGCGCCTCCTGCTCGGCGACCTCCGGGTAGACGTCCGCGTACAGCTTCCCGACGACCGGCACCAGGTCCGCCGCCACGCCTGCGGTCAGCTCCAGGTCCAGGCCGAAGCGCAGGGCGCGGCGGACCAGCCTGCGCATCACGTAGCCCTGCTTGGAGTTGCCCGGCTTCACGCCGTCGGCGGCGAGGAACGCGGCGCCGCGGATGTGGTCGGCGACCACGCGCATGGACTCGGTGAACTCGTCGTAGGTCTTGCCGGACACCGCCTCGAGCCGCTCGATGATCGGCCACACCAGGCTGATCCGGTAGACGTCCGGGCTGTCGATGGAGGCCGCGGCGATCCGCTCCAGCCCGCCGCCGAAGTCCACGTTGTGTCGCGGGAGCTCGGCGAACCCGCCCTCGGGCTCCTTGCGGAAGGTCATGAAGACCGAGTTGCCGATCTCCAGGTACTGCCCGCCGTCCGAGTTCTGGTGCGGGTACCTGCCGTACGCGGTGTCGTGCTCGACCTGCGGGAAGTAGTAGAAGACCTCGGAGTCCGGGCCGCCCGGGTCCCCGGCGGGCATCTCGTCCGGACCGCCGAAGCGGCTCCACCAGTTCTTGTGTCCGTAGAAGGCGATCCGGGCGCCGTTCGAGCCGTGGTCGTTGCCGTACTCCTCGGTGTCCAGGTCGATCCGGTCCGCGGACACCCCGCGCTCGGTGAACAGCCGCTCCCAGATCGCGGCGCTCTCCTCGTCCCGCGGGATGCCGTGCTCGGGATCGCCGATGAAGCAGGAGACGTAGATGCGGTCCGGGTCCAGCCCGACGACGTCCACCAGGAACCCGAACAGCCGCGGGATCTGCTCGGCCTTCTCGTAGTCGCCGAGGCTCCAGTTGCCGAGCATCTCGAAGAACGTGGTGTGCCGGTTGTCGCCGACCTCGTCCATGTCCTGCGCGCGCAGGCAGGGCTGCACGTCCGCGAGCCGGGAGCCCTCGGGGTGGTCCGCGCCGATCAGGTACGGCAGCAGCGGCTGCATGCCGGAGCCGGTGAACAGGGTGGTCGGGTCGTCCCGCAGGACGATCGGGGCGCGCTGGACGACGGCGTGCCCGTCTGCGGCCAGCAGGTCGAGGAAGGCGCGACGGATGTCCTGAGCGTCCATGCGGGCACCCTGCCAGGGAGATCCACTCCGTGGGAAGGTCCGAAGGAAGGACGTCGGCGTCCGGTTCGGCCGGATCCGTCGAATGTCGGCGATGCGCCGCGGCGGGGACTACCGTCCGTCGCGGAGGAACCGCGTGCGGTACCGACCCGCGAGCACCAGCAGCCCGAGCTCGAGCACGACGGCGACCACCACCAGCTCGGCGTCCAGGTACCCGAGCGCGACGTTCACCCCGGCCAGCGCGAGCACCAGCCCGGCCCGGCAGAGCCGGACCCCGGCACGGTCTCGGCCCAGCACCCACGCTCCCGCGGCCACGACGAGCAGCACGCCGACGACCGCCTCCCCCGCCGACGCGACGACCAGTGCGGGCGGGCGGCTTCCCGGGGCGAGGGTCGTGTCGTCGAGCACGAGGCGAAGGTCCGGGTCACCGCTCAGCAGGGCCACGAACACCACCAGCCCGACCAGCGACGCGAGCCCCAGCAGGAGCGAGCCTGCGATCAGCAGGATCCGGTGCACCCACCGCGGCAGCAGCACCCGCTCGACGCGCACCGCCGCGGCCCGGACCGGGGCGAGGGGCGAGCGCGGCTCCTCGACGGGCGCCGCCTCCACCAGCGGCCGGACCTCGCCCGCGAACGCGGCGAGGTCCGGCCGGGTGGGCTCGGCGGCGAGGGCGTCGAGGTCCCGCAGCAGAGCGGCGCGGGCGGGCGGGCGCAGCGGGCCGTCGGCCAGGTCCTTCAACCGGACGACGACCGAGTAGGCGAGCTCGCGGGGCCGGTTCAGCGGCACGCGGCCCGCCAGCGTGGCCACGCCCAGCACGGCGAGGAGGCAGCTGTAGATGATCGGCGCCGCGAGCGGGGTGAAGTAGTCGTTCTGCCTGGTGATGAACTTGCCGACCTCGTCGACGAACAGCCCCGACCCCACGCCGACGCACACCGCCGTGGTCGGTTGGACCCACGGGTTGCTCCACAGCAGCGCCACGATCCCGCCGACGAGCAGCAACAGCCCACCCCACAGCGCGTGGGCCAGGTGGTACTCGCCGCCGCCGATCTGCGGGTAGCCGGTGAGGGCCAGGTAGAGCCGGGTGACCACCACGGTCACCCCGAAGGCGACGGCGACCAGCCGGACCGAGCGTGCCCCGTCGGACCGCGGGACGGGGCCGCGCAGGCGCGGGGTCGCGGCGGCAGGCACGAGCTCGCTCACGGCTCCGCCCACCAGGCCCACGCCAGTGGCGGCAGGTGCACCCGCCCGTCCCGGACCTCGACCGGGTCCGAGGCGAGCACCGGCTCCAGCCCCGTGAGCAGCGCGGAGTCCACGGACGCCGGGTGCTCCGCGACGTTCGCCAGCCCCACGAACGCCCCGGTGTGCGGCGGGCGGCGGCGCCAGGCGAGGACGTGCGGGTCGTCGACCCGCAGGACCTCGGTCGGGGCGGCGGCGTGCAGCGCGGGCAGGGCGGCGCGGGTCGCGGTGAGCCGCCGGAACCAGCCGAACACCTCACCCTCCACCGTGGACGGGTCGTGCCGTCGGCCGAACGCGGTCTCGTCCAGGCGCGGGCGGTGCATCCAGCGGTTGTCGTCCGCCAGGGCGGGGTCGTCGCGGTAGGAGTGGTCGTTGCGCTGGGCCAGCTCGTCCCCCATGTACAGCAGGGGCACGCCGCCGAAGCCGCAGGTCACCGCGTGGAGCAGGACCAGCCGTCGGACGCCCGCGGGTTCGTCGGTCTCGATCCCGCAGAGCGACGCGGCGCTGCCGGAGATCCGGGCGTCCCCGGTCTCCGGGTTCTCCTGGAACGCGGCGCCGCGGGCGAAGGAGCCGGGGAAGCGGCCGCAGTAGAAGTCGGTGAGGAAGCGGCGGTGCGCGGGGCCGGACCAGCCGACCGCCGCGGCGTCGGTGTCCGACACCGCCCAGCCGATGTCGTCGTGGCAGCGGACGTAGGTGGCCCAGGACGACCCGAGCGGGATCGGCTCCATCCGCCGCAGCGCCTGCACGGCGAGCCGGGCGTCCCCGGTGGCCAGCGACGACCAGAGCAGCACCATGAGCTGGTTGTGGTAGGCCAGCTCGCACTCGGGGCGCTGCCGGGGATGGCCGCCGAGGTAGGGGACGAGATCCTCGGGCGAGACGATCGCCTCCGCCTTGAACACGGTCGCCGGCGCCGCCAGCCGCACGGCCGCGCGCAGGGCCTGCAGGATGTCGTGCACCTCGGGCTGGTTGAGGCAGTTCGTGCCCAGCCGCTTGCCCAGGAACGGCACCGCGTCCATCCGGACGATCTCCACACCCCGGTCGGCGAGCTGCAGGAGGGTCCCGAGCATCGCCGCGAAGACCTCGGGGCGGGTGTAGTCGAGGTCCCACTGGTAGTCCCAGAAGGTCGTCCACACCCATCCCTGCACCTCGTCCACCCAGGTGAAGCAGCCGGGGGCACGGTCAGGGAAGACGTCGGGGATGGTGGCCTCGTACGCCGCGGGCATCGTGCGGTCCGGGAAGGCCGTGTAGAAGGAGTTGCCGCCCGCGACCCACTCGCGGGCCCAGGGGTGCTCGCGGGCGGTGTGGTTGAGCACGAGGTCCACGCAGAGGCTCATGCCGCGCTCGCGCAGGGCGGCGGCGAGGTCCTCGAGGTCGGCCATGGTGCCGAGGCGGGGATCGACCTGCGTGTAGTCCGCGACCGCGTAGCCGCCGTCGTTCTCGCCCTCGCGGGGGCGCAGCAGCGGCATCAGGTGCAGGTAGGTCACGCCGAGCTCGGCGAGGTGGTCCAGGCGGGTGTGCAGGCCGCGGATCGTGCCCGCGAACCGGTCGACGTACGCGACGTACCCGACCATCCGCGGGTCCTGGTACCACTGCGGGTCGATCTCGCGGCGGCGGTCCAGCTCGCGCAGCGCCGCCGGGCGGCCGACCGCGGCGGCGAGGGCCTGCCGGACGATGCGGGCGGGCAGCGCCGGGTCGCCGTAGAGGACCGTCAGCGGGAGGTGCAGATCGGCGAACCACCGCTCGACGCGCGCGCAGAAGGCCACCGCCTCGGCCCGCCCGAGCGCGTCCTCCGCCTCGACCCGCAGGGCCGGGAGCAGCTCGTGCAGGCAGCGCGCGGCCTCGGCACGGCGCTGCGCCTCCGGGACGCGGCGGCGGAGGTCGGCGTCGGTCGGGGACGGCGTCGGCCCCCGGGCGTCGATCATCCGCTCATCCTGCCGTGTCGGACGTCCCCGTGGTCCAGTCCCGCAGCGGACGACACCCGAGCGCCACCAGCCCGACGGCCGCCACGCACGCCACTCCCCCGGTCACCGCGGCGACCTCGGGTCCGGCGAACCCGGCGACGAACCCGGCGCGGGCGTTGCCGACGCCCGGCGCCCCCGCCCCCACGACGTACTCGACGGCCGTCACCCGGCCCCGGTAGCCGTCGGGCGTGGCGAGCTGGATCAGGGTGCCCCGGCCGATCACCGACACGGTGTCCGCCGCCCCGGCGGCCGCGAGGCAGGCCAGCGTCGCGACCAGGCCGTCCACCAGCCCGAACCCGGCCAGCGCGGCACCCCAGACCGCCGCGGCGACGAGCGAGGTGCGGCCGGGGCGCACGGCCCGCGCGACGGGCCCGGACAGCAGCCCCGCGACGGTCCCGCCGACGGCGATCGCGGACAGCAGGAAGCCCAACGTGCGGGGGTCCCCGCCGAAGCGGGCGGCGTTGACCGCCGGGAACAGCGCGATCGGCATGGCGAGCAGGGTCTGCGCGAGGTCGGAGAGCAACGCGCCCCGCAGCACCGGGCTGCGCACGACGAAACGCAGGCCCGCGAGGGTGGAGCGGGGCGTGCCGTCCGCGGGGTCGGGGGCCATCCGCGGGAGCCGGGCCACGCCGTAGAGCGCGGCGGCGGTGATCACGGCGTCGACCGCGAACGCGGCCTGCGCGCCCCAGCCTGCCAGCAGGATCCCGCCGAGCGCGGGCCCGGTGAGCATCGCGACCTGGAAGGCGACGTGATCCAGCGCCACCCCCGCACCCACCCGCTCGCGGACCAGCAGCCGGGGCACGAAGGTCCGCCGCGCCGCCGACCCGAGTGCGGTGCAGCCCGTCTGCACCGTGACCAGCGCGAGCAGCACGGCGACCGAGCCGATCCCGAGTGCCACCGTCGCGGCCAGCAGCGCGGCGGCCGCGGCGGTGCCGAGGCGGGTCACCAGCACCAGTCCCCGCCGCTCGACGTGGTCGGCGAGCGTGCCGCCGACCAGGCCGAACACCCCCGTCGCGAGCCCGGTGGCGAGGCCGACGGCGCCGACCCACGCGCTGCTGCCGGTCAGCTCCCACACCTGGAACAGCACGGCGACGACGGCGATCTGGGAGCTGACCGCGGAGGCGGACCCGGTGAGCCAGAGCCTGCGGAAGTCCGCGGACTCGCGCAGCGGGCGGAGGTCCAGTGCCGAGCTCACCGGAGCTGTTCGGAGATCCGGTCCACGAACGGCCGCTCCCGCAGTGCCGCGGCCATGTCCGCGATGACCTGCGTGACCCGGTACGGGAGCTCGCCGTCGAGCTGGGCGACGGCGGCCTCGGTGGCCCGCCACTCCGCCTCGAGGAACGGCACGAGGTCGGCGCCCTTGGCGGTGAGGGCCACCAGCCGGGTGCGCGCGTCCGGGCCCGGCGTGGACTCCACGAGTCCCTCCCTCCGCATCGCGGACACCGTCTGGCTCATCGCCGAGTGCGTGACGTCCACCTCGGCGGCCAGCTCCTTCACCGACAGCGGCCCGCGGTGGTGCAGGCGGATCAGGGCCATCGAGAACCGCGGCCGAACCCCGGCGATCCCCCGCCGCGCATACAGCTCAGCGATCGCGCCGTCCATGTCCGCGAGCAGCGCCTTGAGCGGGACGAGCCAGCTCTCACGGGTGGGGTCGATCGATGTCACAGCGCTAATATAACAGCCCTGTCATCATCCCGGTACCGCGTTCGGGCAGGATGGCGGGCGTGCGTCGAACGGCTGTCTCCCTGCTCGCCGTCCTCCTCGCGGTGGTGGTCGTCGTGGGCGGGGTGCTGTGGTGGACCGGCTCTCGGCCGCAGCCCGGCTGCCGGGTCGAGGCGGCGGGGACCACGGTCTCCCTCACGCTCGCGCAGGCGGAGTACGCGGCCACGATCGGCGGCGTCGGGTACGCCGAGGGGATGCCGGACCACGCCGTGACGGTGGCGATCGCGACGGCCCTGCAGGAGTCCCGGCTGGACAACCTCGCAGGCGGCGACCGGGACTCCGCGGGGCTCTTCCAGCAGCGACCGAGCCAGGGCTGGGGCACGTACGCGCAGGTCACGGACCCGGTGCACGCGGCGCAGGCCTTCTACCGGGCGCTGCGGAAGCTGCCGGACTGGCAGGACGCCACGGTCACCGAGGCGGCCCAGCTCGTGCAGCGCTCGGCCGCGCCGTCGGCCTACGCGCAGTGGGAGCCCCAGGCCCGCGCCATCGCCGTCGCGCTGACCGGGCAGCAGCCCGCGGCGCTGCGGTGCCGGGACCTGACCCCGCAGAGCCCGCCGGACGACGTGGCCGCGGTCGCGGCGGCCGAGCTCGGCACCGCCCGGCTCAGCGGTCCCCAGCCCGCCCAGCGCGGCTGGGCGCTCGCGGCCTGGTCGGTGGCCCACGCGGACCGGTTCGGCCTCACGGCCGTCACCTACGACGGCCGGACCTGGAGCGCCGGCGAGGGCACCTGGGCCACCACCGGCCCCGCCGACGGCACGTTCTCGCTCAGGACGGGGTAGGCGGGGCGAAGAACTCCAGCGCGATGCCGTCCGGGTCCCGGAAGGAGACGCCGGAACCGTAGTGGGCGTCCTTGATCCCGCCGTGGGTGATCCCCAGCTCGTCGAGCCGCGTCACCCACCCCTCCAGCTCGGCGCGGTCGGCGCAGGTGAAGGCGACGTGGTCCAGGCCCGCGAGCCGGGCGTCGAACGCTCCGTCCGGCGAGCCCCCCGTGTGGGTGTGGAGGCCGAAGAGCTGGCCGCCCCCGATCGCGTAGACGGTGTGGTGGAAGTCGCCGGACCCCTCGTCCTCGTCCAGGACGGGCTCGGTCCCGAACAGGGCGGTGTACCAGCGGGTGCTGCGGTCCAGGTCGGAGACCGTGACCGCGACGTGGGTCAGGGGCGGGAAGGCCATGCGTGTCCTCCGAACAGCGTCGGTCGGTGGGTGGCCCAGTCTGCTCGCCGCACCCGTGCGCCGGACCCTCCGACCGGACGGGATCAGGCCAACAGCGGCGCGAGGCGTTCGGCGTGGTCCTTGAGCAGGGCGAGGATCTCCTCGTTGGGCTCGGCGATCCGGTGCGGCGGGCCCGCGATCGCCAGCCCCGCCACCAGCGAACCGTCCCCCGGTGCGCGCACGGACACCGCGAGGCAGCCGCGGTCCGCCCGCAGCTCCCCGCACTGCCGGGCCATCCCCCGCGCGGTGACCTCGGCCAGGTCCAGGTCCGCCGCACGGGTGGTGTGCTCGGTGAAGGCCCGTTCCTCGCGGACGAGCGCGTGCCAGTCCGGCTGCTCGGCCAGCAGCAGCCTGCCCAGTGCGCTGACCTGCGGATACCGGGCGAGCAGGGCGCCGGCGCTGGGCGGGTGGTCCGGGTCGGGGTCCACGACGACCACCTGCCCGGTCCGGTACGAGGCCAGGTGCACCCCCCACCGCACCAGCCCCCGCAGGTGCTCGACGACGGCGCGGGCGGCGGTCGGCGGCGCCGACACCACCGGCAGGGCGAGCCGGGCGGCCCGCCTGCCCAGCTCGAAGCCCTTGAGGTCCGGCAGCCGGACCAGGTACTCCTCGGCGACCAGCAGGTTCAGCAGCCGATACGTCGTGGCCTGCGGGAGCTTGAGCGCCGCGGAGATCTCCTTCGCCGTGACCCCCGGACCCGCCGCGACGACCTCCTCCAACACCGCGAGGGCGCTGCGCACCGCCTTGGGCTGGCGCCCCGAGAGCGGGGCGGGCCCCGTCATGCCCGGGTCCCCGCGATCCGCCGACCCGCGACGTCCGCGGCGACGGTCTCGTCGTACACCCCGATCCCGGCGAGCGCGGCGGGACGGCGCCACCGCAGCAGCGCCCACCAGGCCAGGCCGAGGGCCGCGATCACGCCGAGCACCACCGCAGGCCCCGGTGCGCTCAGCACGAAGGCCACCAACACCACCACCAGGATCGGCGCGATCACCGCGGTGGCGGCCACGGCGGACCACGTCAGCTCGCCGATCCGGTGCAGGAACACCGGGGCCGCCACGCAGACCAGCAGGTAGGCGACCAGGAACCCCGAGGTGGCGAGCGTCAGCAGCGTGACCAGCACCGGGCCCACCGGGACACCGGCGGCGACCGGAAGGGCCAGGACCAGCACCACCACCGGCATCGCCGCCACCAGCGCGACGTGGGGGGTCCGGAACCGGCGGTGGGTGCGCCCGAGCGCGGCGGGGGCGACCCCGTCCCGGGACAGCGAGAACAGCACCCGGACGAGCGCCGTCGTCGTGGCCAGCGCGCACGCCAGGAAGGACGCGATCAGCCCGAGGTCCAACACCACGGGCACCCAGGACCACCCGCGGGCCGTCGCCAGCACCAGCACCGGTTCGGCCTGCCCCGCGAGCCCGCCCGGGGTGTCCGCGAACCCGACGACCTGGACGTGCGCGGCGAAGAGGTAGAGCACCCCGGCCACCGCGGCGGTGATCCCGACCGCGCGCGGCACGGTCCGGAAGGGCCTGCGGGCCTCGGCGCCGAGCGTGGTCGCGATCTCGAAGCCGATGAACGCGGCGAGCGCGGGCAGCACGCCCGCGGCGATCCCCCCGAGCCCGGGCGACGCGGGCGCCGACCCGGGCCCCGGGATCGGTCCCCCGGCCAGCAGCAGCGCGAACACCACCACCAGCACCGTGATCGCCACGCTCTCCACCAGCAGCACCACGCGCGCGGCGAGCCGCACCCCGCGCAGCGCGAGCAGCGCGACGAGCCCGCCCACCACCACCGCGACGGCGGCGGGGACCCACCGCCCGTCGGTCACGCCGAGGCGCGCCAACAGGGCGTCCACGTAGGCCGCGACCCCCGCCAACGCCGCGGCGGCCAGCAGCCCGTACCCGGTGAGCAGCGCGATCCCGCAGGCCAGCGCCGCGCCGGGGGCGAGCCCCTTCGCCGTGAGCGGGTAGAGCCCGCCCGGCGCGGCCATGCGGCGGGTGAAGCGGGCGATGCAGCCCGCGATCAGCAGGGCCAGCACCGTGGCGACGACGAACGACCACACCGTGGCCCCGCCCGCGGAGGCCGCGACGATCACCGGGACCGCCGCCATCGCCGCGGACGGCGCGGCCCCCGAGACCGACTGGGCGAGCACGTCGAGCGCGCCGAGCCGCCGTCGTTCGAGTCCGTGCACGGGGGAACGGTCGCGCAGCATGCCCACCTCCTGATCCTGGCCCGCGCACGTTAGCCCGTCGGGACAGCGCTGTGACCAGCCAGGACGAGTCGAATGAGAATTCCCGTCGCCGGATTCCCGTGGCGTGGGAACGCGCCGCGCGGTGATTCGCGCCACCGGAGAACGGCGGTTGTGCCCGACGCGGCGGCCGAGGACGGTCCCCCGCATCCGCCACTCCCCTGGAGCATCCATGAGTACGCGAACACTCTCCGGCACACTCGGCGTCGGCTCGATCGTCTTCATGGTCGTCGCCGCCGCGGCGCCGCTGACCGTCATCGCGGGCACCGTCCCGCTCGGCCTCGCCGCCGGCAACGGCGCGGCCTTCCCCACGACCTTCGCGCTGTGCATGGGCGTCCTGCTGCTGTTCGCGGTGGGCTTCTGCGCGATGAGCAGGCACGTCCCGAACGCGGGCGCCTTCTACTCCTACGTGCAGCGGGGGCTCGGCCGCGCCCCCGGGCTCGGGGCGGCGTTCCTCGCCCTCGTCACCTACACCGCGGTGCAGCTCGCCGTGTTCGGCTACATCGGCGCGGTGATCGACGGCCTCGTCCAGCACTGGGGCGGCCCCGCGCTGCCGTGGTGGGTGTGGTCGCTCGTCGTGCTCGCGGTCGTCGGGGTGCTGGGGTACCGGCACATCGAGCTGTCCGGGCGGGTGCTCGGCGTGCTGCTGGTCGCCGAGGTGGCCATCGTGATCGTGTTCGACGTCGTCGTGGCGGCCACCGGCGGCGGTGGGACCGGGCAGCTCTCGACGGCGTTCCTGCAGCCCTCCCAGGTCGTCTCCGGCTCGCTGGGCATCGCGATCATGTTCGCCATCGCGAGCTTCATCGGGTTCGAGGCCACCGCCGTCTTCCGGGACGAGGCCCGCGACCCGGAGCGCACCATCCCCCGCGCCACCTACACGGCGTTGCTGCTGATCGGGGTGTTCTACACGCTGTCCAGCTGGGCGGTGGTCTCCGCCTGGGGCGACGCGGCCGCCGTCGAGGCCGCGGGTGCCGACCCCGGCAACATGATCATCACCACCATCACGACCGTGCTCGGCCCGATCGGCGGCGACGTGGCGCAGGTCCTGCTGATGACCAGCCTGTTCGCGGCGATCCTGTCCTTCCACAACGTGCTGGCCCGCTACTGGTTCGCCCTCGGCAACGCCCGCTCGGTGTTCGCCGCCTGCGGGCGCAGCCACGCGAAGCACGGCTCGCCGCACGTCGCCTCGCTGACCCAGTCCGGGATCGCGCTGTTCTTCATCGTGGTCTTCGCGCTCGCCGGGATGGACCCGGTGGCCCAGGTGTTCGCGTGGATGGCGGGCACCGCGACGCTCGGCGTGCTCGCCCTCATGGCCCTGACCTGCACCGCGGTCCTCGTGTTCTTCCGCAGCACCCGCGCGGACACCCGGGCCTGGCACACCCTCGTCGCCCCGGCGCTCGGTCTCGTGGGCCTGCTGGCCTGCCTGGCGCTGACCGTCGCCAACTTCCCGACCCTGATCGGCGGCTCGCCCGCGCTGGCCGCCGCGATCGGCGCGGTCCTGGTCCTGGCCTTCGCGGTCGGGGCACTCTGGAGCCGCAGGCCCGCCACCGAGACGATCCCCGCTGGAGGAGTCGCATGACCACGCTCGAGAACCGCACCCACGCGCTCGCGATGGCGTCCGAGGCCGAGGTGACCGCCGTCCGCGAGGTCCTGCTCGCCGCCGGGCTGCTCGGCGAGACCGTCCGCTACACGTTCTTCGCCCCCGAGGAGCCGCCGAAGTCCGAGGTCCTCGCCGGTGCCGAGACCGACCGCCGGTTCCGGGTCGTGCTGTTGGACATCGCCTCCGGGCGGTCGTGGGACGTCGTGGCCTCGACGACGGGCGTCGTCTCCACCCGCGGGATCGAGCCGGAGCGCGAGGGCCAGCCCCCGATCATCGACACCGAGTTCGAGATGATCGAGGAGATCCTCAACGGGGAGCGGGAGTGGCTCGCAGCGCTCGAGACCCGCGGGATCGAGCCCGCCTCGGTCCGCGCCGTCCCGCTGTCCGCGGGCGTCTACGACTACCCGGGCGAGGCGGGCCGCCGCATCGTGCGCGCCTTCGGCTTCCAGCAGGACCACGCGAAGGACCACCCCTGGGCCCACCCGATCGACGGCCTCGTGGCCTACGTGGACCTCACCACGCGGTCCGTGGACCGCGTGATCGACACCGGGGTGGTGCCCGTCCCCGAGACGACGGGCAACTTCGACGACCCCGAGGTCCAGGGCGAGCACCTCGACCTCAAGCCCATCTCGATCACCCAGCCCGAGGGTCGCTCCTTCACCGTCGAGGACGGGCACGTGCGGTGGGGCAAGTGGGACCTGCGCATCGGGTTCAACGAGCGCGAGGGCCTGACCCTGCACCAGATCGCCTTCGACAACCGCCCGATCTGCTACCGCGCGTCGGTCGCCGAGATGGTGGTCCCCTACGCCGACCCGGCGCCGGTCCGCTTCTGGCAGAACTACTTCGACTGCGGCGAGTACATGTTCGCCCGCTACGCCGACTCCCTGCAGCTGGGCTGCGACTGCCTCGGCGACATCCTCTACACCGACGCCGTCGTCGCGGACGACCTCGGGAACCCGCGGACCATCCGGAACGCGATCTGCATGCACGAGGAGGACTACGGCGTCCTCTGGAAGCACTCGGACATGTTCACCGGATCCCGCGAGACCCGCCGCCAGCGCCGCCTGGTGATCAGCTTCTTCACCCCGATCGGCAACTACGACTACGGCTTCTACTGGTACCTCTACCTCGACGGCACCATCGAGCTGGAGTGCAAGGCCACCGGCATCGTGTTCACCTCCGGCACCCCGGGTGAGTACGCCACCGAGATCGCGCCCGGCCTCGGCGCCCCGTTCCACCAGCACCTGTTCTCCGCCCGGCTGGACATGACCGTCGACGGGCCGCGCAACGCGGTGGAGGAGGTGGAGGCGGCCCGCGTGCCGATGGGCGAGGGCAACCCGTACGGCAACGCGTTCCGGCGACGCGTCACCCGGCTCTCCCGGGAGTCCGACGCCCAGCGGGACGCCAACGCCGCCACCGCGCGGGTCTGGCACATCGTCAACCCGGACAAGCGCAACGCGCTGGGCCAGGAGGTCGGGTACGTGCTGCACCCGACCGGGCAGCCGACCCTGCTCGCGGACGACGCGTCGTCCATCGCGGGCCGGGCGACCTTCGCGACGAAGGCGCTGTGGGTCACGCAGTACGACCACGACCAGCGCTATCCGGCCGGGGACTTCGTGAACCAGAACCCCGGCGGCGCGGGGCTGCCCGCGTGGGTGGCGGCGGACCGTCCGGTCGACGGCGAGGACATCGTCGTGTGGCACACCTTCGGCCTCACGCACTTCCCGCGCCCGGAGGACTGGCCGGTCATGCCCGTCGACTACACCGGGTTCGTGCTCAAGCCCGCCGGATTCTTCGACCGCAACCCGGCCCTGGACGTCCCGCCGAGCTCACAGGGGCACTGCCACTGATCACTGCCACTGATCACTGGCACTGATCGTTCCGACCGATCACGCCTGTTGGGGGCAGGCGGGGGCGGGGCGGCGGCGCAGACCCAACACCAGCGCCGCCGCCGTGAGCGCCACGATGCCCAGCGCGTACACCTCCGCGGTGACGTGCAGGCCGAAGCGGGTGCCTGCGAACCCCGCCGCCACCGCGGGCAGCGAGAACGCCAGGTAGGAGATCACGAACGCGACGGCGAACAGGGCCCCGCGCTCGTGCGGCTCGGCGATCCGGGCGAAGGTGCCGAAGGTCGCCAGGGCCGCGGCGCCGAACCCGATGCCCGCCACCAGCGTCCCGACCAGCCCGAGCGCGATCTGCCCGAGCCCGATGCCCGCCAGGGTGACCAGTGTGCCCAGCCCCAGCACGGCCGCGGCCGGGGCCAGCAGTCGGGGCGCGGGCGCGTTGCGCAGGGCGAAGGCCGTGATCGACCCGGTGCCGCAGAGCAGTGTGACCACCACTCCGCCGACGAGGTGGTTGGTCAGGCCGAACAGCTGCGCGGCCACGGACGGGCCGAGTGAGAGATAGAGCCCGCCGAGCGCCCAGCTCGCGATCATCACCGGGACCACCGGCACGACCTCCGGGCGCAGCCGCGCGGGCACGCCGACCACCGGGCGGAGCGAGGCGAGCGCGCCGGGCCTGCGCGCGGACGTCTCGGGCATCAGCGCCACGATCACCGCGGCGACGCCCATCCCGGCCAGCAGCAGGGCGAACACGAACCGCGTGGGCGACGGGCCGAACTCGACGAGCGCGCCGGTGCCCAGCGCCCCCAGTGCGAGGCCCGCGGTGGGGGCGACGGAGTTGACCAGCCCCGCCCTCCCCCGCGCGTGCGGCGCCTCGAGGTCCACCAGTGCCGCGCCGAGCGTCGTCATCGCCGCGCCGGTGGCGACGCCCTGCAGCAGCCGGGCCACCGACAGCACGAACACGTTCCCGGCCAGCAGGAACAGCACCAGGGCCAGGGACTCCAGCAGGAGCGCGCCGACCAGGACCGGCCGCCGACCGACGTGGTCCGACAGCGCGCCCACGACCAGCAGCGAGCCGAGCAGGCCCACCACGTAGATCGCGAAGACCACGGTCAGCACGGTCGGGCTGAAGCCCCACATCTGCTGGTAGACGATGTAGAGCGGGGACGGCGCGCTGGAGGCGCCGAGGAAGAGCATGACGATCGCGGCGACGGCGGCGAAGAACAGCGGGCGGGAGCGGAGGGCGGTGGTCATCGGGAGCCTCACAGGAGTGCAACGATCTGTGCGTTAGCGACCGTAGCACGGGATCGCAATGATCGTTGCGTTAGTGCATACTGGCGGCCATGACGAGCCCGACCCGGACGGGGACCCGACCCGGCGGCCGCTCGGCCCGGGTCCGAGCGGACGTGCACCGCGCGGTCGCGGAGCTGGTGTCCGCACAGGAGGACACGCTCACGCTGCCGGTGGTCGCCGCACGCGCGGGCGTGCACCCCACCACGCTGTACCGCCGGTGGGGCTCGGTCGCCGAGCTCCTGGCGGACGTCGCGACCAGCCGGTTCTCCGGGGACGTCGTGGTCCCGGACACCGGCTCGCTGCGCGCCGACCTGGAGCGGTGGGCGGCGAGCGTGGCCACGGACGTCGCGGACCCGGAGGTCCTCGCCCTGATGCGCGCGGCGATCGGCGCGGGCGAGGTCGGGGCCTGCGCCTGCCGCGGGGACCGCGAGGAGCAGCTCGCCGCGATGCTCGAGCGGGAGAGGGTCCGCAGCGGCCGGGCGCCGACGGTCGAACGGGCCGTGGACGTGCTCCTGGGCCCGATCTACTTCCGTGCGGTGCTCACCGACCGCCCGGGCACCCCGGAATGGGCGCGCGGACTGGTCACGCTCCTCCTACCGGAGTGATCCGCTCGGCCAGCCGCGCCGAGTAGATCGAGTACCCGTCGATCCAGCGGGCGATCGCCGTCGCGAGCAGAGTGGCGACCATCATCGGCGGGAGCAGGCCGAGGCCGACGTCCGTCAGCTCGAGGACGATCACCAGGCCCGCCAGCGGTGCCTGCATCCCCGCTCCGATCATCGCGGCGGCGCCGATCAGCGCGAAGGCACCGAGATCCGCCCCCGGCCACAGCAGCGTCCACAACGCGCCGAGCGCGGCACCCAGCGTCGCACCCGTCGCGAGGGCGGGGGTGAACAGGCCGCCGGACGCGCCGCTGCCCAGGCACATCGCCGTGACCAGCGGCTTCAGCACGAACAGCAGGGCCGGCAGCCACACCGGTCCCACCCCGTTGAAGGCCTGTTCGGCGAGGTCCTTGCCGTTGCCGTAGAGCTGGGGCAGCACCAGGCCGAGCGCGGCGAGCACGGCGAACGCCCCGAGCGGCGCCACCAGCTGCCACCGCCCCTTCGGCTGCCGGTGCGACACCCAGGCCACCAGCCGCACGAACAACACCGCGGCCGTCCCCACGACGATGCCGGCCGGGAGCGACCACACGAGAGTGATCAGCGTGAAGGGCTGCACGGGCAGCCCGACGTAGACCGGGCCGGACGGCAGGACCAGCCACGCGGTCAGCGTCGCGACCGTCGAGCAGGCCAGCGCGGGCAGCATCACCGGCAGCCGGATCGCCCCGACCAGGACCTCCGCGGTGAACAGCGCGCCGCCGAGCGGCACGTTGTAGACCGCCGCGAGCCCCGCGCCCGCCCCGCAGGCGACCAGCAGCCGACGCTGCGGCGTCGAGAGCCCCGACCAGCCCGCGAGCACGCTGCCGCACACCCCGCCCATCAGCTTCGGCGCCGCCTCGCGACCCAACGACGCCCCGAGCCCGACGACGATCTCCGACAGCACCGAGGTCCCGAGGCTGCGGCGCACCCCGAGCCGCCCGTCGCCCGTCCACACGGTGTCGTCCACATCGGACCGCCCCGGCACGTACCCGCGGAGCAGGTACCAGCCGACGCCCGCGATCACACCCGCGACCAGCAGCGGCACCACCCGGCCGACCCACGAGGCCCCCGCCACGGCGGCCTCGAAGTTCCCGGTACCCGCCCCCGACCCGTAGGCGAGATCGGCGACGGCGAACAGCAGCAGCATCAGCGCGATCCCGAACAGGCCCGCGCCGATCCCGGTGAACACGACCATCAGCCAGAACCGCGGGGTCAGCGGGACGTCGCCGTCCCCGGTGACGTTCGGCTGGTCCATCGCCGCGCGCCCCGAGGCGATGCGCCTGCGCAGCAGGGGCGGGGGCTCGCGGAGACGCTCGCTGGGCGTCCGCCGGGCACCCCACCGGCCACCGCGCCGATCACCGCGCCGATCACCGCGCGTCCCCGGATCGTCCACGGTCGACCATCCTGCCGGCGACCCTGGGATGCTCCGATGCCCCTCTCCGCAGGCGTGCGCCGCGGTGACGCCCTGGGCAATGTGGCGGCCGGGACCTTCGGCACCGTCCCCGGCCTGCTGCTGCTCCCCTACCTCACCGACGCCCCCGGCGTCGCCGCCGGACTGGCCGGGCTGCTGGTGGTGCTGCCCAAGGCGTGGGACGTGGTGCTGAACCCGGTCGCGGGGAGGGTCAGTGACCGGGCGGGCACCCGGCGGCCCTTCCTGCTGTGGGCCGGGATACCGGGTCGGCCGAGGCGGACGAGATCGGCACCCGCGCGCCACCCGCTGCCGCACCCTCGTCGGGGGTGCTGGCCACACCCCGAGCAACCCGTTGGCCCGGTCGTCCGGGGCCCCCGTGCGGCGGGAGTCTTCTGCGCAGGAGAGGCCGCCCCCCGAGCGGCCCGCAGTAGCCCCGGGAGAGTCCCATGACCACCGTCTTCCCCCACGAGAACGCCCAGTCCCAGGCCGCCGTCGAGCTGCTCGCCTCGGCGGTGCGCGGCCCGGTGTTCGAACCCGGCGATCCCGGCTTCGCCGAGGAGGCGAGCGGGTTCAACGTGGCGCACACCCCGGCCGCCGCGGTCGTGGTCGGCGCGACCTGCACCGCGGACGTCGCCGCGGCGGTCCGGTTCGCCCGGGCCAGTGGACGTCGGGTCGCGGTGCAGGCCACCGGGCACGGCCTCACCGACGAGCTCTTCGGCACCGTGCTCGTCAGCACGCGGCGGATGGACGCGGTGTCCATCGACCCCCTCAACCGCCGCGCGGTCGTCGGGGCGGGCGTCCGCTGGCGCGCGGTGCTCGATGCCGCCGCGCCGCACGGCCTCGCCCCGCTCTGCGGCTCGTCGTCGCACGTCGGCGTGGTCGGGTTCACCACCGGCGGCGGACTCGGCCCGTTCGGGCGGCGGTTCGGCTTCGCGGCCGACCACGTGCGGCGGTTCATCCTCCTCACCGCCGACGGCGCCGTCCGGGAGATCGACGAGCACAGCACCGGCTCCGACGGCGACCTCTTCTGGGCCGTCCGCGGCGGCAAGGGCAACTTCGGGATCATCACCGAGATCGAGTTCGACCTCGTCCCGGTCAGCCGCTTCCACGGCGGCGCGGTGCTGTTCGCGGGCGAGGACGCGGCGGCCGTGCTGCACACCTGGCGCGAGTGGGCGCCCACGATGCCCGAGCACACCGGCACCTCCGTGGCCCTGCTCACCACGCCGCCGGACCCGCGGCTGCCGGAGCCGATCCGCGGCCGGTCCGTCGTCGCGGTGCGGTTCAGCACGCTCGCCCCGGCCGAGGAGGGCGCGGCCCTGCTCGCCCCGCTGCGCGCGGTCGCCACACCGCTGATTGACACCGTCGGCGAGCTGCCCTACGCCGCGCTCGACGCCGTCCACATGGACCCGACCGACCCGATGCCCAGCTGGGACCGCGGCACCTCGCTGCGGGAGCTGACCGCCGAGACCGTGGACGCGCTGCTCGCCCACGCGACCCCGCCGCTGGCCATGGTCGAGGTCCGGCTGCTCGGGGGCGCCGTCGCGCGCCGGCCCGAGGTGCCGAACGCGGTCTCGGGGCGGGACGTGGCGTTCTCGGTGTTCACCGTCGGTGTGCTCGCGGGCCCCGAGCCGCAGCTGGTGCCCGCCGCGGCCGCCGCGCTCGTCGACGCCCTGCGCCCGTGGGCCGCGGAGGGCGGGTTGGTGAACCTCCTCGGGCAGGCGTCGCCCTCACGGGTGGGTGCGCTGTGGTCCCCCGCGGACCGGGAACGCCTGCTGGACATCGCCTGCCGGGTCGACCCGGAGGGGACCTTCGCCACCAATGTGGTGATCGCCTGAGTGATTGTGGACGGTCGGGGGGCCGCGCGGGACGATGAGTGCTCAGACGCCGAACAGGGTAGGAGCATTCATGGTCGCCTCCAGTCAGGAACCGAACCGCGAGATCGAGGTCCAGGGGACCCGGGTCTGGGGCTTCGGTGGCCCCACGTCCGGCTCCGGCTCGCACGACGGGCAGAGCGCGCTCAAGCTGCACCGCGGGATCTCGGTGATCGCGTTCCTGCTCTGTGTGCTGGTCGTGGTCGTGTTCCTCATGGACGGCGCCATGGTCCCGGCGATCGTGTTCGCCGTGGTGGCCCTGGGCTGCGTCGGGATCTTCGTGTGGACGGCGACGCAGCTGCGGAAGACGCAGAGTCACTGATCTGACCTGACCAGCTACGCTCCGCCACATGGCGGAGCACCGGAGGCCCGAGCACATGGGGCCGCGGACGGCGATCGCGCTGGTCCAGGTGCTGGGCCTGGCCGTCTGGTTCTCCGCCTCCGCCGTGGCGCCCGCGTTGTCGGCCGAGTGGGGGGTCGGGACGGTCGCGCTCACGGTCTCGGTCCAGCTCGGGTTCGTCGCGGGCGCGGTGGGCTCGGCGGTGCTCACCCTCCCCGACCGGCTCCGCCCGCACCGGCTGCTCGCCGGCTCGGCGCTCGGGGCCGCGGGCACCACCGTCCTGCTCGCCACCGCGGTCGAGTCGGCCGGGCCCGCGCTGGCCCTGCGGGCGCTGACCGGGCTGTTCCTGGCAGGCGTCTACCCGGTCGGTATGAAGCTGACGACGTCGTGGTCCCGCCCGAGCGCCCGCAGCCGGGACCTGGGCCTGCTGGTCGCGGCCCTCACGCTCGGCTCCGCGTTGCCCCACCTGCTCGGCGGGCTCGCACTCCCCTGGCGCGAGCTGCTGCTGGGCGCGGCGGCCGCCGGGGGGCTGGCCGCGGTGGTCGCCGTCGTCGCCGTCCGGCCGGGACCCGGGCACGCGCCGGCCGCCCCGCCCGATCCGCACTTCGCCCTCGGCCTGCTGCGGGACCGGACCGCCCGGCTGGTCGTGCTCGGCTATCTGGGCCACATGTGGGAGCTCTACGCCTTCTGGACCTGGCTCCCGAGCTATCTCGAGGCCGCCTCTCCCGGGCTGCGGGCCCATCTCGTGGCGTTCGTCGCCGCCGGAATCGCGGGGGCGGGGGGCTGTGTGGTCGCGGGGCGGGCCGCGGACCGCTGGGGGCCGGCCCCGATCGCGGCGCTGGCGCTCGCCGCGTCGGGCACCTGCTGTCTGCTCTCCCCCACGATGGTCGACGCCGCGCCTGCGGGGCTGGCGTTCTTCTGCGCCGTGTGGGGCGCGACCGTGATCGCCGACTCGGGGCTGTTCACAGCCGCACTGTCCGACGTGGTCGACCGCCGGTACGTCGGGACCGCCCTGACCACGCAGACGGCCCTGGGGTTCCTGCTCACCGCGGTCAGCATCCCGGTCGTGGCGGCGGCCGCCGACCTGACGGGCTGGCGGCTCGCGCTGCTCGTCCTGCTGCCGGGGCCGGTGTTCGGGGTGTGGGCGATGCGCGCGTTGCTGCCCGGACGAGTCACACTGGAGGCATGACTCCCCCGGGTTCGACGGACCTCCTCGTCGTCGGCGCAGGCCCCGCGGGTTCCGCGGCGGCGGCGTGGGCCGCCCGTCAGGGCATGGACGTCGTGCTCGCGGACTCCGCCGAGTTCCCTCGGGACAAGACCTGCGGGGATGGGCTCACCCCGCGCGCGATCGCCGAGCTGGACCGGCTCGGGCTCGGTCCGTGGGTGCGCTCGCACGGCGCGAACCGCGGGCTGCGCGCCGCAGGGTTCGGCCAGGAGCTGCTGCTCGAGTGGCCGGGCGGGTCGCTGCCCGCCGAGGGCAGCGCCGTCGCCCGCACCGAGCTGGACGACCGCATCCGGGCCGTGGCGCTCGAGTCCGGTGCCACGGGGGTGACCGGCAAGGCGGTCGCGGTCGAGCGGGACGGTGAGCGGATCTCCGGTGTGACCTTCGCCGACGGGCGGACGATCGCCTGCCAACGCCTGGTCGTCGCCGACGGCGCCCGGTCGACCCTGGGCCGGGTGCTCGGGCGGGAGTGGCACCAGGACACGGCGTACGGCGTCGCGGCGCGGGGGTACATCCGCTCCGAGCGGCACGACGACCCGTGGATCTCCTCGCACCTGGAGCTGCGCGGCACCGCCGACGAGGTCCTCGCCGGGTACGGCTGGGTCTTCCCGCTGCACACCGGCGAGGTCAACATCGGCGTCGGGACGCTGGCGACCGAGAAGCGCCCGGCGAACGTGCAGCTCCGCGCGCTGATCGAGCACTACGCGAACCTCCGCCGCGAGGACTGGCGGCTCTCCGGCGAGGTCCGGCTGGTCCGGTCGGCGCTCCTGCCGATGGGCGGGGCGGTGTCCGGGGTCGCGGGCCCCAACTGGGCACTGATCGGGGACGCCGCGGGCTGCGTGAACCCGCTCAACGGCGAGGGCATCGACTACGGCCTGGAGACCGGGCGGCTGGTGGCCGAGCTGGCCGCGGGCGAGAAGGACCTCGCGCTCGCCTGGCCCGCGACCCTGCGCGGCCACTACGGCCAGGCGTTCTCCATCGCCCGCAGGCTCGCGGGCCTGCTCACCCTCCCCCGCCTGCTCCCGCTCGCCGGCCCGGTGGGCATGCGCTCCACCGCGCTGATGCGGGTGGCGCTGCGGGTGATGGGCAACCTGGTGACCGAGGAGGACCGCGACCTCACCGCCCGCGCCTGGCGCGCGGCGGGCAGGCTCTCCCTGCGCCTGGACACCCGCCGCCCCTTCCCCGCGCCCGACCTGCGCTGACCCACTCGCGGTGATCATCAGACCCCTGACGCGGGTACGGCGGCCCCGGATCCCGCGTCGGGGCGCGGTGATCTGCCTCCGCGCAGGTCATCAGACGTTCACACAGGGGTGGGAGGCGGGTCTTCCGTCCGGGCCGTCGTCGGGCTAGCGTCCGGAGCGGGTATCCACCGGCAACGGCGCAACGGCGGCCCACCTCTCGCGAAGGAGGCACGCCGTGATCCCGATCCTCGATCTCCGCACCCTGACCGGTCCCGAGCTGGTCGCCGCACTCACCCGCTCGTCCTGTGTGTTCGTCACCGGGCACGGGCTCACCGCCGCGGCGCTCGACGGGGTGCTGGACACCGGGCGGGCGTTCTACGGGCTGCCCGAGGCCGAGAAGGCCCTGGTCCAGTGGCCCGGTGAGGGTCCGTGGGCGGGGTGGCAACCGGTCTACGCGGGCGGCCCGAGTGCACCGCTCATGGAGCGCTTCGAGGTGCGGCTCACGCCGGGCGGGCAGACCGCCGGTCTCGACGCGTGGGGCGCCACCTTCCCGCACTGGCCGGACCGGCCCGCGGGGTTCGCGCAGGCCTGGACCGCGGTGTACGCGCACCTGCACGGCGTCGCGTCGAGGGTGACCACGCTGGTCGCGGAGGGCCTGGACCTGCCCGCCGCCGACCTCCCGGCGTGGACCGAGGGCCAGCACTCCAACCTGGTGCTCAACCACTACCTCGCCCAGGAGACCGCTCCGGAGCCCGGCCGCACCCGCGCCCGTCCGCACACGGACATCGGCGGGATCACCCTGCTCTGGGCGGACGCCGCGCCCGGTGGGCTGGAGGCGTTCGCGGACGGTGAGTGGGTCCCGGTGGCCTTCCCGCCCGATGCCCTGCTCGTGCAGGCGGGCGACCTGCTGCACCGCTGGAGCCGCGGACGGCTCCCGGCCAACCTGCACCGGGTGGTCAACCCGCCGCGGACCGGGCCCGCGGGCCCGCGCTACTCGCTGGTGTTCTTCCACCACCCGGACCTGGAGACCTGGGTGGCTCCGGACGGGGAGCCCGCGGACGGTGTCGCCGCCCGCGACCACGTCCTCGCCCGGCAGCGCGCCGCGGCCGAGGAGGACGCCCGCATGAACGCGACCCCGTGAACCCGCGGACAGCGCGCCGCGATCGAGGAGGACTTCCGTGAACGCGGCTCGGTGAGCCCTCAGGCCAGCGCGGCGCGGTAGAGGTCGGAGAGGGCGGCCCAGTGCCGCTCCTCGGCCTCGGCGTCGTGGGTGGGGTTGTCCGGGACCGCGAAGCCGTGGGCGGCCGGGTAGGTCTCGACGGTGTGGCGCACCCCGGCCTCGGAGAGCGCGTCGTCCAGCAGGGTGAACTGCTCCGGGCCGAAGGAGCCGTCGTCCGTGGCGCCCGCGACGTACACGGCTGCCCGGATCCCCGCCGCGCGGTGGTGGGGGCTGTCGGGGTCGTCCGCCTTCGCCAGGTTGCCGCCGTGGAAGGAGGCCGCGGCGCCGATCGTCCCGCCGAGCGCCCCCGCCACGATCAGCGACGTCCGCCCGCCCATGCAGTACCCCGTCGTCCCGACCCTCGGGCCGGTCACCTCGGGCCTGCCCAGCAGGGTCGCGGTGTAGACGGCGGCGTCGGCCACGACCATCTCCGGCGTCAGCGACTGCATGAGCGCCCCGAGCCGTGCCCGCTCCGCGGGGTCGGTGAACACGGTGGCCATGTCGAAGGGCTCGAAGCCGCCCGAGCGGTAGTAGACGTCCGGCAGCAGCACGACGTAGCCGAGCCCGGCGAGATGGTCCGCCATCCCCAGGAACGTGTCCCGGACACCGCCCGCGTCCGGGTACATGATCACGCCGGGCCACGGGCCGGACCCCTCGGGCGTGTGCAGGGTGGCCGGGCAGAGGCCACCCGGCGCGTCGAGGGTCAGGGCGGTACGCGGCATCGGGGAGTCCCTTCGGGAGCGGGAGGCTGCTCGACGGCGACTCTAGGGGCCGCACCCCCGCGGCGTGCCGCGGACCGGGACCTCAGTCCGACAGCGGGCGGCGGATCTCGTGGGTGTGCAGGTAGGCCGTCGTCGCGAAGCCCACGTCGTCGAGGAACCGGTCCACGACGCCGCGCTCCTCCGCGGTCAGGGCCAGCAGGACGGCGTTGGCCCGCCCGGCCAGCGTGTGGAGCAGCTCGCTCGCGGCCGCACGTCCGGCCTCGCGGCACACCAGCCGCACCCGGCGGCGGTCGGCCGTGTCCGCCTCCCGTCGCACGTGCCCGGATCGGACGAGCCGGTCCACCAGACCGGTGATCGCCCCGGTGGTCAGCCGCAGCGCCTGCGCGAGGTCCCC
The DNA here is from genome assembly GCF_039541715.1 of Pseudonocardia xishanensis. Taxonomy (NCBI): domain Bacteria; kingdom Bacillati; phylum Actinomycetota; class Actinomycetes; order Pseudonocardiales; family Pseudonocardiaceae; genus Pseudonocardia; species Pseudonocardia xishanensis. Next base: position 46,316 of record NZ_BAABGT010000017.1, read on the forward strand.
CGGGGTGGCGGGCGCACCCGCCTGCTCCGCCGAGGCGATCGCGACCAGCGCGTGCAGCTCGGTGGCGCGCATCCGGCTGGCCCGGGCCACCACCTCGACGATGCGCTCCGCCCCCGCCGCAAGGACGTGCAGCCGTTCGCCGATGCGGACTACGGGATCGGCCGCCGGAGGGGTCACATCCGGCCTCCGGTCGACCTGTCGATATCGGTCCGCGGTCACGCGGGGTCACCCTTCCCGTGTGCGGTGGTCGCGGCCACGACGCCTCCCCGAAATGGCGGCGACCGCGGTGACGGCCGCTCGTTTCGGATTCTCACACAGCCCTTGGAGCGCCGCGCGCGTGGAATGGCGTGATCATCTGAGAATGCGCGGGACCACCACGCGGAGCAGGTGTTCGACCACGGATGGTGAACGAGTACTCCGTATCCGAACGACCACGTACAGTGCTCTGGCCTGCGCGGACGTGGCTCAGACCACGTCGCCGGAGAGAAATGCCGGATACCCCGTTCGGCCTATCGACGCTGAATATCCGCAGCATCTGCGCACATCCGTCCGCTCCCGGTATGACTCCTCCGAATACGCCGCCGTCGCCCCGGGGGAGGATTCCTGTGAAGCCGCAGCCGACCCGGCGAGTCCACTTGCCCACGCAAGGTCATGCACGCGCCGTGATCAGTGTCACGTCGCTGCGGGTGTCCGTCAGGCGGCGTCCCGGCGGCGCAGGACGCGGCCGACGATCTCGATCAGCACCCCGGCGGCCAGTCCGAGCGCCACCGCGACCCCGACCCGCTCGAGCGTCACGTCGAGCAGGAAGATCCCCGAGCCGAGCGCGGGCACGGCGAGGATCACCGCGGCCACCGACGCCAGCCCGGCCACCAGCGCGACCTTCCACCGGTTGAAGGGTCGGGCGAACAGCGTCAGCGCCCAGAGCGACGCCACGAGCACGGTGACCGTCGCGACCGTCTGGCCCGCCACGAGCCCGCCCGAGGGCTGCATCCAGCGGATGGTCCGGTCCCCCGCGTAGGCCGCCGCGCCGATCAGCACGCCGACCGGGATGGCGAGCCGCAGCACCCGCCGTAGGAAGCCGGGGACGTAGCGCCGCCGGTTCGGGGCGAGCGCCAGCACGAAGCCGGGGATGCCGATGGTGAGCGCCGAGATCAGCGAGAGCTGGATGGGCGCCAGCGGGTAGGCGGCGGCGGTGGCGATCACGACCGCGGCCATGAGCAGCGAGTAGACGTTCTTGACCACGAAGAGGTTCGCGGCGCGCTCGATGTTGGCGATCACCCGTCGGCCCTCGGCGACGACGTCCGGCAGGTGCGCGAACTTGCCGTCGAGCAGCACGAGCTGGGCGACCGCCCGGGTGGCCGCGGCCCCGTTGCCCATGGCGACGCCGATGTCCGCGTCCTTGAGCGCCATCGCGTCGTTGACCCCGTCCCCGGTCATCGCGACGACGTGTCCGCGCCTCTGCAGGGCGGTGACGATGGCCCGCTTCTGCGCCGGGGTGACCCGCCCGAAGACGACCTTCTCGTCCAGCACGGCGCCGAGCTCGTCCGGGTCCTCGGGCAGCGTGCGGGCGTCCACGGCCTCGTCCGCCCGAGTGATCCCCGGCAATCCGACGGCCGTGGCGACGGCCCCGACGGTCCGCGGGTTGTCCCCCGAGATCACGCGCAGGGACACGCCCTGCTCGGCGAAGTACCGCAGGGTGTCCGCGGCGTCCTCGCGGACGCGCTCGGCGAGCACGACGAGCGCGCGGGCCTCCAGGTCGACCGGCAGCTCCTGCCCGAGCGGTGCCGCGTCCGAGCAGGCCAGCACCAGCACTCGGCGCCCCTGCTCGGCGATCCCGCTCGCCCGGGCGAGCAGCTCCGCCGTGACCGCGTCCGACACCGCGCCGGGGAACACCATCTCGGGGGCGCCGAACACCCAGGTGCCGTGCTCCCCCGCCGTGATCGCCGACCACTTGCGCGCCGAGGAGAACGGGACGCCGCCCGTGCGGGCCCACGACCCGCCGTCGAACACCGCGCCGAGCGCGGCCGCCGTCGCGTTGGTGTCCGGGCCCGACGCGCAGAGCACGAGGGCCTCGCGGACCTCCGCCTCGTCCAGCGCGTCCGTGTCGGCGGGCAGCACCAGCCGGTCGAAGACGATGTCGCCGTGGGTCAGCGTGCCCGTCTTGTCCAGGCAGACCACGTCCACCCGGGCCAGCCCCTCGACCGCGGGCAGCTCCTGGACCAGCGTCTGCCGCCGGGCCAGGGTCACCGCGCCGAGCATGAACGCCAGGCTGGTGAGCAGCACGAGCCCCTCGGGCACCATGCCGACGAGGGCCGCGACGGCCCCGGTCACGGCGTCCTGCCAGCTGTGGGTGTCCGCGCTGCGGAACTGGCTCCACACCAGCAGCGGCGCCACCACCAGCATCATCAGCGAGATCCAGCGCAGCAGCGTGTTCGTGCCGCCGACCAGCTCCGAGGAGACCTTGGTGAACTTCTTCGCCTCGGCCGTGAGCCGCGTGGCGTAGGAGTCCGCCCCGACCGCGGTGGCCCGGAACCGCCCCTGCCCGGCGACGACGATCGAGCCCGACCGCACCTCGTCCCCGGGGTCCTTGGCGATCGGGTCCGACTCGCCGGTGAGCAGCGACTCGTCCACCTCCAGCCCGTGCGAGGAGGTGACGACGCCGTCCGCGGTGACCTGGTCCCCGGAGCGCAGCTCGATCAGCTCGTCCGCCACCACGTCCGCGACGGCGATCTCGGCGAGCAGCCCGTCCCGGACCACCCGCGCGTGCGGGGCGTTGAGCACCGCGAGCCGGTCCAGGGTCCGCTTGGCCCGGACCTCCTGGACCACCCCGATCGCGGTGTTGGCCACGATGACCAGCCCGAACAGACCGTTCTGCCACCGGCCGGTGGCCAGGATGACGAGGAACAGCGCGAACAGCAGCCCGTTGAACGGGGTCAGTACGTTCGACCGGACGATCGCGGCGATGCTGCGGCTGGAGCGCGTGTCCACGGCGTTGGTCCGCCCCGCGGCCACGCGCTCGGCGACCTCCGCCGTGCTGAGCCCGTCCTCGGTCAGCCCGCTGGGCGCACGCACCAGCGGCGCACCACCGATCAGGTCCGCCATCCGTCCCCCCGCCCTGGATCCCGCGGCCACTCTAGGGCCGGCGGCCCGAGGCGCCGCAGCACCCCGACCTCGGTCTAGTAGTCCTCGTGTCGGGGGGCCGGGACGCTACGGGGAACGCCGGGGTACCCGGGCGCGCGGTTCTGATCGGTGAGCCGCCGAGGGTGCTCCACGCGTACCGCGGGCGCGGGGCTCAGGTGCTCCGGTCGCAGGTCGGGAGCACTGCGCGGGACCGGGAGCCCGGACGGCGGGGTGGTCTCCGGGACGGTCCCGCCGCGGGTGGCGGTCAGGTCGTACCCGGTCTCGGCGTGCTCGGCGAGGTCCAGCCCGCCCTCCTCCGCCTCGCGCGGGGCGCGGAAGCCGATCGTGAACCGGATCAGGTACCCGAGGGCCAGCGTGACGACGAAGGAGTAGCCGGCCACCACGCCTGCGGCGATCGCCTGCCGGGCGAGCTGGGTGCCCCCGCCGCCGTAGAGCAGGCCCTCGGTGGTGACCGCGGGGTTGACCGTCGAGGTCGCGAAGACGCCGACCAGCAGCGTGCCGACGAGCCCACCGACCAGGTGGATCGCGACGACGTCCAACGAGTCGTCCAGCCGCAGCCGCCACTTCAGCGAGCAGGCCATCGGGCAGATCACCCCGGCCGCGACGCCGATGGCGATGGCCCCCCAGAGGTCGACGAACCCGCACGCGGGGGTGATCGCCACCAACCCGGCGACGGCCCCGGACGCCGCGCCCAGGGTGGTGGGGCTGCCGGTGCGCAGCTGCTCGACGAGCAACCAGGCCAGCACGGCCGCACAGGTCGCGATCGTGGTGTTGGCGAACGCCATGGCCGCGATGCCGTTCGCCGACAGGGCCGAGCCCGCGTTGAAGCCGTACCAGCCGAACCACAGCAGCGCGGCACCCAGCACGGTGAACGGGAGGTTGTGCGGGCGCGCGATGGCCCGCGGCCACCCGGTCCGCCTGCCCAGCACGATCGCCAGGGCCAGCGCCGCGGCACCCGCGTTCATGTGGACGACGGTGCCGCCCGCGAAGTCCAGCGCCTGCAGCCGGTTGGCGATCCAGCCGCCGACGGCGTCCGGGGCGAGGAAGCCGTCGAACGCGAAGACCCAGTGCCCGACCGGCGCGTAGACCAGCACGCTCCACAGCGCCACGAAGATCACCCAGGGCCAGAACCGGGTGCGCTCGGCCACCGCGCCGGAGATCAACGCGGGCGTGATCACGGCGAACATCAGCTGGAACATCGCGAAGGCGAGCACCGGGACCGCGTGCGAGCCCGGCCAGGTCTCGCCCGCCCCGGCGAACCCGGCGAGCGCCCCGACCGTCCAGTGGTCGCCCGGGCCCGCGACGCCGCCGATCAGCCCGGCGAACCCGTCGCTGCCGAAGGTCAGGTCGAAACCGACGACCGCCCAGCCGAGACCGACCACCACGAGGCAGACGACGTTCATCATCAGCGTGTTCAGGACGCTCTTCGACCGCACCATTCCGGCGTAGAAGAAGGCCAGTCCCGGCGTCATCAGCATGACCAGCGCGGCACTCGCCAACAGCCACGCGGTGTCACCGGTGTTCATCGAATCCGCCTCTGCGCCGCCTCGGGACCCCCTTCTCGGATACGCAGCGTAGGTCCCGGGCCTCCTCCGTCCGGAGGCCGTCGAGGATGTTAACGAACCGGTAACCCCTTCCGCGAATCATCCGGGCGGCCATTCCGCTCACCATTTCGAACGATGCGTGCGCGACCGATCACCCAGCGTTTCCGCGCGCGTTGTAGACCGTGTGGTCGCCCCTCCCGTACTCGGCGAAGACGGCCACCGCCTCGTCCCGGAGCACGCCCACCGTGACCGCGATCCCCCGCTGTTCGAACTGCGCGGCCCAGTCGTCCCGGACCGGGCCCTCGTCGAACCCGGTGAGCTCCTCGAGCTCCGGGCCGTCGCCGGCGACCACCAGCCTGCGCACCCCGGACCAGAGCGTCGCGCCGTAGCACTGGGCACACGGCCGCCAGTTGACGACGAGCTCGTGCGCGGGCAGGTGGGCCGCGCCGAGGTCCCAGGTGCCGAGCCGGGCCTGGGCCAGCCCGAGCGTGACGACCTCGGCGTGCGCCATCGACAGCCCGGACGCCAGCACGGCGTTCACGCCGGCGGCCACCAGCCGCCCCGTCTCCGACTCGACGACGAGCGCGGCGAACGGCCCACCGCTCCCCTCGACCGGGTTGCGGGCGGCGAGCCGGTGGACCAGGGCCATCCGGTCGACGTCGGTGGGCAGCGGGTCGGCGGGCAGCTCGTCGGCGACCCAGCCGGGCAGCGCGATGGTGAAGGAGTCGGTCACACGGCGGGATCCTGCCGGAAGCCGAGCAGCACCGCGGCCATGTCCTCCTCGCCGTGGCCCGCCTCGGACGCGGCCCGGAACCGATCGTGCAGCGCCCGCATGACGGAGGGGTCCACCCCGGACCCGGCCAGCGCGTCGCCGATCAGGCCCGAGTCCTTGAGCGCCCCGTCGAGCGGGAAGGCGGGCGGGTACTCCCCCGCCAGCATCGCCTTCCCCTTGAGCTGCGCGTACCCCGAGTCCAGCGGGCCGCCCGCGATGGAGTCCAGCCACTGCCTCGGGTCCACCCCGAGCGCCTGCGCGAGCGCGACGGCCTGCGCGGTGGCCCCGACCAGCGACAGCACCCAGGAGTTGGCCACGAGCTTGAGCCGGTGCCCGTCGCCGGGGTCGGTGCCGACCCAGACGGTCGTCGAGCCCACCGCGTCGAGCACCGGGGCGACGGCCTCGCGGACCGACTCGGGCCCGCTCGCGAGCACCGTGAGCTGCCCGGACTCGGCGGGCTGCCGGGTGCCGAGTACCGGCGCGTCCACGAACGCCACGCCGTGTCGCCGCGCCAGCTCGGCGAGCCGGTCGGTGCCGTCGAGCCCCACGGTCGAGCTCTGCACCCACACCACGCCCTCCCGGGCGGCGGGCAGCGCCTTCTCCATCACCTCGGCGACGGAGTCCGCGTCGAACAGCATCGTGACGACGACGTCCGCCCGCGCCACCGCGTCCGCCGGGTCCTCCGCCACCCGGGCGCCCGCCTCCGCCAGTGGCCGCGCCCTGTCCGCGCTGCGGTTCCAGACCGTCGTCTCGAGCCCCGCCCTCGCGAGGTTGGTGGCCATCCCGGCCCCCATGATCCCCGTGCCCAGCACCGTCACCGTCGTCATGGGGCCTGCTTATCCGCCGGCCGGAGGGCCGAAACAACCCTAGGGTTCCGCCATGCCCGGAATCGGACGCCTCCGCGTCGCCGCCCTGGACACCCGCGACCCGGTCGGGCTCGCGCACTTCTACTCCGCACTGACCGGCCTGCCGATCCGCGACGGCGACCTGACCCCCGACACGGACTGGGTGGAGCTCGACGCAGGCGGCGCGGCCACCATCGCCTGCCAGCTCGCCCCCGGCCACGTCCCGCCGGAGTGGCCGGGGACCGAGCACCCGCAGCAGGCCCACCTGGACTTCGCGGTCGCCGACCTGGACGAGGGTGAGGCGCGGGTGCTGGAGCTGGGTGCCCGCAAGCACGAGATCCAGCCGGACGAGACCTGGCGGGTCTTCCTCGACCCCGCGGGCCACCCGTTCTGCCTCGTGCCGGAGCGCGGGAGCAACCCGGCCTGACCGCTCGTCGGGGGCGACCGCAGCGTCGAGGTCGCCTCCGTGGCGGTCCCGGCGGACCGGGTCGCGGCCGTCACCGCCACGTTCGACAGGGTGCTGGGCGTGGTCGCGCCGTGCGGCCGGGTCAGCGCGTCCCGGCGCGGGGCTTCTCGACGGCCTTGCGGTAGGCCTTCATGCCGTACCGGTTCACCGCCGTGCGGACCAGGCCGAAGATCGCGCCCTGGAGCGTGGCCGCCAGCAGCACCTCCCGGGTGCTGTAGGCGGGCGAGAGGGGCTCGGGCGTCTCGGCCTCCTGCGAGATCCGCTTCCAGACCAGGTCGAAGATCTGCCCGGCCAACAGGCCGCCCACCAGCCCGGAGACGATGCCGACCGGCTTGTAGGCCAGCTTCAGCGCTCCGGGGAGGTCCTCGCCGGTCTCGCGGGCGCGTTCTCTGGTCGTCTCTCGGCTCATGGGCTGCACGTACCCGGAGCGGCGGACGACCACACTCCGGGTCGCGCCGCCCCGGGGCCCACCCCAGCTGCAGCACCACCTCGGCGCCGCCCGCTCCGCAGTGCGCACCTCGCCGGACGACGCCGCCCGCCGGGCCGCCCGCGACCGCGTCGGCGTGGCCGAACACGGCCTGGGCGAGCGCGGCGACCCGTGGTGGGAGCAGGACTCGACGACCCGCGAACAGCGCTGGACGGACGCCCTCGAGGCGCTGCGCGACTGAGCCTCACACCGCGCGGTGCGGTGTCCCCCGGACCGAGCACCACAGCGCGGCGACCTCACGGTCCCTCGCGGGCCGCACCCGCGCCGAGCAGGACTTGCCGAACCGCCTGCGCAGCCCGCGGCGGGCCGAGCGCTGTGCGGCCCGGACCAGCTCCTCGACCGGCTGGGCCCCGGCCAGCACCGCGACGAACGTGATCCGCCGCCGGGTCCGCCCACGCGGCTCGTGCCAGGCGGGCAGCAGCTCCAGCTCGGCGGTCATCGGGCGCTTGCGGTCCGAGCACAGGACCCGGGTCAGCGCGGCCTCCAGCACGTGCGGGTCCACCTCACGCGGCACCTTCACACGCAGCAACGCCATGCAGGGTGTGGGCATGCGCGCTCCTCACGGCCGGTCCGGTCCGCGCTGGGCTGCTCAACGCCCTTCCAGCGTCGCACATCGGCGCCTTCCCGGCATGATGCGCACATGACCGGGAAACAGGAGCGGGCCGGGGTGGCGCTGTCGAGCCTCGACTCCCCCGTGCTGGACGGCGAGCCCGCCACCAAGGGCGATCTCGTCGACTACCTCGACGCGGTGGCGGACCGGATGGTCCCGGTTCTCGCCCGCCGACCGCTGTCGGTGATCCGGGTCCGGCCGGGCCAGGAACCGTTCATGCAGAAGAACCTGCCCAAGTACACCCCGGACTGGGTCGCCTCCACGGTGATCACCTCGCAGACCGGTCGCGAGGTCCGCTACGGCCTGTGCGACGACCGCCGCACCCTGCTCTGGTTCGCCAACCAGCGGGCCGTGGAGTACCACCCGGGCCTGTTCACCGTCGACGAGCACGCGGCGTCGCAGCTGGTGCTGGACCTCGACCCGCCGGAGGGTGCGGGGTTCGCGGAGGTCGTCGCGGTGGCGAAGCTGGTCCGCGAGGCCCTCTCGGCCGCGGGGCTGACCGGCGTGGTCAAGACGAGCGGGGCCAAGGGCCTGCACGTCGTCGTGCCCCTGACCCCCACCCCGTTCGACGACGCCGCGGCCGCCACCCGGGCGCTCGCCGCCCGCGCCGCGGCCCTCGACCCGTCGATCGCCACGACCGCGTTCGTGCGGGAGGACCGCGAGGGCAAGGTGTTCGTGGACTCCACCCGGGCCGGCGGCGCCACGGTGGTCGCGGCCTACAGCCCGCGGATCCGGCCGGGGCTGCCCGTGTCGTTCCCCCTGGACTGGGCCGAGCTCGACGGCGCGGCCCCCGGCGACTTCACCATCGCGACGGCGCCCCACCTCCTCCGGGACCGTCCGACGTGGACGGAGCTGCTGGCCGAGCCGCAGACCCTGCCCGCGGACGTCGTCGAGGAGGGCCACACGATCCCGATCGCGCGGGTGCAGGCGATGCACGAGGGCAAGCGCCGCAAACGGGCCCGCGAGCAGCGGACGTGACAGGGCCGGGACCGCCCCCGACGCGGTGCCGGCCCCCTGATCCCCCCGGTCAGCCCGTGACGGGCAGGTCCGCGGTCACCACCGTCGGCGCGGGCGCCTCCTCGCGGTGCGCGGCCGGGACCGCGGCGCTCGGCTCCTCGGGCGCCTGCTCGTCGCCGTGCTCCTCGACGGCGGGCTCGTCCGGGTGCTCGTCGGAGACGACGGCGCAGCTCGCGGTGCCGATCGTGACGGTCAGCAGGCTGTCGGAGCCGGCGTGCAGGGCGTCGAGCAGCGAGCCGACGGTGGAGAGCACCGGGAGCTTGGACGTGTCGCCGCCGAGCAGGTCCAGCAGCGCGGGCGCGGCCTTCTTCTCCGCGTCGGACAGTGGCGCCGTGCGCGGCTTGCCGCTCGGGATCACGGTGACCTTGAGACCCTCGACGGTGAGGTAGCCGTTCTTGCGGGTCTGCTTGTTCACCTCGATCTTCACCAGCGGCGACACGTCGATGGTCGCCGAGGGCTGCTCGGCCTTGATCGGGGTGCCGAGCACCCGGCCGTCGACCAGGTCGACGCCGCCCTCGTCGCTGTCTCCGTCGCACCAGGTCCTGACCAGGTCCGCCTCGACCAGCTTGAGGATGTCCAGCTCGGCGACCGTCGCCTGCGCCCGGTGGCCCTCGGCGTCGACGGTGAGCAGCCTGCCGCCGATGCCGCCGTCCAGGCCGGGGATCACGCCGAGGGAGGCGAGCTCCTGGTGGGCGGGCTCCCCGTCGATCGACTGGGCGTACGGGGTGGGGCTGACGCTCACGAGTCCGCTGACCCGCAGCAGCGAGGCCGACGCCGTCACCTGCGGGTCAGCCGAGGCAGCCGTCGAACCGAGGAGGAACACCGCCGCGGCGGTGGCGGCGCCCACGGCGGCCGCGCCGGCACCGGCGATCTTGGAGGTCTTCACGCGGGGGATCCCTTTCACGAGTTGTCGATCGACACGAGCGTGCCCAGGGGCACCGTGCCGAGCTGCCGGAGCGCGTCGGCGGGCACCCGGATGCAGCCGTCGCTGGACGCGTCCCCGAACACGTCCGAGGTCGGCCAGGTGTGGATGGCGACGGTGCCCGGACCGCCGCCGAAGGTGTCGTGCGTGGGGCTGTGCGTGCCCAGCGGCAGGATCACCGGGGAGAAGTGCTGCTTCGGGTCGCTGAACGCGCCCAGCAGGAAGGTGCGGCCGGTGGGGGTCGGCGCGGAGGGCTTGCCGATGCCGACGGTCCACTGGGCGACCTGGGTACCGTTCTCGAACAGCTGCAGCGTCCGCGACGCGAGGTGGACCTCGATGCGGAAGGGCGTCGTCTTGATGTCCAGGTCCGCGGTGGACAGCCACCCGGTCGACGACGAGGGGCGCGACGGCAGCAGCACCCGCACCCAGTCCCCCTGCTGCTCCAGCACCGGGAGCCAGGTGTCGCCGATCTGCGTGACCGGCATGCGGGCGAACGGGGTGCCCTCCGGCGCGTCCCGCAGGACGGTCTCGCGGACGGGATGGGCGACCCGGCCGTCGGTGACCCGGTCCGGCGTCGTGTCCGGCACCGTCCCGTCGAGGGTGGTGTAGGTGGTGCTCTCCGGCAGCGTCGCCGGCTCGACGGCGACGGCGGGCGCGCCCGCGGCGGGCTCGCCCGCGCCCTGCCCCACCGGGGACGGGGCGCCGCCGAGCAGCAGGCCCAGGCCCAGGACCAGCGCGAGGACCGCGACGACGCCGGCCGAGGCCCAGCCGATCAGCCCGACCCGGGTGGGTCGGCGCCGGGCGGCGCGGCGGGCGCGCGGCGGCAGGGTGTGGTTCGCCATCGGGCTCACCAGGACCGGTTGCGGAGGGGGACGACCGTCTCTGCATGCACGATCGAGGCAACGAGTCTCACTCGATGAGGTGACGGTGCGTCGAACTGCGATAGCGCAAAGTCGCGACGGACGGCCGCGGCGGCGCGGCGGGCGGCCGGACACCGCCGTCCACCGGACCGTTCGCCCACTCGGCTCGGTGACACGCTGTACTCGATCAGGGCTCCGGGGTGACCGTCCGTGAACACGCGGACGGCACCCCCGGTCGGGGGTGCCGTCGGATCGGGCGTGGTGCGCCTCAGCGGGAGGCGGTGGTGCCCGGCGCGGAGGGCTGTCGACGGCGGGTCGTCCACAGGTAGTGGGCCACGACGCTGGCCGCGATCCAGAACAGCGGGCCCGCGGGCCAGAAGAACGGGACCGGGCCCACCACCCAGCGGATCAGGAACAGCAGGGCGAAGGCCGCGCCGATGCCGGCGTGGACCAGCAGCCTGCGGCGGGCCTCCGGGGTGAGCGCGGCGCGCCGCGACGGGACCGGCGCGGGCGGGGCGGGCAGGTCCGCGGTCAGCGGCTCCAGGTCCGCCGCGGTCCGGGCGGCGTAGACGGCCTGCTGCCGCTCGTCTGCCTCCTCGAGGGTCAGTCTGCCCTCGGCGGCGGCGTCCCGGATGCGGACGGCGACGGTCTCGCGCTCGGCGTCGGAGATCCGCAGCGTCGGGTGGTCGGTGCTCATGGTGTCCCCCGTGGGTCGTGTGCTCTGGTGGATCGGTGCCGCTCCGTGGGCCGGTCGGAGTCCGGTGGCCGGTGGGTCGGCCCGGTCCTGCGGGCCGGGTGTCGGCGACGGGACCACTCTCGCCGCGGACGGGCGCCCGCGCGTCGCACCCGGGGCGGGACCTGCGCTGCGCCCGGGGAGGCGCGGTCGGTCCCGGCCGTACTCCCCGGGGAGTACGCCGACCGTCCCCCGCGGGTCGACGCGGTGTACGGGCCGCCCGCTCTAGGGTCGGGGCGTGACCGTGTGGCGGTGGTTCCGCGACCGCGCCTGGGTGGGCGTCGGGCCGACGCTGGTGCTCCCGCTCGTCTGGATCCCCGTGGCGCTCCTCGCCGCCCGCAACATCCCGGCGTTCGTGCCCGTGGTCCGCCCGCTGGACGCCCTCGGCGTCGCGCTGATCGTCCTCGGACCGCTGTTCCTGGTGGTCCGCCGCGCGTTGCCGCGGGAGGTGCTCGTCGGGTGCGCGGTGGTGCTGCTGGTCTACCTGGGGTTCGGGTACGCGTTCGGGCCGGTCGCGGTGCCGTCGCTGATCGCACTGGCACACGCCGTGCAGGAGGGGCACCGGCGGTTCGCCTACGCGGTCACGGGCGGGACGGTCGCGCTCGGACTGGTGCTGCAGGCGACCGTCCGCGGCGGGATCGTCTCGTGGGAGGCGACCCTCGCGCTGCTCGCCTGGCTCTCGGCCTACGTCGCGGGGTGCGAGCTGTGGCGCGCCCGGCACGAGCGCCGGGCGCAGGCCAGGGCGGCCCGCGAGGAGACCGAGCGCAGGCAGGCGGGCGAGGAGCGGCTGCGGATCGCGCGGGAGCTGCACGACCTGCTCGGCCACCACGTCTCGTTGATCAACGTCCAGGCGGGGGTGGCCCTGTACCTGCTGGACTCCGACCCCGAACAGGCGCGCCGGGCGTTGGCCGTGATCAAGGACTCGAGCGGGGACCTGCTGCGCGAGATGCGGTCGACCCTCGGCGTGCTGCGGGGGATCGACGAGGAGCCGCCGCGGGCACCCACCGCCGGGCTCGCGGCGCTGGACCGGCTGGTCGCGGACAACGAGGCCGCCGGGCTGTCCGTGACGGTCGCGGGCACGGCGGGCCCGCTGCCCGCCGGGGTCGACCTGGCCGCGTACCGGATCGTGCAGGAGTCGCTGACCAACGTCCGCAAGCACGCGGGCGCCGCCCACGCCGCGGTCCGCCTCGACCGGCGGCCCGACGCCCTGCGAATCGTGGTGGACGACGACGGCCGCGGCCCGGCGGGCCCGCGCGGGAGCGCAGGCGGCCGCCGGTCGGTCGGCGCGGAGGCGAGCCCCCGCGGTAGCGGCCCGAGCGGGAGCCCCGGCGGGCGCGGGTCGGTCGCCGACACCGTCGTCGCCGGGACCGGACTGGTCGGGATGCGCGAGCGGGCCGCCGCCCTGGGCGGCACCCTGGTCACCGGACCGGCGCCGGGCGGCGGGTTCCGCGTCGAGGCCGTCCTGCCCCTCACCCCCGCCCCGGAGGAGACATGATCACCGTCGTGCTGGCGGACGACCAGGCCCTGGTCCGCGCCGGATTCCGGGCGCTGCTGGGGTCGGCGTCCGACCTGGAGGTCGTCGGGGAGGCCGAGGACGGGGACGCCGCGGTGCGGGTCTGTCGGGACACCACCCCGGACGTCGTGCTGATGGACATCCGGATGCCCGGCCGGGACGGGCTGGCGGCGACCCGGGACATCACCGCCGACCCGCGGCTGGCGGGCACGAAGGTCGTGGTGCTCACGACCTTCGCCGAGGACGCCTACATCTTCGACGCCCTGCGCGCCGGGGCCAGTGGGTTCCTGGTCAAGGACACCGACCCCGCCGAGCTGCTGCACGCGGTCCGCGTGGTGCACGGCGGCGAGGCCCTGCTCTCCCCCGGCGTGACCCGGCGGCTGGTCGAGGAGTTCGCCCAGCGCTCGCGCCCCACCGCCCCGGACCACCGCCTCGACCCCCTCACCGAGCGGGAACGGGAGGTGGTGGCCCTGGTGGCGACGGGCCTGACCAACGACGAGATCGCCGCGAAGCTCGTCGTCAGCCCGGCCACGGCCAAGACCCACGTCAGCCGCTCGATGATCAAGCTCGGCGTCCGCGACCGCGCCCAGCTGGTCGTCCTGGGCTATGAGACCGGCCTGGTGAGGCCGGGCTGGCTCTAACCGCGCACGGCCCTCAGTCCGCGGCGACGATCGTGCCGGTGTCCCTGTCCCCCAGGACGTCCGTCAGCGCGCCGCGGGTGAGCCCGTCCACGATCCGGAACTCCCGGACGTGCTTCGCCGCGCCCACCAGCTCCAGGGCCAGCGCGTCGACCGGGAGGCCGGGAGTCGCGGCGGACACCCGGCCGCCGGGGCCCGCGGAGTCCTTCACGTACACCAGCCGCCGAGCACCGAGGGCGTCGGCGAGCAGGAGGGCGCCCGCGTCCGTGCGGTGCTGCGGGAGCCGGCCGACCGCGGGCGGGAACTCGCTGGCGCCGTAGGGCGGGTAGCCGTTCGACACCACCGCGGGGGCCGCGGCCAGGTGCCCCGCGAGCTGCCGCGCGACCGTGCCGTGCGGCACGTAGGACACGCCGTCCTCGGCGAGCAGGGCGGCGAGCAGGTGCCCGTTCTGCTCGGCCTCGGTGGCCGCGAGCTCGGACAGCGCGCCCGTCGGGAGGCCCAGGTCCAGGCCCACGCCCATCGCGTGCCGGGCCCGCACACCGGCCCCGGTCAGGATCAGCAGCCGGTGCTCGCCGAAGGCGGCCTTCAGCTCGTCCAGCAGCGGGAGGATGGCGTCCCGGCCGCGGTCGATGATCGCCGTCCCGCCGATCACCACCACGTCCAGCCAGGGCAGCAGCCTGCGCACCGGCTGGGTCGCGGCGGGCCGGACGAGCTCGCGGTCCAGCAGCGTCTGCCGCGCGAGGAGGGAGGGGACGTCCTTGCCGTGGTCCATCTCAGCCCTCCGCCGTGATGAGGGTGCCGACGTGCTCGCCCGCGAGCGCCCTGGTCAGCAGCCCGGGCTCGAGCCCGTTGACGATCTGGATCGACCGCACGAAACGGGCGTGTCGCATCAGGTCCAGCACCGGCCGTTCGACGACGAGGTCCGGCAGGTCCCGCGCGATCAGCTCGTCGACGGTGATCTCCGGGATGAGCTCCGCGGAGGGGTCCGTCTTCGGGTTCGCGGTGTAGAGCCCGTCCTCGTCCTTGACGTAGATCATCGACTTGCAGCCGTAGGTCTCGGCGACCAGGTAGCAGCCCGCGTCCGTGCGGTAGGGCGGGATCACGCCCTCGGCGGGCGGGCGCTGCCACATGTCGTAGGGCGGCATGCCCGCGAACACCGCGGCGCCGATCTCGGCCACCTTCAGCGGCAGCGACGCCATCGCGCCCCCGCCGACCACCGGGATGCCGTACTCGGCGAGCAGGTGCCCGAGCATCGTCGCGTTCTGGCCCGCGACCGCGGACCCGATGTCCGACAGCACACCGGTGGGCAGCCCGAGCTCCGCGGCCAGCGAGTACGCGTGCCGGGCCCGCGTGCCGCCGCCCGTGCCGATCAGCATCCGGTGGTCCGCGCGGGCCTCGACGATCTCGTCGACCAGCGGCCGCACGGCCGCCCGGCCGCGGTCCATCAGGCTCTGTCCACCGATCTTGAGCACGTGGACGTCCGGCAGGATCCGGTGCTCCGGCGCCTGCGCGGTCGCCGCGAGCAGCTCCGGGTCGTCCAGGCTCCGGCTGAGCAAGAGCTCGCCGAGTGCGGCCACCGTCACGAGAACCCCATCGTCATACGAACTCCCGGGTCACGGACCCGCCCGAGTGGCGCGCCGGCCGCGAACCTACCGACCATGAACACCGCGGCGGCAACCGCCTCCGACCCGATCGGGCCGCAATCCGTGATCGCGGACCTCGCGCCGACGCGTCCGCCGCGCCGTCGCCCGGACACTCCAGCCGATCAGAGGGCGAGGAAGTCCCTGAGCCCGGCGAGCAGCCGGTCCACATCGGAGTCGTCCGTGTAGGGCGCCAGGCCGATCCGCATCGAGCCGGTGTCCCCGAGGCCGAGGCGACGGCTCGCCTCCAACGCGTAGAACGAGCTCGCGGGTGCGTTCACCTTCCGCTCGGCCAGGTACCGGTAGGCGTCCGCGGGGCGGGCCCCGGTGAACTCGACGAGCAGCGTCGGGGTGCGGTGCGCGGCCCGGGACCGCACGACCACGCCCGGCAGCTCGGCCAGCCCCTCCTCGATCCGCGTCCGCAGCGGCTCCTCGTGGGCCTCGATCGCCGCCATGCTCTCCTCGAGTGCGGTGCGCCGGTCGTCCGGCGACCCGGCGATCCCCGCCAGGAAGTCGACGGCCGCGGTGGTGCCCGCGAGGAGCTCGTAGGGCAGGGTGCCGAGCTCGAAGCGCTCCGGGACGTCGTCGGAGGACGGGAGCAGCTTGGCGGGCCGCAGCTCCTCGAGCAGCTCCGGGCGCGCGGCGAGCACGCCGAGGTGCGGGCCGCAGAACTTGTAGGGCGAGCAGAGGAAGACGTCCGCGCCCAGCTCCGCGGTGTCGACCGCGGTGTGCGAGGTCAGGTGCACCCCGTCGACGACGGTGACCGCGCCGACCCGGTGCGCCGCGGCCGTGATCTGGGCGATCGGCGGCCGGGTGCCGACCAGGTTGGACGCGCCGGTGACGGCCACGACCCGCGTCCGGGCGGACAGGACGGTGGCGACGTCGTCCAGCTCGGTGGTCTCCGGGGAGAAGTCCAGCCACCGCACGGTCGCCCCGACGGCCTCGGCCGCGAGCACCCACGGCCGGATGTTGGCGTCGTGGTCCAGGCGGGTCACGACGATCTCGTCCCCCGGCCTCCAGCCCGCCGACAGGGTGCGGGCCAGGTCGAACAGCAGCGCGGTGGCGCTGCGCCCGAACACGATCCCGCCCGGGTCGGCGCCGAGCAGGTCCGCCATCGCGCCGCGGGCCCGCAGCACGATGCCGTCCGCGTGCCGCTCCGCCGCCGTGACCGTCCCCCGGTTCGCGATCGGGCAGGTCAGGGCGTCCGCGACCGCCTGAGCCACGACCGCGGGCGTCTGCGATCCGCCGGGCCCGTCGAAGTGGGCCGTCCCGGCCGTGAGGGCGGGGAACTGGGCACGGAGCGCGGCGACGTCATAGGAACTCACGCCCCCACCCTGACACGGTTCGCTACCGCAGGACGGATCCCTTCGTCTCGGGCAGCGTCAGGATGGTGAGGAAGGCCAGCAGCGCCCCCGCCGCGACGTACCAGAAGAAGGCGCCGCCCAGCCACTGGATCATCAGCGGCGCGGTGCCGCCGAAGACGGCGACGGTGAGGTTGTACCAGGCCCCGATGCCCAGCCCCCGCACCTCGGTCGGGAACAGCTCGCTCATGACGGCAGGCGCGATCGAGGTCATCATCGTGTAGAGCCCCAGGCCCACGCAGAACACCACGAGCAGACCCCAGAACCCGGGCCCGACCAGCGCGGACAGCGGCACGATCAGGATCGCGGTGGCCGCGGACCAGAACAGCAGCTGCGGCTTGCGGCCGATCCGGTCCGACAGCGCGCCCATCGGGTACTGGAGCAGCACGAACAGCAGGGTGCCGATGGCCAACGCCAGGAAGACGTCGAACGGGTCGGCGCCGCGGGTCCTGGTCGCGTACGGGGTGAGCGCGGAGAAGAAGGTGTAGTAGCAGAGCGTCGACAGCAGGGTGAAGCCGAACAGCCGGCCGACGGCCTTCGGGTGCTCCTTGAGCGTGAGCAGCAGCGGGTTCTTGATCTTCCGCGCCGAGGACTTGTTGGCCTCGAACTGTTCCGTCTCGGGGATGGTCCGGCGCAGCCACAGCCCCACCAGCCCCAGGAGCCCGCCGAGTACGAACGGGACCCGCCAGCCCCAGCTCGCGATCTGGTCGTCGGACAGGGTGCCCGCCAGCACCACGCCCAGGACGCTCGCGATCAGCACCGCGGTGCCGGTGGAGATGTAGAAGAAGGACGAGTACCGGCCGCGGTGCGCGGGCGGGGCGATCTCGCCGAGGTAGGCGCTGGCGTTCGAGACCTCGCCGCCCAGCGACATGCCCTGCGCGATCCGGGCGAGCAGCAACAGGACCGGTGCGAGCCAGCCGACCATCGAGAAGGTGGGCAGGACCGCGATCACCAGCGAGCCGCCCGCCATCAGCAGGATGGTGAGCATCATGGCCGTCCGGCGGCCCCTGACGTCGGCGAACCGGCCGAGGACGAACCCGCCGAGCGGGCGGAAGAAGAAGGCCAACGCGTACGTGGCCAACGTGCTGATCAGCGCCAACGCCTCGTTGCCCGGTGGGAAGATCTGGGTCGCGAAGTAGATCGAGAACGTGGCGTAGATCGTCCAGTCGTACCACTCGACGGCGTTGCCGATGCTCGCCGCGACGAGCATGCGCACCGGCAGCCGGTGCCCGGTGGTGGTCGGTACGTCGGTCCGTTCGGCCATGCGCGCACCCCGCTCTGGTGTCCGGTGTGGGCAGCAGGGTAAGTCGCTCAGCCGAGTGACGCAGGCTCTGCGGGCACGACGGCGAGTGGGGGACGCGGTGGTGACCGACTCGTGATCCACTCCTGGGGAGCTCAGCGGTCGCTGTCCGACCCGACCGCTCCCGACGAGTGGATCACGGCGTGGTCGCGGGTCGCGCCGGCCAGGTCGCCAGCCTCCCGCCCTCCGCGTCGCGGAGCTCGACGACCTCGACCCGGCGGAGGGCGTTCGTGAGCAGGACCGCCTCGGCGCGGACGAGGTCGTCGAGGGTGACGACGGCGGGGTGGGCCGCCGGGTGGTCGTCGAGGAACGCCGTGCGGGCGGTGCCGGGGAGGATGCGGCCGTCGAGCGGCGGGGTGCGCCAGACCCCGTCGACCAGCGCGAACACCGAGTGTCGGGTGGTCTCGAGGACCAGGCCGACCGGGTCGACCAGCAGCGGCGTCTCGCCCGGTCCGACGGCGGCCTCGTGCGCCTCGAGCTCGGCCCGGTCCGCCGACTTGTGCGGGTAGGTCGACTCCGAGCGGCGGATTCGCAGGACCGCCGGGGGTGGGGGCGGGCCGAGCGGGGCGGTGGTGGTCCGCGGTGGCCCACCGTCGACGTCGAGCCGGAGCCGGTGCGCCCCGACCAGCGGAGCCGCCGCCTTCAGCACCGCCGAGGCGAGGTCGGCGTGGAGCGGGATGCCGGTCAGCTCGAACCACGACCGCCGAACCCGGCCGACGTGGTCGGCGAGGCGGTGAGCACGCCCGTCGACGACGAGCAGGGTCTCGAACAGCCGGACTCCGGCGCCGCTTCGCCCGACTCCCGGGCGGTCCTGTCCGACTGGCGCGCCGGACTGTCCGACTCGCGGGCTCTGCTGTCCGACTCGCGGGCGTTGCGGCCCTGCTGGCGGGGTGTCCTCTCCTTCTCGCGGGGTGTCCTGCTCGGGGCGGGGGGTGAGGGTCTGGAGGATCGGGGCGGCCTTGGTGAGGCATTCCCGGTACTCCTCGGCCGGTGTCGAGTCGACCGTCACGCCCCCGCCCACCCACAGCTGCGTCGTCCCGTCCGGCGCCACCTCCAGGGTCCGGATCGCGACCGCCAGCTCCAGCCCGGCCAGTGGGCTCGCGTAGCCGACCGCACCGGTGAACAGGCCTCGCGGGGCCGCCTCCAGCTGCTCGATCAGGGCGACCGCGCGGATCTTCGGGGTGCCGGTGACCGAGCCGGGCGGGAAGGTGGCGCGGACGAGGTCGGCGTCGTCCCGCCCCGGCGCGAGGGTGGCGGTGACCTCCGAGACCAGGTGCCAGACCCCGGCGTGCGGCTCCACCTCCAGCAGCCGCGGGACCGTCACCGTGCCCGGCGCGGCGACCCGGGAGAGGTCGTTGCGCATCAGGTCGACGATCATGACGTTCTCCGCGGCGTCCTTGGCGGAGGCGGCGAGCCGGTCCCGCTCGGTCGCGTCCCCGGCGCGGCGCGGGCGGGTCCCCTTGATCGGGGCCGTGCGGACCGTGCGGCCGCTGCGGTGCAGGAACAGTTCGGGGCTCGCCCCGACCGCCGCCCCCTCCGGCCCGACGACGAGTGCGGCACGGGCGGGCGCGTGCGCCTCCACCAGCCGGGCCCAGGCCTCGACCGGCGAGCCGTGCAGGTGCAGGTCCACCCGCCCCGCGATGTTGGCCTGGTAGACCTCGCCGCGGCGGATCGCCCGCACGCACTCCTCGACCGCGACGCAGTGCGCGGCGAGGTCGGGCATCTCGTGGACCTGCAGCCACGCGGGCTCCGCCGCGGACGGCCGGTTGAGGTCCGCGACCAGCGCGGCGCGGCGGTCCGAGGCCCGGGCGGCGGTGAGGTCGGGGCCGATCAGGGCCTCGTAGTGCCAGGTGCCGTCGTAACGCAACAGGTCCGGGTGGAAGGCCATGACCCCGGGCCCGGTGAAGGGCAGCGTGCCGAACCAGCCCCCGCCGACCCGAGCGGCCGGGAGCCCCGCGGAGGGGCCCGACCCGGCCACCCCCGCCGGGTCCGAGCAGGCGCCGGGGTCCGAGTCCACCACCCGCGGCAGGTCGGCCAGGGCCGCGACCGGGTCCGCGGCGAGCCGGACCGGGTCGCAGGTCAGCAGCGCACCGGCCGACCACTCCCCCGCCCACGCCGTGAGCCGGGCGCGGTGGGCGAGCCTGCGGGCCGCCTCCGCAGGGGTCAGGTCGTCCGGGACCGCACCCGCCAGCGACCACGCGACCGCACGCACGGGGTCGTCGGACGCGGTCATCCGGGAAGCATGCCCCACCCGGCCAGGCGGCGGGTGTGCCCTCCTTCACCCTCCGAACCGGACATCCGCGTGCGCCGACCGGGTGAATCCCACCCTCGCGATCGAATCGCAATCACGGTCGGGTTCACCTCGTCACCCTCCGTCGGCATGATGACCATGGGGTTGGTGTGGCACGAGGGGGCTGCTGTGAAGGGATCGACGTGAAATCGGTGCGGTGGCGGACGGCACGCCGGGTGCTGAGCGGTGCGGTGGCCCTCGGCATGGCCGGGGCACTCGTCGTCGCCTGCACCGCCGCCCACGCCGGGCCCACCCGTCCCGATCCGGTGGCCGCACCCGCGGCGGCACCGGCCGCGGCCGCCGTCGTCACCCGCGCCACCCTGCAGCCGGAGGCGGGCGCCACGGACGTCCACCCCCTCGGCGCCGCCCGGGTCAGCGCCACCGGGGGCACCCTGGACGGTGTCACGCTCACCGACTCGGACGGCGCCGCGCTGCCGGGCACCTACTCCGCCGACCGTGCACAGTGGACCGCCACGGCCCCGCTGGGCTACGCCGAGACCTACACCTGGGCGGGCACGCTCACCGCCCCCGACGGCACCGTCACCCCGCTGACCGGCTCGTTCGGCACCGTCAAGCCGGCGCGGTACGTCAAGGGCACGCTCAACATCGAGGACGGCGCGACCGTCGGCGTGGCCGCCCCGATCATCGTCCGCTTCGACCGCGACCTGCCGGCCGCGGCCAAGGCGGAGATCGAGCGTGCGCTCAGCGTGCAGACCTCCACCCCCGTCGAGGGCGCCTGGGCCTGGCTGCCGGACGACTGGGGCGGCTCCCGGGTGCACTGGCGGCCCAAGGACTACTGGCCCGTCGGCACGCAGGTCAGCGTGTCCGTGCCGCTGCTCGGCCGGGACCTCGGCGTCGGCTACGGCCGGGCGGACCTGACCACCCACTTCACCGTCGGACGCAGCCAGATCGTGAAGGCGGACGAGGACAGCCACCGGATCGTCGTGATCCGGGACGGACAGCAGGTCATGGACCTGCCCGCGAGCTACGGCCTGGAGACCGACCCGCGCCGGGTCACCCGCAGCGGCACCCACATCGTGATGGCCAAGAACGAGAAGGTGCTGATGTCCAACCCGGACTACGGCTATGTGGACCAGCCGGAGTACTGGGCCGTGCGGATCTCCAACAACGGCGAGTTCATCCACGCCAACCCGGCCTCGGTGGGCGCGCAGGGCAGGCGGAACGTCTCGCACGGCTGCATCAACCTGTCCACCGCGAACGCCAGGGCCTACTTCGACACCGCGCTCTACGGCGATCCCGTGGAGGTCACCGGGAGCAGCGTGCCGCTGTCCGCCGCGGACGGGGACGTCTACGACTGGGCGGTGTCCTGGGCGGACTGGCGGGCGATGAGCGCGCTCTCCGCCTGAGCCGCCTCGGCCACGCGCTGGTGCAGCCTGCCGCGGATCTCGTCCGGGGTGTACGCACGGCGCTTGCGCTCGTTGCGGGCGACCACGGCGCCCCCGGCCGCGACCCCGGCCAGACCCGCCAGGCCGATCACCTTCCACACCGTCACACGCATGCGCCGTAACCTACCGGCGTGCTGACGCTCGACGCCGCCCTCGACCTCACCCGGACCGGCGACGTCTGGTTGTTCCGGGGCCGCAGCGGGGCCGACCGGGCGATCCGCACGGCGACGAACGCGCCGGTCAACCACGTCGGGATGGCGCTGGTGGTGGACGACCTGCCGCCGCTGATGTGGCACGCGGAGCTGGGCCGGGCGCTGCCGGACCTCTGGTCGGGGACGCACCAGCGCGGTGTGCAGCTGCACGACCTGCGGGCGGCCGTCGAGCAGTGGGTGCACCGCTACGACCAGCAGGCCTGGCTGCGCCAGCTGACCCCGGAGGTGCCGCGGGAGGCCGAGGACGCCGCGCTGCGCACGGTGGCCCGGCTGGACGGCACCCCGTTCCCGTCCACCCTGCGCCTCGCCGGTCGGTGGCTGCGAGGCCGTGCCCCGGCGTTGCAGGACACGGCCTGGCAGACCGTCGAGGGCGTCAAGCAGGTCTCGCGCACCGGGGACGCGCTGCTGGACCGGTTCGTCGACGCCACCAAGGACCGGGTGCACCGGCTGTGGCGCCGGGACGCCCCCGCGCGGGAGGTCCCGGAGCCCGCGCCGCACGAGGAGCCGCCCGCCCCCGGCCTGGACTCCGCGTACTGCGCCGAGGTCGTCGCCGTCACGCTGGAGGAGATGGGGATCCTGCCGGTGGACCGCGGCGCGAACTGGTACGACCCCGGCCGGTTCTGGAGCGGGGACGGCCTGGAGCTGCTCCCGCCCTACGCCCTGGGCCGCGAGATCGCGATCCAGGTCTGATCCAGGTCTGGGGTCTCCTCAGGACCGTCGCCGGTCCCCGACCATGTCGACGACGCCGGCGAGGAACCGCTCCACCGCGCCGAGCTCGTCCACTGTGAACCCGGTGAGCAGCGCGTCCATGTCGGCCCCGAGCGGGCCGAAGAACTCCCGCCCGATCCGCGCGGCCTCCTCGCCGTAGGTCAGCACCACGCGCCGCCGGTCCACGGTGTCCCGGACGCGCTGCACGTACCCGTGCCGCTCCATCCGGTCGACGAGTGCGGTCGTGGCCCCGGACGACAGCCCGAGGTGGGCGCCCAGCCGACCCGCGGTGAGTGGCTCGCCGCGGCCGTCCGCGTTGAGCACCGCGATGAGCGCGTGCAGGTCGGTGGTGTGCAGCCCGTTCGCCGCCGAGAACTCCCCCGCCAGCCGGGCGGACTCGGTCGCGTAGGCCTGCAGCAGCCGGATCAGCTCGTCCCGGAGGGGACCGGTGGGCGACTCCGACATGATCACCAGGTTACCTGCCGGTCCAGCGCGGCTCGCGCTTCTCGAGGAACGCCGCGATCCCCTCGGCCCGGTCGGCCGAGGGATCGGTGACCGCCGCGGCCTCGGCCGTCGCCGCCCAGCCCAGCTCGTCCCCCGCCCCCGCCACCCGCTCGACGGCGGCGAGCGTGGCCCCCACCGCCACCGGCGAGTTGGCGCAGATCGCCGCTGCGAGGGCGAGCGCGGCGGCCTCCGCCCCGCCGTCCGGCACGAGCTCGGACACCAGCCCCAGCTCGTGGGCCCGGGCCGCCGCCAGCGGACGCCCGGTGAGCAGCATCTGCTTCGCGACGTTCAGCGGCAGCGGCCGCGGCGCCCGGAACAGTGCCCCACAGTTCGCCACCACGCCGCGCGCCACCTCCGGCAGCCCGAAGCGGGCGGACTCCCCCGCGACGACGAGGTCGCAGGCCAGCACGATCTCGAACCCGCCGCCGTAGGCGACACCCTCCACCGCCGCGATCAACGGGGTGGTGCGCCGCCGTCGCACCACGCCGTAGTTCCCGCCGCGCGGGGTCGGCGCACCCGGGCCCTCGGCCAGGTCGGTGCCCGCGCAGAACACCTCGGGGCCGCCGGTCAGCACCCCGCACCACAGGTCCGGATCGTCCTCGAGCTCGTTCAGCGCGCCGTCGAGGGCGGCGGTCATGGTCGCGTCGACGGCGTTGCGCTTGGCAGTGCGGTCCATCCGGACGAGCAGCACCCGGTCCCGACGCTCGACGATCACCCGGGGCGCGGTGGTGGTGGTCATGGGCCTCAACCTACGTCCGCGGGTTCGCGCACCGCCGTCGGTGGTGCGCTCGTAGCCTGAGCAGGTGCTCCCCCTCCGTTCCACCCCCGCCCGTGTCGGTCCGGCCCGGGTCGGAGCCGCGCTCGCAGGCGTGGCCCTCGCCGGGGCCGCCCTGGCGGGCGCCGGGCTCGCCGGTGCCGTCACCGCCGCCGCCTGGGGCCTCCCCCGCGCGCTCGGTGCGCGCCGGGACACCCTGCGCGCGGTCGCCGCCGGGTCCTCGAACGCCCGCGACGGCGTCTACGTCAACACCGAGCCGCCGACCCCGCTCCCGCCCGGGGTCGGCCGGGCGGCGCTGCGCGACCTGCGCAAGCGCTCCGCCGGGGTGCCGCGCGGGCCCGTCCCACTGGCCCGGCCCGCGTTCGGCCCCGCCGGGGAGCTGGCGGTCACCTGGTTCGGGCACTCCAGCGTCCTGCTGGAGATCGACGGGCACCGGGTGCTCGCCGATCCCGTCTGGGGCGAGCGGGTCTCCCCCTCGCGGCTGCTCGGGCCGAAGAGGCTCCACCCGGTGCCGGTACCCCTCACCGACCTCCCGCCGCTCGACGCCGTCGTGATCTCCCACGACCACTACGACCACCTCGACCTGCCCACCGTCCGGGCGCTGCTCGCCGACCCGCGGCACGGGACGGCTCCGTTCGTGGTGCCGCTCGGCATCGGGGCGCACCTGCGGGCCTGGGGCGTCCCCGAGGGCCGGATCGTGGAGCTGGACTGGTCCGGCGAGGCGACCGTGGGCGAGCTGACCCTGGTCTGCGCGGAGGCCCGGCACTTCTCCGGCCGGTCCCTGGCCCGCGACACCACGCTGTGGTCGTCCTGGGTCGTACGCGGCCCGCGCCGCCGCGCCTACTTCGGCGGCGACACCGGTTACACCAGCGTCTTCGTCCGGACGGGCGAGCGGTTCGGACCGTTCGACCTCACCGTCCTGCCGATCGGCGCCTACGCGGATCTGTGGCCGGACATCCACATGAATCCCGAGGAAAGCGTGCGCGCACACGGGGACCTGCGCGGATCCGCGCTGCTCCCGGTGCACTGGGCCACGTTCAATCTCGGCTTCCATCCCTGGTCGGAGCCGGTGACCCGGTTGCGGGCCGCCGCGGATTCGGCGGGAATCCCGCTGGTCCTGCCGGTTCCGGGGCGGCGAATCGACCTGACGACGGACTCGTCGACACCCGACTGGTGGTCCGCGGTGGACGCCGGCGACCATTCGTGACGCCCTGCGCACCGCCGAGCGTTAACTTCCACCGAGATACGCCGAAGGGGTGACCGGCGAGGAGAATGGGACCCCGCATCGACATTCTCCGAGCCCTTCGTTTATTGTGGCGCCAACGCATTCTCCGGTTCCTCTCGCACCGTTCCGCGGCACTCCGCACACGTGACCCGTCTCCGTGTGGCCCGCGCGTCGGCCGAGCCCCGGCGAAGGGCGCACATCCGGGCATGAGAGGCGGGAAACACATGGCGAAGCAGACGACGGTCACCCTGATCGACGACCTGGACGGCGGCGAGGCCGACGAGCAGGTCGAGTTCTCCGTCGATGGGAAGTCTTACGAGATCGACCTGTCGGCGAAGAATTCCGAGAAGCTGCGCGAGGTGCTCGCGCCCTACATCGCGGCCGCCCGGCGGACCGGCGGACGGCGCGCCGCTTCGGCGGCCGCGCCCGCTGCCCGGCCCGTTTCCGACCGGCAGCAGAACCAGGCCATTCGGGAATGGGCCACCGCGCAGGGGATGAAGATCTCGGAGCGTGGGCGGATCCCGTCCAATGTTCTCGAGGCCTACCACGCGGCGCACTGATCGCCGCGTTGCAGAACCTCCACGATTAGTGATCTGTCCGTCATATTCCGCCGCCCCACCGCGGGCCTTTCGGTGACCTTCCTCCCACCCGACGAGGTGAGATCACGCACCGTCCGGCCCGGTAGACTCCCGCGATCCGTTCCCGACCCCGAACCGGTGAACGGCAGACGCGAGAGGCACGACACGTGGGAGAGCACGTCACCGAGGGCTACGGCACCTGCCCCGAGTGCGGCCTGTTGAAGCACGTGACCGCCGAGGCCGTCCTGCGGCTGCACAACCGCTTCGAGGCCCGGCGGACCGTGGTCGCCGCGCAGCGCTGCGCCGGGTCCGGTCACCCCTCCGTCGAGAGCGCCAGGGCCGCCACGGCCTAGCGGTCCCGGTCACCGCTCGCCCCGGTGGGCGGCAGGCTCTGCCAGGATCGCGGACGTCACGTCGATCGAGGAAGAGGACGGCCATGTACCCGGGGACCCACGCAGCGACCACGCCCGACAAGCCCGCGGTCGTGATGGCGGGCAGCGGGGAGACCCTGACCTTCCGCGAGCTGGACGAGGGCTCCGCACGGCTGGCCCGCTACCTGCACGAGCAGGGTCTGCGCCGCGGGGACGTGGTGGCGCTCGTCGCCGAGAACACCCCGCGGGTCTTCGAGGTCTACTGGGCGGCACGCCGCTCCGGGCTCTACATCACGCTGGTCAACCACCACCTGTCCGCGCCCGAGGCCGCGTACATCGTCACCGACTGCGGGGCGAAGGCGCTGGTGGTGTCCGCGGGTGTGGCCGGGCTGGCGGCGGCCATCGGCGACCAGGTGAAGGTCGACATCCGGCTGGCCTTCGGCGGCGAGATCCCCGGGTCGGCCGCCTATCCGGACTACGACGCCGAGCTGGCGGACGTGTCCGCCGAGCCGCTGCCGGAGCAGCCCCGCGGCGCGGACATGCTCTACTCCTCGGGGACCACCGGCCGCCCCAAGGGGATCAAGCCGGTCCTGCCGGACTCGAACGTCGACGAGCCCGGCGACACCTACATCGACATCTTCGGCCCGATGTACGGCTTCGACACCGAGACCGTCTACCTCTCCCCCGCGCCGCTCTACCACGCCGCCCCGCTGCGCTTCTCCGCCACGGTGCAGGCCATCGGCGGCACCGCCGTCGTCATGGAGCGGTTCGACCCGGAGGCGGCGCCGGCCGCGATCGAGCGGTACCGGGTCACGCACAGCCAGTGGGTGCCCACGATGTTCGTGCGGATGCTCAAGCTGCCCGCGGAGGTCCGCGGGCGCTACGACCACTCGTCGCTGAAGGTGGCGATCCACGCCGCGGCACCGTGCCCGCCCGAGGTCAAGCAGGCGATGATCGACTGGTGGGGCCCGGTGCTCTACGAGTACTACGCCGCCACCGAGGCCAACGGGATCACGTTCGTCAACTCCGCGGAGTGGCTGGAGCGGCCGGGCACCGTGGGCCGCGCGGGGCTGGGCGTCGTCCGGATCGCGGACGACGCCGGGAAGGTCCTCGGCCCCTACGAGGTCGGCACGATCTACTTCGAGCGGGACGAGCGGCCCTTCGAGTACCACAACGACCCCGAGAAGACCGCGTCCGCGCAGCACCCGGACCACGAGAACTGGACCACCACCGGGGACCTCGGCTACCTGGACGACGAGGGCTACCTGTTCCTCACCGACCGCAAGGCCTTCATGATCATCTCGGGCGGGGTGAACATCTACCCGCGCGAGATCGAGGACGTGCTGGTCACCCACCCCGCGGTGCTGGACGTGGCCGTCATCGGCGTCCCGGACGAGGAGATGGGCGAGGCGGTCAAGGCCGTCGTGCAGCCCGCGGAGGGCGCGTCCGCGGGCCCGGAGCTCGAGCGGGAGCTCATCGAGTACGTCCGCGAGCGGATCGCGCACTACAAGGCGCCGCGCACGGTGGACTTCACCGACTTCCTGCCCCGCACCCCCACCGGCAAGCTCGTCAAGCAGCAGCTCCGGGACCGGTACCCGCACTAGAGCGTGTCTCCCAAACATCGGCGGCGTGTAGCTCCATGATCGGTGCATGGTCAGA
>NZ_BAABGT010000018.1:0-689 GCF_039541715.1 Pseudonocardia xishanensis
CAGGCCGAGGACGAGATCGCCGGTGTCGGCGCCGCCCTGGGCGCGAGCTTCGGTGGCGCACTCGGTGTCACGACCACGAGTGGTCCGGGTGTGGCGTTGAAAGCCGAGACGGTCGGGTTGGCCGTGGCGTTGGAGCTGCCGCTGCTGGTGATCGACGTCCAGCGCGGCGGGCCCAGCACGGGCCTGCCGACGAAGACCGAGCAGGCCGACCTGTTGCAGGCGATGTTCGGGCGCAACGGTGAGGCGCCGTTGCCGATCATCGCGCCGCAGTCGCCGGGGGACTGCTTCCACGCCGCCATCGAGGCCGCCGCCATCAGCGTGAAGTACCGCACCCCGGTCATGGTGCTCTCCGACGGTGCGCTGGCCAACGGCTCCGAGCCGTGGAAGGTCCCGGACGCCTCGACCCTGCAGAAGGTGGATCCGGGTTTCGCGACCGAGGTCAACGCCCCGGACGGCTCGGGGGAGTTCTGGCCCTACCTGCGCGACCCCGAGACTTTGGCCCGGCCGTGGGCGATCCCCGGCACCCCGGGCCTGGAGCACCGGATCGGCGGCCTGGAGAAGGCGGACGGGCGCGGCTCGATCTCCTACGACCCGGACAACCACGACCGCATGATGCGACTGCGCGCGGCCAAGATCGACGGCATCCCCGTGCCGGACATCGCCGTCGACGACCCGTCCGGCGAGGCCGG
>NZ_BAABGT010000019.1:0-17502 GCF_039541715.1 Pseudonocardia xishanensis
CAGCTCGATCCGCTCGTCACCAGGACCTACGCCCTCGACGAGATCAACCAGGGCTACGACGACCTGCTCAACGGGAAGCTGATCCGCGGGGTGATCGTGCACGAGCACTGAGGGGCCGGCCTCGGCTCACGGCTCGATCCGCAAGGCCCGCAACCGGTTGTAGAGCGTGGACCTGCTGATCCCGAGCACCTTGGCGGCGCGCACCTTACTGCCGTCGACGGCGGCGATGGTCTCTACTATCACGTCGCGTTCGGCCTGCTCCCGTGGCCCGCTCGGCGCATCGCCCGAGTGCAGCGGACCTGGAATGTCGGCGGGGATGATGTCGCCGCACGACCGCGCGGCGGCGGCGGCCTCGACCGTCCGGCGCAGCTCGCTGAGGTTGCCCGGCCAGGGTTGCTCGGCGAGGAGCCGCAGCGTGCTCGGCGCGAACCGGGCGCTCGTCGGGCTGTCGCTGCCGCGGAGCATGCGCTCGGCGAGCGACGCCACCTCGTGGCGGCGCCTGCGGAGCGGGGTGAGGTCCCGTCGTTCGGCGCAGGCCGACAGCAGTGGCAGGTGCTCGGAGCTCAGCCGTGGTTCCGGGGCAGCGGTGAGCACGACCCGGCGGATCGTGGCCCCCAGGTGGCGAGCGAGGTCGTGCGCCGCGAGCTCGGAGAGCAGGTGCACGTTCTCCACCAGCACACCCGGACCGGGCCCGCGCAGGACTGCGGCGACGCGGCGGGCCCACCGCTGCTCGCCGAGACGCACCACGTCGACCGCGTCGAGCTCGACCCGCTCGGGGCCGAGCCCGTCGCGGGCCGTGGTGGTGCGTCCGGTGCCGGGCTCCCCGACCACCAGTAGCGGCCAGCGTGGGACGCGGACGGCGGCGGGCGGGGCGGTGACGGACTCGCTGAGAACGAGGACGAGCCCGTCACCGGTCGTGGGGGGCCTGCGGGTGAGGACCTCCAGGCCCGAGGACAACGTGACCGTTGCCTCGGAGCCGCCCCGGTCGCGGAGCATCGCGTAGTCACCGGGTCCCAGCAGGTCGAGGGCCGCCTGGGTCGCGAGCACGACGTCCTCACCCAGTGCCACCACAGCGCCACCGTAACGTCGCTTGGCCGCCCGGAAGGCGGTGAGCAGGCGTTGCTGCGCACCGGGAGAGTCCTCGAGCAGGCGCTGTTCGACGTCCCGGACGGCCTGTCTGGCCAGCGAAGGGTAGAGCGGGTTCTCGTCGTCGCCGCAGGAGCTCGTCACGGTGACCGTCCCCTCGATCCGTCCGGTCACCGGGTGCAGGATCGGGTGGCCGTAGCAGCTGAAGGCCGCGAAGCCGTCAGCCGCGTGCTGGGCGCCCCGCACCACGACCCCGCGGCGCAGCTCGAACGCCGTGCCGATCGAGTTGGCGCCGACGTCCTCCTCTCGAAGACTCACCCCGACGCCGACCCCCACGTCGTCCACCGCCGCCGCGAGCGCCGGCCCGACGCAGCGCACGTCGACCACCCGACAGCCGGAGTCCGCGAGGAGGACCCCGCTCCGAGTTCCGTCGAGTTCGGCCGCCAACCGTTCGAGGACCGGCTCGGCCGCCCGCAGTAGGCGGCCCTCCGGGCGTCGGGTACGCGCGGTGCGGTCGGTGTCCTGGCCCATGCGTCTCCTCCTCGAGACCCCGTGCCGGGCGGGTGCCGGACGATCGGTCCGCCGAAGGGTGCGGGTCAGCCTTCCACTGCCGGGGGCTCGTAACCCGAGTACAGCGCCGCTCCCCCGCCGTCGACGACGAGGACCTGCCCGGTCGTGTAGCTCGACTCCGCGGACAGCAGGAAGAGTGCGACGCCGGCCTGCTCCCGCGGCTCCCCGGCCCGCCCGAGCGGCACCCTCGCCTGGCGCGCGGCGTAGTGCGCGGGTGCCTCCTCGGCGATCGCGGCGACCAACGGCGTGGAGGTGAGCCCGGGAGCCAAGGCGTTGACGCGGATGCCGTAGCGGGCCCAGTCCACGGCCAGGGACTTGGTCAGCCCGATCACCCCGTGCTTGGAGGTCACGTACGCGGCGCTGTTCGGCGACGCCGCCACGCCCGCGATCGAGGCGACGTTGAGAATGACGCCCGCCCGCTGCCCGATCATCACGGCGCCTGCCGCCCTGGCCAGGTAGAAGTAGCCGTTGAGGTTGACGTCGATGGTCCGCCGCCAGTCCTCCGTCGAGTAGCTCTCGGTCGGTCCGCTGCGCAGCACCCCCGCGTTGTTGACGACGAGGTCGACGCGACCGCCGAGCCGCACGGCGGTCGCCACCAGCCGTTCGGCCGCTCGCTCGTCGGCCATGTCGGCCACCTCGACGGACAGCGGCGCCTCGGCCGCCAGCGCGTCCAACGACACCGGATCGACGTCCCCGGCGACCACGCGCGCCCCCTCCGCGGCGAGACCGAGCGCGATCTGCCTGCCGATCCCGGAACCCGCCCCGGTGACGACGGCGACCTGGTCGGTGAACCGGGCGCCCACCGGGCCGGCTGCGGCGGCCGGGCGGGCGGCCGCTGACGGGACGGTCACGGCTCCACCGACTCGCGGTCCGCCTCCGCACGCACCAACTCGGTGTCGACCCCGACCGGCCCGATCTCGTCCGCGCCGCCGGGCATCCCGATAGGTTCGTCGCGTCCCGGCAGGAGCCCACTGAAGAAGAGCGCATTGTCGGCGGCGAACCGTTCGTCGGACGAGCCGGCCGAGTCCGTGGACGTGATGGCCTCGACCGGGCACGCCGGCTCGCACGCACCGCAGTCGATGCATTCGTCCGGGTTGATGTAGAGCTTGCGGGCGCCCTCGTAGATGCAGTCCACGGGGCACACCTCCGTGCAGGCCTTGTCCATGACGTCGATGCACGGACCCGCGATGAAATAGGGCATGGGTGTCCTTCAGCGTTGGTGAACCATGTGTGCAGTGGTCGCCGCGCTACCGCGCCTCACCGTGGTCGAGACCGAACCGGACGGGCAGCGACACGAGCGCGCGCAGCCCGAGGCTGCCGCCGAACCTGGCCTGGTCCGTGTCCACCTCCAGGTCCGGGAATCGACTGGCGAGCTTGCGGAGCACGATCCCGGCCTCGAGCTGGGCGAGCTGCTTGCCGAGGCAGAAATGTGGACCGTAGCCGAAGGCGATGTGCTCGCGGGCGTTCGGTCTGCGCAGATCGAGCCGCTCCGGGTCCTCGAACACCGCGGCGTCGTGGTTGGCGCTCGCGATGATCGGCAGGACCGAGTCGCCCTCCTCGATCCGGATGTCGCCGATCCGGATCGGCTCCAGGGCCACCCGCCCGACGAACTGGACCGGGCTGACGAACCGCAGCAGCTCCTCGACGCCGGTCCGGACGAGTGCCGGGTCCTCGACCAGCAGCTCCCACTGGTCTCGTCGGCGATGGAGCTCCAACAGGCCGATCCCGAGCAGGTTGGTGGTCGTCTCGTGACCCGCGAGCAGCAACATGACGTAGAACGCGGTGAGCTCCTCCGCGTCGAGCCGCCCACCCTCCCCGGCTGCGGTGAGCGCGGCGATGAGGTCGGTCTCGGGCTCCACGTCCCGCTTCGCGGCGATGAGCCCTCGCACGTAGTCGCGGAACTCCGTCATGGCCCGGTGGGTGTCCGCCAGGATCTCCGGAGAGTTCGCGCCCCGCCACCGCCCGAGTCGGGAGGACCAGTCCCGGATCAGTCCACGGTCCGCCTGCGGGACCCCCAGGAGGTCGACGATCACCATCAGCGGGAGGACATGGGTCAGGGACGACACCACCTCCACGGTGTCCTCGGACCCGGCCAGCGAGTCGAGCAGCTCGTCCGCGTAGCGGGAGACGGCGTCGGTGAGCAGCGCGATGCGCCGCGGGGTGAACGCACGCCGCGCGATGTCCCGCAGCCGGGTGTGCACGTCTCCGTCGCTGCGTCCGAGCTGACGGGACTCGAACTCGGCGACCTCCCAGTAGAGGGTGAGCTGTTCCGGGGTCAGCCCGGCTCGGACACGCTCCGCGTCGGACCCGACGTAGAAACCGTTGTTGCCGAGCCGCCGGTCGTTCAGCAACGCTTTCACCTCCGCATGGAGGAGAATCAGATGGCGAGTGCCGGTCCAGTACGAGGATCCAGCCGCCCGGGCACGTTCCCACACGGAGAACGCAGACCCGAGAAAGTCGGGGTCGGCCGACAACAATCGCGCGACATCACGGTCGAGTGAGTCGACCTCGGACGATTCGCGCACCTCGGCGGGCATGGCTGTCCTCTCGTTGCCATTCGAATCGGGTGAACGGCGGGTCGTCGAGTGGGCTGCGTCGCTCCGGGCGGCGAATCCGAACCGGGACGACTCAGACGGGGCGAGCGGCCCCTTCGAGATAGAGCAGGGTGTAGATCACGGCGAGGTCCTCGGCAGGGCCGTCCTCCGGCGTGTACCAGAAGAGCACCCAGTTGAGGTGGTTGAGAAGGGCCATCGTCAGAAATCTGGTGTCGACATCGCTCCGGATCTGGCCGGTGGCCTGACCCTGGCGGACGGCCTCGCCGACGAGGCTTCGGTAGCTCTCCCGGGACTCCAGGATCTCGGCCTTTCGCCGGCCGGTCAGCGACCGTGTCTCCATCAGCGTCACGGAGTACATGTCCTTCCGTGCCAGGACCGTGCGCAGGTGGGTCGCGATGACCTCCTTGATGCAGTCCTCCGGGGAGGTGACCGCGATCGTCTCGCGGATCCGCTCGCTGAGCTCGTCGAGACTCTGCTTGCAGATCGCGTAGAGGAGGTCCTCCTTCCCGTCGATGTAGTGGTAGAGCGAGGCCTTGCGGATTCCGAGCGCCTCGGCGAGGTCGCGAGTCGTGCTCGTGGCGTAGCCACGGGCCAGGAAAAGCGCAGCCGCCGACCTGATGAGCGTGGCCGAGCTGATCCCGCCGCCCGTTACCCCGGCCGGACCAGCCGACCTGGACGGCGCCAGATGATTTTCCCGATCTCGCATTGGACTCCCTCGTGGCGACCATTCACTGAATCATCCCCCGCGTGCACGGGAATTCAGTAGCACCTCTTCATTGGTCAAAATCGTACGCCCTGGCAGACCTCGACGCATCGAGTCCATCACCTCGTTCACCTCCCTCATCGGGCGCTCGTCCGTCACCAGCTCGTCGAGCTTGAACCGTCCTGCGAGGTAGAGGTCGACGAGCGCCCGGAAGTCGCTCGCGGGCCGAGCCCAGCGGAGTCCGCCACGGGTGAAGGTCTTGCTGGGCACGGTCGGAAGGGCGACGGTGCTGCCCGGGGGCGCCAGCCCGACGACGGTGACCATGCCGCCGTCGCGGGTGGCGTCGTACACCTGACGCACAGTAGTCGGGGTGGAGACGACCTCGAACCCGTGGTCCACCCCTCCCGCGACGATCTCCCGGACAGCCGTGGTCCACGTCGCACTCGAAGCGTCCAGGACATGGGTGGCGCCGAACTCCTTCGCTTTGTCCAGCCTGGTCGCCCCCAGGTCGACCGCGACGACCGTCCTCGCGCCCGCCAGCACAGCCGACTGGACGACGTTGAGCCCCACACCGCCCACGCCGAGGACCAGGACAGAGTCCCCCGGCCGGACGTCGGCGACGTGGAAGACCGCGGCGAAGCCGGTCGCGACCCCGCAGCCGATCAGGCAGGCCCGGTCGAGCGGCATCTCCGGCGGGATCTTCACGCAGCCGCGTTGGGGCACCACGGTGCGCTCGGCGAAGGACGAGCAGCTCGACATCTGGTGGACGGTGGCACCGTTGCTGGTCAGCCTGCTGCCTCCGCCGGGTAGCGCCCCGGGCCGTACTTCGCTGCACTCGGCGGCCCGCCCGAGCACGCACGGCCTGCACCGTCCGCAGCCGGGGTAGATGTTGATGATCACGTGGTCGCCCGGCTGCACCGTGCGGACGGCCGAGCCCACCTGCTCGACCACGCCGGCAGCCTCGTGGCCGGGGACGATCGGCAGCGGGTAGCCGCCGAGCCCCGGGATCTCGAGCGTCCCGTCGGCCAGGTGCACGTCCGAGGCGCACACGCCGCTGGCCGCGATCGCGACCAGCACCTCGTCCTCTCGGGGGTCGGCGATCTCGACCTCCTCGAGCAGGAGGCGCTCGCGCGGGTGTCGGAGGACGGCGGCCGTTCCGCTAGTGCCCATCGGGGTCCCCGAACGAGATGTCGAGCTCGTCGATGCCGCGGAACATGATGCTCTTCATCAGCTTCGGCTCCCCTGCCGTCGGGGTGAGGCGGAGGTCCGGCAGCCGGCGGAAGATCTCCTCGAACGCGATCGTCCCCTCCAGCCTCGCCAACGGTGCGCCCAGGCAGAAATGCACACCGTGGCCGAACCCCACGTGGGACTTGACGTTCGCCCGCTCCAGGTCGAGTTCATCGGGGACGTCGAAGAGCCGTTCGTCCCGGTTCGCCGACCCGAGGACCAGGATCACCTGGGCGCCGGCCGGGATCACCCGGCCCCCGATCTCCGTGTCCACCCGGCACCGGCGCGGGAGCCACTGGACCGGCGACTCGAGGCGCAGCGACTCCTCCAGCAGTCTCGGTATGCGGCTCGGCTCAGCCTGCACAAGGGCGAGCTGGTCTGGGCGCCGCAGCAGCAGGAGCAGGGCGCTAGACAGCATGTGCGCGGTGGTGACCACGCCCCCGGCGAGCAGCAGGCCGGCCTCCCGGACGAGGTACGGCAGGTTCGTCTCGCCGTCCCGCTCGCGCTGCAGCACGACCATCTCGCCCAGGATGTCGTCGGTCGGCTCGACGAGCCTGCGCCGGATCGCGGCGGCGAGGTACTCGCCCATGCGCCCCGCGCGGGCGGCCTGCTCGGAACGGTGGGCCTCGTCGAGGAACCGCACGCCACGGCCCTCGAGCCGCCCCCACTGGACGAACCAGTCGTAGTCCTCCTTCGGGAAACCCATCATCGAGCACATGACGCGCACGGGCAGGGGCGTCGCGAACTCGGAGACGAACTCGGCCCGTCCCCTGCCCACCATCCCGTCGAGGAGATCGTCGACGACACCTCTGATCATGGGCTCGTGCAGACGCAACCGACCGGGGCTGAACATCTTGCTGACGAGCCTGCGCTGGGCGGTGTGCAACGGAGGGTCCCGCTGCAACATGTTGTTCAGCGGAACGCCGTCGTCCGCGCCGAAGTCCGCGTTGTCACCCGGGGTCGGCGGCTCGTCGCTGCCGAAGATCTCCGGGTGCCGGAGGGCCAACTGCACGTCCTCGTGGCGCGAGAGCAGCCGGACGTCCGGCAGCGCGCCGACGCTGTTCCCCTCCTCACGCAGCGACGAGTAGAGGTTGTAGGGGCACGTCGTCGCACCGAGCTTCGGGTAGTCGCGGTGCAGGGTGTCCGACACGGCCTACTTCCCACTCTTCCTGCTGAGCGCCAGAGCCTGGACCGCCTCTCCGGACAGCCCCAGCCGCGACTCGGCGACCTCGGAGGCGACGGTCTTGCGGTCGAACCCGACCGGCGCGCCACCGAAGGAGTACTCCGGATCGTACGGCGGTGCGTCGTCCACCCGACGGGCCATCGCCTTGTCGAGCGCGGGCTCGAGGCGGTCGGCCTTCTCCCGCTGCAGGGCCTCGTCCCGCTCGTGGAACTCCGGGATGATCTCGCGCCCGAAGTGCTCGATCGTCTCCATCACGTACTCGTGCTTGACGGGCGGGAGGAGGAACATCAGCTGGTCGAGACCGGCCTCCTCGTAGGCGCGAATGCGGTCGCGGACGGACTCCGGGGTCCCCACGCCGGGCCAGGCCGCCAGGTTCTTCTGCAGCGACTCGCCCGCCAGCCGCTTCCAGTCGGCCCGGTCGCCGCGCGAGTTCGCGTCGAGCTGCAGCTCGTGCGGCGGCGCCTCGCCCTTCGCGACGGCCTCGTAGATCCGGTAGAGCTCGTCGCGACCCGGGTGGTGGTCGCCGGTCACGTAGTAGTAGCCGATGGCCCACGGGAAGAAGCCTCCGGTGTGCCCGATCCGGTCGACCGCCTCCTCGTAGGTCCGCGCGACCATCATGTTGCCGCCCGTGTAGAGCACGTTCGGGTTGAGGGTCTGGGCCAGGGGAACCGCCGAGCTCTGGAAGGTGTCGTAGTAGCCGGCGACGTTCTTCCGCACCGACTCGACGTCGGCGCTGGTGACGAAGGCCAGAGCGCCCAGACCGTTCTCGGCCGCCATCGTCATGGTCGCCGGGCGGGTGCAGGCAACCCAGACGGGCGGGTGCGGGCGCTGGTACGGCTTCGGGACGACGTTGCGGGGCGGCATCGTGACGAACTCGCCACTGAAACCGGTGAAGGGCTCCTCGCTCATGCAGCGGGTCGCCACCTTGACGCCCTCGCGCCACATGTCGCGCTTGCGGCCGGGGTCGATCTCGAAGCCACCGAGCTCGGCGACGGACGACGACTCCCCCGTACCGAACTCGACCCGGCCGTTGGAGATCAGGTCGAGGGTGGAGATCCGCTCGGCGACCCGGGCGGGGTGGTTCACACCCGGGGGCATGGAGACGATGCCATGCCCGAGCCGGATGTTCGTCGTGCTGCGCGCGGCCGCGGCCAGCAGGATCTCCGGAGCGCTCGCGTGGGCGAACTCCTCCATGAAGTGGTGCTCGGTGACCCACACCGAGTGGAACCCCTGGCGGTCGGCGAACTCGATCTGCTCGAGCACCTCGGCGAAGGCGTTGCGCTCGGTCTCGGGTCCCCACGGTCGGGGGACGGTGATCTCGACGAAGAGAGAGATCCGCATTCGTTTGACCTCCAGTGTGGCGTGTTCTCGGGTGGCGGGTCAGTGGGGTTCGGTAGCGGAGAGGGGGGCCTCGCCCGCCGGGTGGGCAGGGTTGCGGCCGCCCGTTCGCGCCTGCCGCCGCTGGCTCCAGCCGAACAGCAGGCCGCCCAGGGCGGACAGGAGCAAGGCCACCGCGAAGATCGCGACGCCGAGCCCGTAGCTCCCGGTGCGCTCCAGGGTGATCCCGACGAGCTGCGGGCCGAGGTACCCGCCCACGGAGCCCAAGCCGTTGATGAGACCGATCGCCGCGGCGAGCGACGCTCCCCAGAGCAGGTTCATCGGGATCGTCCAGAAGATGCCGGTGATGATGTACAGGCCGATGCCGGCCACGCAGAAGCCCACGATCGCCAGTGCGGCGTTGTCGATGAAGAAGGCCGAGATCGCGAATCCCACACCGGCGATGACTGCCGCGAGGGTGAAGTGCAGGATGCGTTCGCCGGTGCGGTCGGAGTGTCGGGCCCACCAGATCATCGGGCCGATGGCGAGCAGCGGCGGGAGTGCGGCGAACCAGCCGACCTGCAGGGTCGTGAGGTCGTAGCTGGCCAGCATCTGGGGCAGCCAGTACTGGTAGCCGAAGAGCCCGAAGATGAAGAGCAGGTAGACCACGAAGAGGGCGATCACCCGGAGGTCCTTCAGCCCTGCCAGGAAGGAGTGCTTCTCCGCCGAGCCCAGCTCGGCCTCCTCGGCGGCGAGCTTGCGGGTCAGCCAGGTCCGTTCCGTCTCGTCGAGGAAGGTCGCCTGGTCGGGGCGGTCGCGCAGGACGACGGCACACACGATGCCCATCGCGACGGCGGGCACCCCGGTGACGAGGAAGACCCACCGCCAGCCCGCAAGGCCGCCGAGACCGTCGAACCCGACCATGACGTGTGCCAGCAGGGGGACGAACAAGCCCGACAGGCAGGAGGAGGACAGCATCACCGACAACGCCACACCGCGCTTGCGGCGTGGCAGCCAGCGCGAGACGAAGAAGATCATCGCGGGCGAGAAGCCCGCTTCGGCCAGCCCGAGCAGCAGTCGGGTGATCACCAGGCTGGTGCCGCCCTGGACGGCCGACATCGCCAGCACGACGATGCCCCAGGTGATCATGATCCGCGGGATCCAGACGCGGAAGCCGACCCGGGCCAGAAGGTAGTTACTCGGAATCTCGGCGGCGGCGTAGGTCCAGAAGAAGATGCCCGCGGCCAGGCCGAAGATCGCGGGCGTGATGCCGATGTCCTTGTTCATCGTCAGCGCCGCGACCGAGATGTTGATGCGGTCGAGGAAGAAGATGATGTAGCAGACGATCAGC
The DNA here is from genome assembly GCF_039541715.1 of Pseudonocardia xishanensis. Taxonomy (NCBI): domain Bacteria; kingdom Bacillati; phylum Actinomycetota; class Actinomycetes; order Pseudonocardiales; family Pseudonocardiaceae; genus Pseudonocardia; species Pseudonocardia xishanensis. The sequence continues at coordinate 9,993 of NZ_BAABGT010000019.1, forward strand.
AGCGGCATCCAGTGCCGGAGGACCTTGCGGGAGACCGCGTCCTCCATGCGGACGTCGTCGTCGTTGACCACGTTCGGGTTCTCTGTCATCACTCGTCCCGGTGCAGGATGGAGAAAGTGGACCGTTCTGTCGTGCGGCGTCGCCGGTTCGGGATCGGACGGGCTCAGCTGAGTGGTTCGTCGTTGAAGCAGCCGGCGGTGAGGCCGCCGTCGACCGGGAGCAGCGTCCCGGTGACGAACGCCGCCGCGTCGGAGAGCAGGAACAGGATGGCGTTGGCCTGGTCGGCCGGCAGGGCCAGGCGTCCGAGTGGTGTCCGGACGAGGATGCCGCCTGCCAGGGCCTCGTCGGAGTGGATCGCGCGCAGGAGGGGGGTGTCGACGGGCCCGGGAGCGACGGCGTTGACACGGACACCGCGCCTTCCCCACTCGATGGCGAGGCTCTTGACGATCCCCGCGACCCCGAACTTCGACGCCGAGTAGTGCACGCGTCCGGCGTGCCCTCCCAGGCCGTCGACCGAGCTCACGACGACCAGCGACCCGCCGCGGGCCAGCAGCCGGCTCCCGGCGATGCGTGCGGTGAGGAAGGCGCCGGTCAGGTTGGTGTCGATCACCTGGCTCCAGCCCTCGAGGGTCAGGGACTCCGCGGGAGCGGGTCGGGAGATCCCGGCGCAGGCCACGACGCCGTCGAGCGGGCCGAGCACCTCCTCGCACCGGGACACCGCGGCCTCGACCTCGGCCTCGGCGCGGACGTCGGCGACGAGTGCGACGGCCGTGCCGCCCGCCTCCTTGATCTCGGTGACGACCCCGTCGGCGTCCGCCTCACTGAAGTCGACCACCGCGATGCGGGCGCCCTGGGTCGCGGCGTGCAGCGCGACCGCCCGGCCGATGCCGGATCCCGCGCCGGTCACCAGGATCACGCGGTCCCGCAGCCCGAAGTCGATCATCTGTCTCCCTGCCTTCTTCGTCGAATGCGTCAGGTGGCCCGCGGCGGGCTCAGATCGGCACGAACTTGAGGAGCCGGTTCCCGTCGAGGGCGTTGAGGTAGACGGCACCCGTCGAGTCCACACAGACGTCGTGCGCCCCACGCCCCGCACCCCTCCGGTCCCAGGCACTCACCAGGTCACCGTCGAGGGTGCGGATCTGGAGCAGGCCGGGCGCCCGGTGCACGCCCGCCCCCTCCGCGACGTAGACGAGCTCGTCGACGATCGCGATGTCGCACGGCTCCCGGAAGCCCGTCCACTCCGTGAGGTACTCGCCCTCCGGCGAGAAGATCTGGACGCGGTCGTTCTGCCGGTCCGCGACCAGCACCCGCCCGGTGCCGTCCACGCGGATGCCGTGTGGGGTGAAGAACGCACCCGGACCGGTGGTCCCGGGACGGCCCCACGAGGCGAGCAGCTCGCCGTCGGGCGTGAAGCGGTGGATGCGGGCATTCCCGTACCCGTCGCTGACGTACACCGATCCGTCCGGACCGACGGCCACTCCGGTCGGGAGACAGAAGGGACCGTGCGCCCGCGGCGGGGGGGTCCGCATCCACTGCCGGTGGTCCCCGTTCCAGTCCGGGTTCGCGGGCCGGTTCCACTCGCCGAAGGTCTGCAGCACCTCGCCGCCTGTCGTGCACTTGACGACGACGTGGGAGTGCAGGACCGGCAGGTAGAGGTGCTCCTCTTCGTCCATGTGGGCATGGTGGGCGCTGGTCAGCAACCCCTCCCCCCACGAGTCGACGAAGGATCCGTCGGGGTCGAGCACGATCATCGGGTGCTCCGAGCGGTTGAACAGGTACACCCGGTCGCGCCGGTCCACCGCGACCGCCGAGTGACCGAGCGTCCAGCCCGAGGGCAGTCGGGCCCAGTCCGGCACGAGGCGGTAGCGCAGGTCGCCGTCCCCGACGACCTCGAGGTCCGCCTCGAGCGCGGCGCCGTCAGCCACGAGCAGCCGACCCGGCCAACGCGGCGGTGGAGCGGTAGTGCGCGAACTCCGGCGGCCCGGCGAGCAGACCCGCCACGTGGGACCGGTACTCCGCCATCGCCGGGGAGTCGCGGAAGTCCATGTGGTCCTCGACGCTCGTCCAGTCGACGCACAGTACGAACAGCAGCGGGTCCTCCACACCGCGGACGACCTCGACGGCGACACACGCCTCCGAGCCCGCGAGGACGGCGATCGCTTCGCGCAGCGCGCTCTCGAGCCGGTCGGCGCTGTCGCCCCTTCCGCGAAGGTAGGCGAGTTCCCTGACAGTCACGTCAGACTCCAATCGTAGGGCTTCCTTGCCACCGAGATCGGCTACAGGCGGAGGCGACCGACCGCCCGGTAGTTGCAGGAAGCAGACATTACTGGCCGCGGCCGAGACGTCAAGCCTTGCGCCGAAAATTGTTTTAGAGAGGGTTCATCCAAGATCAAAGATGTTCCCGACCGGTCGCCCGGTTGACATTAGTAGAGACCAGTCGGTACAACTGCTGTCGTCTGATCGGAGACGTACCCGCCTGCGCGGGAGGCGGGCTGGGTGGCACTCGATGGCGAGTACTGGTTCCTCGACGCACGTCCGCTTCGGCGATCCCCAACCCCTCGTCGTCGACTCCCAGGTCCATCTCTGGCGGGCCACGGACTGGCTGGTGGAACCCGCACAGACGGCGCTCGGGGCCGTTCACGGCCAGTCATGCGAGCCCGAGGAGATGGCCTCGCGGATGCGCCGGGCGGCGGTGGACGCGGCGGTCGTCGTGGTGCCCTCCTGGAGCGGATGGGACAACCGCTTCGCACTCGACGCGGCCGACCGCCACCCGGAGCGATTCGCCGTCGTGGGTCGTTTCGACCCTCTTTCGAAAGGCGTGGAAAACGCGTTGAAGGGCTGGGCGGAACAGCCGAGGGCGGTCGGCGTCCGGCTCACGTCGAAGATCCGGAGCGACTGGACCAGCCCCGCCTACGCCTCGTTCCTCGCCGCCGCCGCACGGCTCGACCTCGCGGTGTGTGTGTACCCCGGCGCCGAGAACCTCGACCTGTTGGCGCCCCTCGGGCGGGCCTCGGGGGCCACGCTGGTCGTCGATCATCTGGGCCTTCCCGCCCCACCGGTGACGCCGCCCCCCGACGAGCGGGTCCTCTCCGGCGCCCTCGCGTCCCTGACGGCGCTGTCCCGCGTGGCCGGAGCCCGGGTCAAGCTCTCCGGCCTGCCCGCCCTGTCCCGGCTGCCCTTCCCGTACGAGGACGTCTGGTGGCTCGTCCGCCGGATGGTCGAGGAGTTCGGACCGGAACGGACGATGTGGGGCAGCGACATCACCCGGACCGCGGCCTTCGGCACCCTGGCGGAGCAGCGCGACTACCTCGGGGCGATCGACGGGATCGACGACCGCGCGCGGGCGGACATCCTCGGAGGGACCGCGATCAGGACTTTCGGACTCCACCGACTCCAGCCCATCGAAGCGAGAGGATAGTCATGGAACTCGCCGCACATCAGCGGATCGTCGCCTCCACGGGCCCGGCCGCAGGCAAGATCACCGGGATCAACCACCTGGTGATGCTGTGCACCGATCTCGACCGCAGCACCCGCTTCTACCGGGACCTCCTCGGCATGAAGGTGGTGCGCACACAGCCGGACTGGCGTGAGGAGTACGAACGCCAGTACTTCTTCCAGCTCGCCAACGGCGAGCTGTTCTCGCTTTACCAGAGCCAGAAGATGACAGCGCCCGAGCGCCCGCTGGTGAACTCCCTCTGGCCCGAGGACGACGAGCCCTCCCAGCGCCCGCAGAAGCTCGACCATCTCGCCTTCAACGTGGACTCGATGGACGACCTGCACTGGTTCCAGGAGCGGCTGACGGCCCACGGGGTGCCTGTGTCGAAGGTGTGGGTGTCCGAGGCCGGGTTCCTCGCCGGTCGGATCTACTTCTCCGACCCGGACGGGAACCCGCTGGAGATCGCGACCTTCGACGCTGCGGACCCGAGATGGGAGTCCTTCGACGACCGTGCCTGGCTCCGCGAGGAGCATCCGGTCCCCGCCCTGTTCGAGGAGGCCCAGGGGTGACCGTGCCCGTCGCACCGCGCACCGCGGTGGATCTCGTCGACCTCTCCCACGTCCTGGAACCCGGAATCCCGTTGGGCGGGCCGCTTCCCGAGGTCGAGGTCCGGCCGCTTTGGCGACTCGGCGAAGCCATCGCCAACATCAGCTTCTGCAGTTTCGCGACCCATTCGGGCACCCATCTGGACGCGCCGGTCCACTTCATCGAGGGTGGCCGCAGGCTGGCCGAGATCGACCTGGAGTGGCTCTGTGGCCCGGCGAGCGTCGTGCACGTCCCTCGCGGCGAGCACGGGAGTGTCGACGCGGTCGACCTCGACCGGGCAGGCGCCCACGTGCGGGCGGGCGACCGCGTGCTCCTTCGTACCGGGTTCTCCGACCGCTATGCGGACCCGTCCTACCACCGGCACCCCTACCTCACCGAGGCGGCGGCGCGCTGGCTCGTCGACCGTGGGGTCCGCCTCGTGGCCGTCGACCTCTTGACCCCCGAACAGCCCCGCACCCTGCGCATCGACGAGGGCTTCGGCTTCCCCGTGCACCACGTCCTGCTCGGCGGCGAGGTCCTGATCGTCGAGAACGCCCGCCTGCCCGCCGACCTCCCCGCCCGCCTCGACCTCATGGTGCTCCCGCTGCCCATCTCCGCGGGCGATGGTGCGCCGGTGCGCATGGTCGGTCGGCTTCCTGGATCGGAGACGGCGTCGTGACCGGTCACGACGTTGCCGTGGTGACCGGTGCGGCGCGTGGCATCGGGCTCGCGGCCGCGCATCGGCTCGGGCCCTCGACCCGCCGCCTGCTCGTGACCGACGTGGACGGCGGGGCCCTGGCCGACGCGGCACGTGGTCTCCGACAGGCCGGGTTCGACGTGCACGAGATGGCGGTCGACCTCGCCGACGCCGTCGACGTCGAGAGGCTCGCGGCGGCTGCGTACGATCTCGGATCCTGGTCCGTGCTGGCGCACTGCGCAGGTCTGGCTCCGTTCATGACCGACGACGGCGATCGCTTGCTGGCGGTGAACCTGCTGGCCACCGCGTCGCTCCTGGATGCGTTCGAGAAGCGGCTCACCGGGGGCGAGGTCGCGGTGTGTGTCGCGTCCATCTCCGCCTACCGCACCCTGCCCGCCGAGGTCGACGCGATCCTCGTCGACCCGCTGGCCGTCGATTTCCTGCCGCGTCTGGGCACCGTCGTCGACTACGCGGGGCGGCCACGACTCTCCTACGCCCTCTCCAAGCGGGGTGTGCAGCTCCTGTGCCGGCAGCGCGCCCGCCGTTGGGGTCGGGCCGGAGCCCGGATCTGCTCGGTGTCCCCGGGGGGCGCGGAGACCCGGATGGCTGCCCGCAGCCCCCTCAAGGGGGACGACACCGCGGTGGGCCGCCGGGCGACGCCGGAGGAGATCGCGTCCGTCATCGGCTTCCTGACCGGGCCCGACGCTGCCTACGTCACGGGGTCGGACGTCCTCGTCGACGGCGGGGCGATGGCGCAGTACCTCCATCACGCCGACCCGGAGAAACGCGACCGATGGCGCAACGCCGTCGACGAGGAGCGCCGTCCCGCGGCGCCGGACACCGTGGAGCAGCCGTGATCTCCGTAGCCGTCGTCGGGGCGGGCCCCTCCGGTGTCTTCGCTGCGGCCGAGCTCCTCAAGACGCCCGAGGCCTCGGTCGACGTCCTCGACCGCCTCCCGACTCCCTTCGGCCTCGTCCGCTACGGGGTCGCACCCGACCACACTCGGATCAAGTCGGTCGCCAAGACGATGACCAGGGTACTCGGGGACCCGCGGGTCAGGTTCCTCGGCAACGTCGAGGTCGGCGACGTCCGGCAGGGGGCGACCGTGGACGTCCCCGGGTTGCTGGACGTCTACGACGCAGTCCTACTCGCCACGGGCGCACCGAACTCGCGGCGGCTCGGGATCCCGGGCGAGTCGCTGGTCGGCAACCACGCCGCGGGCGACATCGTCTCCTGGTACAACGGCCATCCCGGCTCCGGCGAACCGCTCGCCACCGGATCCGACGTCGTGACGGTCATCGGTGCCGGCAACGTCAGCCTGGACGTGGCCCGGATCCTCCTCAAGGGCGGCGCCGGGCTCGCCGATACCGATGTCTCGCAAGCCGTGCTGGGTGCACTGGACGCCGACCCGGTGCGGGAGGTCCACATCGTGGTCCGTAAGGGAGTCACCGGCACCCGGTTCTCCGTCCCGGAGCTCCTCGAGATCGAACGGCTGGCCGGGGTCGACATCGTCGTCGACGAAGTGGACCTCGCGCTGGACGTCGGAGAACGCGCCCGCTACGACTCCGATCGCGTCGTCGCCCAGCAGGTGGAGGTCTTTCGCCGCTGGGCCGAACGGCCCCCGACGGACGGCGGGAGGCGTCTGCGCTTCTGGTTCGGCAGCCGTCCCGTCGCGATCCGGGGAGACGGCAGGGTCGAGGAGGTCGTCCTGGAGAAGGCCGGCGTCGGCACGGTCGAGCTGCCCACCCGGGCGGTGATCCGTTCGATCGGCTACCTCGGTCAACCCGTCGACGGCGTGCCCTTCGATCCCGGGAGCGGGACGATCCCGAACGACCGCGGCCGGGTCGGCCCCGGGCTCTACGTCACCGGATGGGCCAAGCGGGGGCCCAACGGCATCATCGGCACCAACAAGGCCTGCGCCGTCGAGACCGTCCGCCGGCTCGTCGCCGACCTCGCGGAGGCACCGTCGCGGAGTACCCGACCGGGCGCGCCCTCCCTGCCGGGTTCGACGGTGGTGACCTGGGAGGGATGGCAGCGGATCGACGCCGCGGAAATCGCTCTAGGCACGAGCGAGGGCCGCGCCCGCTCCAAGATCACCGAACTCGTGCGGTTGCTCGGCATCGCCGCGACGCACTGAGGCACTGACGCACTGACGCACTGCCGGACCTCGACAACCGAGACATGAGGAGACGACGATGACGTCACCAGGATCGCCGAGCGATCGCCTCGCCGAGCCCCGACCGCAGGTCGACCGACCGAGTCCGCCGGTACCGGCCAAGACCCCATGGCGGGCCGCATGGTCATCCGCACTCGGGAGCACCCTCGAGTACTACGACTTCTTCGTCAACGGCACCGCGGCGGCGCTGGTGTTCAACCGCGTCTTCTTCCCGTCCGGTAATGCGCTCGTCGCAGCCGTGGCAGCCCTCGCGACCTTCGGGGTCGGCTACGTCGCGCGCCCCTTCGGCGCGCTCGTGTTCGGCAACCTCGGCGACCGGCTCGGCCGCAAGCGGGTCCTCATCCTGACTCTCGGCTCGATGGGCTTCGCAAGCCTCGCCATCGGTTGCCTTCCGTCCTACGGACAGATCGGCATCGCCGCCCCGATCCTGTTGGTCCTGCTCCGGCTCGTGCAGGGATTCTCAGCCGGCGGGGAGTCCGCCGGGGCGAGCGCACTGACCCTGGAGCACTCCCCCGATCGGCGCCGCGGCTTCTTCACCAGCTTCACCCTCATCGGCTATGCAGCAGGAATGGTGCTGTCGAGCCTGATCTTCGTGCCGCTGGCCACGCTGTCGGAC
>NZ_BAABGT010000020.1:0-2619 GCF_039541715.1 Pseudonocardia xishanensis
CAGCTCGATCCGCTCGTCACCAGGACCTACGCCCTCGACGAGATCAACCAGGGCTACGAGACGTACCGGTCGCGCATCCAGCAGAAGGTGAGCCTGCGCTCGCGGGCCGATCTCGCCCGCCCGGCCCGCGAGTCGGGACTCACCCGGTGATCGACCTCGGCGAACATGATCACCAACCGGCGTGACTCCCCCAGGACCGACAGGCTGACTTCGTGTGCGACGTCTGCGGTCAGCCTTCAGCGACTTCGGGCGACGTGCCGAGGACCAGGCCGTAGGCGCGGCGGTCGAGGCTGCCCGACAGATCGATCGTGATCGCCTTCTCCTCCGTGTAGGCGTCGAGGGCGTCGGGACCCAGTTCGCGCCCCGAACCGCTTTGCTTGTAGCCGCCGAAGGGCATGTACTGAGACAGGTTGTGCCAGTCGTTGATCCAGACGGAGCCCGCCTCCAGTCGCTCGGCGACCTCGAGAGCACGCCCGACGTCCCGGCTCCAGACTCCGGCCGAGAGCCCGTACTCGGTGTCGTTCGCGATGGCGACGGCCTCGTCGACACTGCCGTAGCGCAGGATGGACAGGACCGGCCCGAAGATCTCCTCACGGGCGATGCACATGTCGTTCGTGACCCCGGTGAACAGGGTCGGCTCGACCCAGAACCCCTTGGCGTACTCCGGTCCGCTCGGGGAGCCACCGCCGAGGACGACGCTGGCGCCCTCCTGCCTGCCCCGTTCGATGTAGCCGAGGATGCGGTCGCGCTGCACGGCACTCATCACCGGTCCGATGTCGGTGGCGGGGTCCAGCGGATCCCCGACCCGGAGGGTCCGCGCTCGCGCGACGAGCCGCTGCACGAACTCGTCGTGCAACGAGTCGGGCAGCAGCAGGCGGGTCCCGGACTCGCAGGACTGGCCCGCGTGCAGGAGGAAGGCGTAGAGCGAACCGTCGACCGCCACGTCGAGGTCCGCGTCGTCGAGGACGATGTTGGGCCCCTTCCCGCCCAGCTCGAGCGTCAGCCGCTTGATCGTGCCCGAGGCGAGCCGCATGACCTCACGGCCCGTCGCCGTCGACCCGGTGAACGAGACCTTCCGGACGTCCGGGTGGGCAACGAGGTGCGCCCCGACCGTCGGGCCGTCGCCGGTGACGACGTTGAGGACCCCGTCCGGCAGTCCGGCCTCCCCCAGGATCTTGGCGATCTCGAGGGTGCCGATCGGGGTCTTCTCGTCGACCTTGATCACGACGCTGTTGCCGGCCGCGATCGCGGGCACCGCCTTCCACACCGCCAGCACCAGGGGGAAGTTCCACGGCACGATGGCCGCGCAGACACCGAGGGGCTCCCGACGGGTGAAGCTCGCGTGCAGGACCTGGCCGGCGACCGGGCCGGGCCGCTGCCACTCGTACTTGCGCAGCAGGTCCGCGAAGTACTGGATATGGGTGAGCGGGAAGCCGACGGAGAGGGCCGCCGACAACCGTAGCGGCGCACCGTTCTCCACGGTGCCCAGCCGGGTCAGCTCGTCCACCCTACCGCCGATGATCGCCACGACCTCGTCGAGGACGTCCGCGCGGCGCGCGGGCGGGGTGGTGCGCCACTCCCCGGACTCGAAAGCCCGCTTCGCCGCGGCGACCGCCAGGTCCACGTGCTCGACGCCGCCCTTCGCCGCCGTCGCGACGACCTCCTCGGTGGCGGGGTCGACGATGTCGTAGTGCTCGGTGGCGTCCACCCACTCCCCGCCGATGAACATCCGGTAGTGCGGGCGTGCGGTCGTGTCGCGCGTCGTCTCGTCGCTGAGTATCGCGGTCATGTCTCCTCGTTCCGAACCGGTCTCGCCCTGCCGCCTGAGGGATCGCGTCGAACCTACGAGCGATCGGGGTCGGTGACTGTCCAGAAATCTGGACAGTCACCGCGCCGGGAGTCACCCAGACTCTGGCCAGGGCGTCGACCGCCCGACGTGGACGCGACGAAGGGAACACGACGGTGAAGACGAAGGCCGCGGTGCTGTACGAGGTGGACAAGCCCATGGAGATCGTCGAGCTGGATCTCGACGGCCCGCGAGAGGGGGAAGTCCTGGTCCGCTACACCCACTCCGGCATCTGCCACTCCGATGTCCACGTGGCGACCGGCGACCTCCCCGCCCGGCTGCCGATGGTGCTGGGCCACGAGGGGGCCGGAGTCGTCGAGGCGGTCGGGCCGGGCGTCACCCGGGTGAAGCCCGGCGACCACTTCGTGTGTTCGTTCAACCCTTGCTGCGGGACGTGTCACTGGTGCGCGACGGGACAGCAGCCCTTGTGCGATATGGGCGCGACGATCCTTGAGGGCTACCTGCCGGGTGACCGCTGGCCACTGACCGGGCCCGCGGGCGAGTACGGCGCGATGTGCGTGATCGGGACGTTCTCCCAGTACGGCGTCATCAGCCAGTATTCGGCCGTCCCCATCGAGAAGGACCTGCCGCTGGAGAAGGCGGCCCTCGTCGGCTGCGGGGTGCCCACCGGGTGGGGCTCGGCCGTCAACGCCGCGGACGTCCGCCCTGGCGAGACCGTCGTGGTCTACGGCTGCGGCGGCATCGGCGTCAACGCGGTCCAGGGCGCCCGCTACGCGGGGGCCAAGAACCTCGTCGTCGTCGACCCCGTGGCC
>NZ_BAABGT010000021.1:0-95454 GCF_039541715.1 Pseudonocardia xishanensis
AAGACCTTGGTGCCGCCGTAGATCGACGAACCCTCGGGCAGGGACGGGTGGGCGATCTCCTCGAGCGACTGCTTCTCGAGATCGGTCAGGTCGGCCATGGTGGTGCTGTCCTCCGGATAGGTGGGGTCAGGCGACTGTGCGGGGGGTTTCCCAGTCCTCGTCGGCGAGCCCCATGTCCCTGCGGGCGGCCTCCGGGAACGTGCTGGTGGGCGTGCCTGCGAGCCACGAGAGCCCGTCGTCGGCGCCCTGTCGGGCCGCGCGGATGCGACCGAGCAGGTGCTCGGCGTCCGCGGCGACCCCGGAGAAGCGGCCCGAGCCCCAGGTGTACTGCCAGGGCAGGCCGAGGAAGTAGAGACCGGGCAGGCTCGTGACGCCGCGGTCGTGGGTGGGGTAGCCGCGGCCGTCGAACACCGGCAGCTCGATCCAGCGGTTGTCCCGGCCGAAGCCGGTGGACCACACGACCGCCGAGACCGCGCTCAGGTCCAGCTCGGCGGGGTCCTCGGCCTCGGGGCCGGGCTCCCACACCGGGGCGCGCCGGGGCTCGACCGGCGCTGTGATCCCCTGGGCGGCGATCCACGCGTCGATCGAGTCCTTGATGCCGTCCGCGACCGCGTCCGCGCCGTCCAGGTTGGACCGCAGGTCGCCCGCGAACCGGGCACGCCCGTTCGCGATGCCGAGCAGCCGCCCGTGCAGGACCATGCCCTCGAGGGCGAAGCGGCGCAGGTCGATGTCCCGCCCGCCGTCCCGGCCGGTGACGTAGTGGTTGGTCTTGTGCCGCACGGCCTCGACGTCCGCGAACGCGTCCACGCCCTTGGTGTAGGTGCCCATGTCCGCGAGCCAGGCCACGCAGTCCCGGCCGCGGTAGAACCGGGCCACCCGCGGCGCCGTGCCGGTGGCGAGGTGCACCCGCCTGCCCGCGAGATGGAGGTCCTCGGCGATCTGGCACCCGGACTGCCCGGTACCGACGACGAGGACCTCGCCCTCGTGGAGCTGCTCAGGGTTGCGGTACTGCGACGAGTGGAGCTGGGTCACGCCCTCCGGCATCCGCTCGGCGATCCGCGGCACGCGCGGGACCTGGTAGGGCCCCGTCGCGACGACGACCTGGTCCGCGGTGAGCGTGCCGTGGTCCGTCCCGATCTCGAAGGCCCCGTCCCGGGCGCGCAGCGCGGTGGCCTCGACGCCCTCCACGACCGGCGCGTCGAACGAGCGCGCGAAGCCCTCCAGGTACGCGACGATCTCGTCCCGGACCATGAAGCCGTCCGGGTCGTCCCCCGTGTAGGGGTAGCCGGGCAGCGCGCACTGCCAGTTGGGCGTGACCAGGCAGAAGGAGTCCCAGCGCCGGGTGCGCCACTCGACGCCGACCCGGTCCCGCTCCAGCACCACGTGGTCGACGCCCGCGCGGGCCAGGAACCAGGACATGGACAGCCCCGCCTGTCCGCCGCCGATCACGACGACGGACCGGTGCATCCCGTCCAGATCCGGTTCCGCCACGTGGAACAGTGAATCGGCTTCCCGTGTCCAGGGCGTTTCCCCCGGAACACGCGCAGGTTAGAGGGTGTTACCGGCCCGTTGCCGTTGTCCGAGGCGCGAGTGCGTACGACCGTACGCGGCGTAGACGACCAGGCCCAGCACCATCCAGACGAGGAACCGCAGCCAGGTCTCGACGGTGAGGTTGAGCATCAGCCACAGGCACGCCAGCACCGACAGGATCGGTACGAGCGGCACGAGCGGCGTCCGGAAGGACCGCGGCAGGTCCGGTCGGGTGCGCCGCAGGATGACCACGCCGACCGACACCAGGACGAACGCGAACAGGGTGCCGATGTTGACCATCTCCTCCAGCTCGGAGGCCGGGAAGAAGGTGGCGGCGGCGGCGACCAGGCCGCCGACGAGGATCGTCGCGCGCACCGGCGTGCCCGCCCTGCCGGTCCTCGCCAGGCTCGTGGGCAGCAGCCCGTCGCGGGACATCGCGAAGAGCACCCGGATCTGGCCGAGCATCAACACCATGACGACGGTCGTCAGGCCGAGCAACGCGCCGACGGAGATGACCGCCGCCGCCCAGGTGACCCCGAGCTCGCTGAACGCCGTGGCCAGGGTGGCGCGGCTGCCGTCCGGCTGCTCGGCGAGCCGGGTGTACTCGACCATGCCGGTCAGCACCAGCGAGACGGCGACGTAGAGCACGGTGACGATGGCCAGCGAGCCGAGGATGCCGCGCGGCAGCGACTTCTGCGGGTTGCGGGTCTCCTCGGCCGTGGTGGCGACGACGTCGAACCCGATGAACGCGAAGAACACCAGCGACGCCGCGGCGAGCAACCCGTAGATGCCGAAGGTGCTGCTCGCCTCGCCGCCGAACAGGGAGAGCAGCGACTGCTTCACCCCGGAGTCGCCCTCGGCCGTGGTGGCGGGCGGGATGAACGGCGAGTAGTTCTCCGCCTTCACGTACCCGATCCCGACGACGACCACGAGCAGCACGATCGCGACCTTGAGGATCGTCAGCACCATGCTGACCCGGCTGGAGAGCTTGGTGCCCACCGCCAGCAGCGTCGTCAGGACCGCGACGAGCAGCAGCGCGCCCCAGTCGAAGGTGAAGAAGTCGCCGAGCGGGAGCGCGGTGGACACGTCCAGCCCGACGAGCGCGAGTACCTGCCCGAGGTACTGCGACCAGCCCTTGCTCACGACCGCGGACCCGACCGCGAACTCCAGCACCAGGTCCCAGCCGATGATCCACGCGATGAACTCGCCGAAGGTCGCGTAGGAGAACGTGTAGGCGCTGCCCGCGACCGGGACGGTGGAGGCGAACTCGGCGTAGCAGAGCGCGGCGAGCCCGCACGCGATCGCGGCGAGCACGAACGCCAGCGACACGGACGGGCCCGCCCGGTCCCCCGCCGTGCTGGCGGCGAGGGTGAAGATGCCGGCCCCGACCACGACCGCGACCCCGAAGACGATCAGGTCCCAGGTGCCGAGATCCTTGCGGAGCTTGGTGTCCGGCTCGTCCGTGTCCTCGATGGACTGCTCGACGGACTTGGTCCGCCTGATCCCCGACCGCGTCATGCGCGGGAGGCTACGACGGCGTCACCGGGCCTGCATGCGCTAGCGCAGGACGTCGGCGAGGGCGGTGTGCGGCAGGGCGTGGGCCTCCGCGACCTCGGCATTGGTCAGCTCGCCGTTCCAGGTGTTCAGCCCGCCCGCCAGGGCCGGGTCCCGCTGCAGCGCGGCCTTCCAGCCCCCGTCCGCCAGCGCGACGACGTACGGGAGCGTCACGTTGGTCAGCGCGTGGGTGGAGGTGTGCGGGACGGCGCCGGGCATGTTGGCCACGCAGTAGAAGACCGTGTCGTGCACCCGGAAGGTCGGGTCGGCGTGGGTGGTGGGCCGGGTGTCGGCGAAGCAGCCGCCCTGGTCCACCGCGATGTCGACGAGCACCGCGCCCGACTTCATCCGCGAGACCAGGTCGTTCGACACCAGGGTCGGGGCCTTCGCGCCCGGCACCAGCACTGCGCCGACGACGAGGTCGGCGGAGAGCACGGCCTCCTCGATCGCGAACGCCGTGGAGTGGACGGTGGTGATCGCGCCGCCGAAGCGCGCGTCCAGTACCCGCAGCGCGTCGACGTTGCGGTCCAGCACGGTCACCCGCGCGCCCATGCCGACGGCGATCTGCGCGGCGTGCGTCCCGGAGACCCCGCCGCCGATGATCACCACGTGTGCGCGCGGAGCGCCGGGGACGCCGCCCATCAGCACGCCGCGGCCCCCCGCGGCGCTCATCAGGTGATAGGCGCCGACCTGCGGGGCGAGCCGCCCGGCGACCTCGCTCATCGGGGCGAGCAGCGGGAGCCGCCCGTCGGCCGTCCGGACGGTCTCGTAGGCGATCGCGGTGGTCCCGGCGCTCAGCAGCGCGTCCGTGCACGCGCGCGAGGCGGCCAGGTGCAGGTAGGTGAACAGCGTCAGGTCGCCGCGCAGCCGGTGGTACTCGGACTCGACCGGCTCCTTGACCTTGAGCAGCAGCTCGGCGGCGGCCCACACCTCGTCGGCGGAGGAGCGCAGCTCGGCGCCCGCGGCCTTGAACTCCTCGTCGGTGATCGACGACCCCAGCCCGGCCCCCTGCTCGACGATCACGTCGTGTCCGTGGCCCACCAGCTCGTGCACCCCGGCGGGGGTCAACGCGACCCGGAACTCGTTGTCCTTGACCTCTGCCGGTACGCCGATCCGCATGTCCAGTCCTTCCCGCTCGGTGGATGCCGGACACCAGTATCGAAGAAACCGCTGATTCCAGGGAACCGAACGGCAGAATATTCTGTATCCTGCCGGTATGTCAGAAGGATCGGCGATCAGCGGTGCCCCGCGGCCCACCTCACCGAACGATGTGCGGCTCGATCCGGTGGACCGCGCGATCCTGGACGAGCTGGTGCGGGACGCGCGCATCCCCAACAATGCCCTCGCCGAGCGGGTGGGCGTGGCGCCGTCGACCTGTCTGACGCGCGTGCGGTCGCTGCGCGAGCGTGGGGTGATCCGCGGGTTCCACGCGGACGTCGACCCGGCGGCGACCGGGCGGCCCCTGCAGGCCATGGTCTCGGTGCGGCTGCAGGCCGTCGCCCGGCGCCGGATGCGGGAGTTCGAGGACGTGCTCATCCGGCTGCCGGAGGTCCGGGACTGCTGGTTCCTGGCGGGCGTGGACGACTACCTGCTGCACGTGGCCGCGGCGGACTCCGCGGCCCTGCGGGACTTCGTCGTCGCGCTGAACTCGCGGGGCGAGGTGGCCAACACCCAGACCAGCCTGATCTTCGAGCAGGTCAGGAGGTCGAGGTGAGCGGGGTCCGGTCGAGATCGGGCTCCAGGTAGATCACCCGGGCCTCTGGGATCGCCGCGCGGACACGGGCCTCGACCTCGTCGATCGCGGTGGCGACGCCCTCGAGCGGCAGGCCGGGGGTGAACGCCAGCTTGGCCGCCACCATCAGCTCCTCGGGCCCCAGGTAGAGGGTCTTGACGTGGATGACCCGCTCCACGGCCCCGCCGGACTCCAGCTCGCCCACGATCCGCGACAGCACCGGTGTGGCGGCGCCCTCGCCGATCAGCAGGCTCTTCATCTCGATGATCAGGATGATCGCGATGACGCCGAGCAGGGTGCCGATGCAGAGCGTGCCCACGGCGTCCCACACCGGGTCACCGGTCAGCACGGTGAGCCCGACGCCGCCCAGCGCCAGGACCAGGCCGATCAGGGCGCCGGTGTCCTCCAGCAGCACGACCGGGAGCTCGGGGACCTTCGCCTGGCGGATGAACTGCCACCAGCTCAGCGAGCCCTTCACCGGACGGGACTCGGCCATCGCGGTGCGGAACGAGAAGCCCTCGAGGCCGACCGCCACCACCAGGATGATCACCGCGACGATCGGGGAGGTCAGCGGCTCGGGCTCCTCGAGCTTGTGGATGCCCTCGTAGATCGCGAAGACCGAGCCGAGGCTGAACAGCATCAGCGCGACGATGAACGAGTAGAAGTAGCGGTCCCGCCCGTAGCCGAACGGGTGCTCCGGAGTGGCACGGCGCTTCGCGGTGCGGCCGCCGAGCAGCAGCAGGCCCTGGTTCGCCGTGTCCGCCACCGAGTGCACGGCCTCGGCCAGCATCGAGGACGACCCCGTGACCAGGAACCCCACGAACTTCGCCACCGCGATCCCCGCGTTGGCCCCCAGGGCCGCCAGGATCGCCTTCGTCCCTCCGCCTGCCGACACGCGCCCGCCCCGTCCGTTTCGTCCCGCAGTGTTGCGTGATCGAACGGGAGGATAGCGGCCCGACGCGGGGGTCCCCCGGCCGACGGCCCCCGACCTACAGGGCGTCCCCGGCCAGATGCAGGTGGGTCCCCGGGCTCGCGCTCTCGATCTCCACACCGCTCTCGTGGGCGCCGAGGAACAGGGCCGCACCCTTCTCCAGCTCGACGAGGTCGTCCCCGGCCCGCACGCACGTCTTGCCCGCCGTGCAGAGCAGGATCCGAGCACCGCCCTCGGGCACCGGGAGCCGCGTGGTGAGGCCCTCGGGCCCGTGCCAGGTGCGCAGCAGGAACTCCTCGGCCGGGGTGTCGTAGCGGGTCCACTCCCCCTCGGGCGAGCCGTGGTGCACCGGCGGCGGGCCCGCGGTGAAGTCCAGCACCCGCAACAGCTCGGGGACGTCCACGTGCTTGCTGGTCAGCCCGCCGCGCAGCACGTTGTCCGAGTTCGCCATCAGCTCGATACCGGCCCCCTGCAGGTACGCGTGCAGGTTGCCCGCGGGCAGGTAGGACGCCTCGCCCGGCTGCAGCACGACCCGGTTGAGCAGCAGCGCGGCCAGCACGCCCGCGTCCCCCGGGTAGCGCTCGGACAGCTCGAGGGCGGTGCGGGCCTCCCGCGCCCACTCGTCGTCCGCGCCCGCCAGCGCGACCGCCGCCTTCTGCACGGCCGGGACCAGCTCGTCCAGCATCCCCTGGGGCAGCGTGATCCAGGTGGTGAACAGCGCGCGCAGGCCGTCCGGGTCCGGCTGGGCGGCCAGCAGGTCCACGTGCGCCGCCAGCTCGGCGACGTTCAGCGCGCGCAGCAGCGCCAGGGTGTCCATCGGGTCCCGGAAGCCGACGAGCGCGTGGAACTCGGTCAGCGCGCAGATCAGCTCGGGCTTGTGGTTGGCGTCCTTGTAGTTGCGGTGCGAGGCGTCCAGCGGGATGCCCTGCGCGTTCTCCCGGGCGAACCCCTCCTGCGCCTGCGCCAGGCTGGGGTGGGCCTGCAGGCTCAGCGGCTCGTCCGCCGCCAGCACCTTGAGCAGGAACGGCAGCGTGCCCGACCACCGCGCGCTGCGCTCGGCGCCCAGCAGCGTCTCCGGGTCCGCGTTCAGCACCTCGAGCAGGGAGCGACCCTTCCCCGCCAGCCGCGACGGGTCACCGGGGTGGGCTCCCAGCCACAGCTCGGCCTGCGGGTGCGGCGACGGCACCGGCTCGCCCAGCAGGTCGGCGATGACCGTGCGCGACCCCCACGCGTACGGGCGCACCGGGTTCTCCAGGAGTTCCAACGACTCTTCCTCGCTTCCCCACGGAACGGACCACTCGGGTCGGACCGTTCAGGCGGGCTCGATGGTGCGGGTCGCCAGACCCAGGTAGACGGCCGCCGCGTCCCACCGCGCGGCCAGCACCGCGGCACGGAGCAGCCCCGCGTCCCGGGTGCCGCGCGCGATCTCGTCGACGGGATGGTGCAGGTCGGCGGGCCAGCCGCGGCCCGTGCGGCGGGTGGCGACCTGCCCGGGGTCCTCCTCCGAGGTGGCCAGCAGCACCACCCGCACCGGGGGCGCGTCCGGCCCCGGGTCGTCGAAGGGGTCCCGGAAGACGTCGTCCGAACGCTCGGCGAGGTCCACCGCGCGGCGCAGGGCGGTCGCCGTGGCGGCCTGGGCGATGTCCGCGGAGTACGCGACGACGCCGGCGTGCGTGGCCAGGGCGGTCGCCCCGTGCCCGGCGACGGCCGTGGCGGGCGGGTCGGTGCCCCACAGCAGCGGGGTGTGCTCGGCCAGCCGCAGCGCCAGCGACTTCGCCGGGTTCATGAACGGCTCGTGGCCGGGCTGGTTGCGCTCGGCCTCGGCGTCCAGCGCGTCCGCCAGCGGCTCCAGCGACGGGTCCAGGTCGCCGGGCCACAGCCCCAGCGCGGACACGACCGACAGCCCCACGGCCAGGGCCCGGGGAAGGTCCAGGGCGGGCGGGACCGGGATCCGCGGTTCGACGAAGCGGGCGCGGCCCGCGCCCGCACTGGCCACCGGACCCTCGGCGGGCACGGACAGCACGACCTCGGCGCCCCGGCCGACCGCGCGGGCCACGGACTCGGCCAGCTCGGTGTCCTCCGGGTCGGCGGACTGGGCCACCACCACGTCCAGCGGGCCCACCCAGCCCGGCACGAGGTCCGCGGTCACGAACGGCACCGGACACTGCGGGCCCAGCAGGGCGTGCAGCAGCTCCCCCGCCGCTCCCGACGAGCCGGGCCTGCGCAGCACGACGAGCGCGCGCGGGCGGTGCCCCGCCAGGTCGGCCACGCCCGCGTCCAGCGCCGCCTGGGCCGCGGACCGCACCTGCGCACCGGCGGTCGCCGCCGCGCGCAGCGCACCGGCACCGTCTGCCAGGGCGAGCGCGGCGGGATCGGCGAGCAGGGTGTCGTCCAGCACCGCGGTCACCCGACCCGCCCGGGATCACCCGGGTCCGGCTCGACGTGCGTCGGCTCCGCCTCCGTGCCGACGGTCGGCTCCGCGGGCTCCGCCTCCGTGCCGACGGTCGGCTCCGCGGGCTCCGCCTCCGTGCCGACGGTCGGCTCCGCCTCCGTGCCGACGGTCGGCTCCGCCTCCGACACCAGCAGTACCGGGATCCCGTCGACGATCGGGTAGCGCCGTCCGCAGGAACTGCACACCAGCCCGTCCGCCGTCTCCCGTAGCGGGGCGTGGTCCTCCGCCGGGCAGGCCAGGATCTCCAGCAACCGGGGGTCGAGCAGGGGGGCGGGCATGCTTCTCCTCACGTGTCCTGTCCGAATGCTGCCAGGGCGGACGGCCGCGCGCCGGGTCCGTCCGGGTACTGGCGGCACTCGCCGGGCGTCGGGGTGGACGCCGCGGCCGGTCGGGGCGGTGGATCCGGCGGGTGGCTCAGGCGCGCACGAGCGCCAGGACCTCGTCCCGCAGCGCCGCCACGGCCGCCTCGTCCGCCGCCTCGACGTTCAGCCGCAGCAGCGGCTCGGTGTTCGAGGCGCGCAGGTTGAACCAGGCCCCGTCCGGCTGGAACACGGTCAGCCCGTCCAGCTCGTCGAAGGTGACGCCGGGGCGCTCGCCCCAGGTCCGCCGGACCTCGGCGACCTTCGCGGCCTGGTCCGCCACGGTGGAGTTGACCTCGCCGCTCGCCGAGTACCGCTCGTAGACGCCCATCAGCGCCGACAGCGGCTCCTGCTGCTCGCCGAGCGCCGCGAGCACGTGCAGCGCAGCGAGCATGCCGGAGTCGGCCTTCCAGAAGTCCTTGAAGTAGTAGTGCGCGGAGTGCTCGCCGCCGAACACCGCGCCGGTCTCGGCCATCGTCTGCTTGATGAACGAGTGCCCCACCCGGGTGCGCACCGGCTGCCCGCCGTGCTCGCGCACGATCTCGGGGACGGCCTTCGACGTGATCAGGTTGTGGATCACGGTGGCCCCGGGGGACTTGGCGAGCTCGCGCACCGCGACCAGCCCGGTGATGGCGCTGGGGCTGACCGGCTCCCCCCGCTCGTCGACGACGAAGCAGCGGTCGGCGTCCCCGTCGAACGCCAGGCCCAGGTCCGCGCCCTCGGCGACGACCGCCTTCTGCAGGTCGACCAGGTTCGCCGGGTCCAGCGGGTTGGCCTCGTGGTGGGGGAAGGTGCCGTCCAGCTCGAAGTACAGCGGCACGACCTCCAGCGGCAGCCCGCCGAGGACCTCGGGCACGGTGAACCCGCCCATGCCGTTCCCGGCGTCCACCACCACGCGCAGCGGCCGGATGTCACTGAGGTCGACCAGGTCCCGCAGGTAGGCGGCGTAGTCCGCGACCATCGCGCGGTGGGAGACCGTGCCGCCGCCGGGCCCGGCCGGGACTCCCCGCTCGACGGCCTCGCGGATCGCGGTGAGCCCGGTGTCCTGGCCGATCGGGGTCGCCCCCGCGCGACAGAGCTTGATCCCGTTGTACTTCGCGGGGTTGTGGCTGGCGGTGAACATCGCGCCGGGCACGCCCAGCGAACCGGCGGCGAAGTACAGCATGTCCGTGCTGGCCAGCCCAATGTCGACGACGTCCAACCCCTGGCCGGTGACGCCCTCGGCGAACGCCGCGGCCAGCTCCGGCGAGGAGTCCCGCATGTCGTAGCCGACGGCGACGGTGGTGGTGGCCGCGCTCTCGCCGCGCAGCAGCCGGGCCAGCGCCGCGCCGATCTCGCGGACGGTCCCGGCGTGCAGCTGCTCACCGACGACCCCACGGATGTCGTAGGCCTTCACGATCTGGCTCAGATCCACGGCGCGACCCTATCGGGCGCGACCGACACCCCGGGTCTCCGGTCCGCCGGCGGTCACCGACCGTGAGCGCCGTGGTCGCCGGGGTGGGGGGTCAGTCCTCCGGAGGAGTGGGCAGGACGCGCAGGTGGCCCCGGCGGCCGGTGGACACCCCCGGGCCCGCGGTCACGTCCACCGCGGTGACCTCGATCGGGCGGTCCCGGCGGCCCGCCTCGCGGACGGCCTCGGCGAGCGCGGTCAGGTCGTCGTTGGTGTGCTGCGGCGGCGCGAACTCGCCCTCGAACCGCACGACCTCCCAGCCACGGGGGGCGGTCAGCCGGTGGGCGTGGCGGGTGCAGAGGTCGTAGGTGTGCGGCTCCGCCTGCGTCGCCAGCGGCCCGACCACGGCGGTCGAGTCGGCGTAGACGTAGGTGAGAGTGGCCACCGCGAGCTCGGTGCAGCCGCTCCGCGAACACCTCCGGACACTCAACACGTGGGTGACGATAACCCCCCGCGGGCGCGTGACCGGGCTGCGACGCGCGGGCCCGTTGCCCGGTCGTGTCGATCGGTGTGTCGGCTCGTGTCCGCCGCGGCGCGGGCGCCGTAGGATTCGACGGGTGTCCGCATCGACTCCCGCTGCGCGCCCGCTCGCGCGCCGCTCGCCCCGCCGTCGCGACCGGCGCGGCCGGGGGCTGCGCGGCCTGCTCTATCCGGTGACCACGCCGTCGTTCAAGACGCGGGCGGAGCGCTTCGACGCCCGGGTGCTCGAGGCGCTGGAGCCGATCGAGCTGCGCTGGGGCCCGGAGCTGGTGGACCTCGACCTCGCCGTGGACGAGGTTCCCGAGGTGCGGCAGACCTCGCCGGAGGAGGTCGTCTGGGGGTCCGGGGTGCTCGCCGACGCGGGGGTGCCGCTGGCGCAGCTGGTGCCCGCGGGCGTGGACCCGGCCGGACTGCCCTCGCGGGCGCGGATCGTGCTCTACCGGCGGCCGCTCGAGGCGCGGGCGCGTGGCGGCGCGGACCTGGGCGAGCTGCTGCACGAGGTGCTCGTGGAGCAGGTCGCCGAGTATCTCAACATCGAGCCGGACGCCGTCGAGGGCGGCGCCGACTAGGAACGCGGCCGATCACGACTGCCGGGCCGACCTCCCGGCGTCATGATCGGACCGCGGTGCTCCGGTCTCAGCCCGCGGCGCGCCGCAGCCTGCGACGCTCCCGCTCGGAGAGCCCGCCCCAGATGCCGAACCGCTCGTCCTGCGCCAGTGCGTACTCCAGGCACTCGGCCCGGACCTCGCAGCCCGCGCAGATCCGCTTGGCCTCCCGGGTGGAGCCGCCCTTCTCGGGGAAGAACGCCTCCGGGTCGGTCTGCGCGCACAGTGCACGTTCCTGCCACTCCGCGTCGGCCTCGTCGAACCCGTCGACGGTGTCGAGGGTCCCTCGCTCGACCAACGTGTCGATCAGCCGCAGTCCCTCGTGCGGACCACTGCCGACCGGTTCGGGGGCACCTGCTGTGCCCCCGATCGTGTTCGTCCCCACGACGAACACGGTGTCCGTGAATACGTCCACTCGCCCACCTCCCCGCGCCCCGGCGAATGACACCGACGTAAGTACAACGGTGGAACCCCCCTTCACGCAACCCGGCACTGCCGACCGGGTGACGGGCTCCACCCCTTCGGTCCCCCGTTCGGCACAATGGGTCAAGTGCGTTCCGTACCGACCCGAATAAGCCCGTGGTTCCTCCTGCTCGTGGCGGTGACGGTCGTCGGCGCGGTGTTGTGCGCGGTCGGCACCACCCAGGCCCTCGACGGCTCGCTCGTGCTGCTCACCACGGGGGTGGTGCTGCTGGTGCTGGGCGGCTGGTGCGTCTCGCTCTGCCTGCACGAGTGGGGGCACGCGTACTCCGCGCACCGCGGCGGCGACCACGGCATCGAGAACCGCGGCTACCTCACCCTGGACATCCGCCGGTACGCCAACGTCGGGCTGTCGTTCGTGCTGCCGGTGGTGTTCCTGCTGCTCGGGGGCATCCCACTGCCCGGCGGCGCGGTGTGGGTGAACCAGTGGGCGCTGCGCTCGCGGGGCGTGCGGAGCTTCGTGTCCTTGGCCGGGCCTGCGATGAACCTGGTCATCGGCGTGCTGCTCAGCGTCGCGGTTGCCGCGATCCCGATGAGCCAGGGGCTCGCGATCGGGCTCAGCTGCCTGGCCCTGATCCAGATCCTGGCGTTCGTGCTGAACATCCTCCCGGTGCCCGGGCTGGACGGGTACGGCGTGATCGAGCCCTACCTCTCCCCCGCCGCCCAGCAGCTCGGCGCCAAGGTCCGGCCGTGGGCCCCGCTGGTGCTGTTCGTGCTGGTCATCGGGGTGCCGGGGGTGTCGCAGGCGCTGTTCGGGGTGGGCCAGTTCCTGTTCGGGCTGATCGGCGGGGACAGCCGGTACGCCGCGGTCGGCTACTCCCTGCTGCTGTTCTGGCGCTGATTCCCCCGACGAGCCGATCACTGCGCCGGACGGGGGATACGGCCGTTCGGCTATCGATCCGCGGTGCCGCGGGAGCGTCCGCCGCTCGGCGCGTCGCTCCTCGGCGCGTCGGATCAGGCGCGGCGGGCCAGCGCGACCATCTCGCCGACGGTGTCGCTGTCCGGCGGGAGCGCGTCCAGCGGCCACCACGCGAGGTCCGCGGACTCGTCGCTGATCACCGGCACCGCGCCTGCCGGGGCCCGGACCAGGTACCGGACGTCCAGGTGCCGGGTGGGCAGGCCCAGTGAGCAGGTGACCGGGTGGACGTCGACGTGCAGCGGGTGCTCGGCGATCTCCAGCCCGGCGATCCCGGACTCCTCGGTCGCCTCCCGCAGCGCCGCCGCGCGCAGCGACGGGTCACCCGGCTCGCAGTGCCCGCCCAGCTGGACCCAGCGGTGGAAGCGGCCGTGCAGGGTGAGCAGCACGTTCTCCCCCGCGGCGTCGAGCACCAGGGCCGAGGCGGTGAGGTGCCCGGGCTCGCACTCGCGCAGGCAGGCGTCGTCCGGGCGGGCGAGGCAGAAGGAGACCAGCGCCTGCGCCAGGGCCGCCTGCGCGGAGTCCGGCGGGTCCCAGGCCCGGAGTTCCTCGACGGCGGTCGCGGGCTTCACCATTCGAGCAGGCCCTCCCCGGGGTCCTTCGCCGCCCGCGGGGTCAGTGCCTCCACCGGCACACCGACCGCGACGGCGCCCAGGGGCTGCCAGTCCGCGGGCAGGTCCAGGACCTCGCGGACCGTGTCCGGCGCGAAGATCGTGGACCCCACCCAGCACGAGGCGAGCCCCTCGGCCGCCAGCGCGACCAGCAGCGACTGCACCGCCGCCCCGCCCGCGACGGTGAACATGTCCCGCTCGGCGGCGTTGCGCCCCTCGTCCGGGTAGGTGTGCAGACCGTCGCCGGTCACGAAGGCCAGGACCAGCTCGGGCGCGCGACGGAGCAGGTCGCCGCGGGCGAGCCTGCGCTCGACCTCGTCCTCCGGCCTGCCGTCCGCGTCCAGGTCGGAGCGCCACCGGTCGCGCAGCGCGTCGAGCACCGCGGTGCGGCGCTCCCGCAGCCGGACGAACCGGAACGGCGTGCTGTGATGCGGCGCCGGCGCGGTCAGCGCCACCCCGACGGCCCGGCGCAGCGCCTCCGGGTCGACGGGCTCCGCCGCGAACTCGCGGGTGCTGCGGCGCAGCAGGACGGCCTCGCCCCGGCCCTGCGCGATCGCCTCGTCCGCGCCGAGCCGGAAGAGGTCCTCCTCGACCGGCCGGACGAGCTCGCGGGCGGTGGACCCGTCGTCCGGGCTGCCGAGGCCGCGGACCACCGCGACCGGCAGCCCGCCCAGCTTGCCCTTGACCAGGTCCGCGGCCCCGGCCACCTCGTCCGCCACGGCGACCTCGGTGACCAGCAGCTCGTTGCCCTCGGCGTCGTACGCGCCCGCGTAGCGGTGGATCACGGTGAGGCCCGCGGAGCCGATGGCGACGTCCGTCTGCCCGACCCGCCAGGACCGGCCCATGGTGTCGGTGACCACGACCGCGACGTCCACGCCCAGCACCTCTCGGAGCCCGGAGCGCAGCCGAGCCGCGCTCGCGTCCGGGTCGACGGGCAGCAGGGCCAGCTCGTCCGTGCGGACGTTGGAGCCGTCCACGCCGGCGGCGGCCTGCACGATCCCGAGCTTCGACGCGACGATCAGGGTCCTGCCCTTGCGGGCCAGCACCCGCTCGGTCTCGCCGTCGATCAGCCTGCGGCGCAGGGCGTCCCGCTCGTCCGGGTCCGTCGGCGCAGGCACCAGCCTGCCCTCGGCCTTGGAGAAGATCTTGCTCGTGACGACGACCACGTCCCCGTCCGCGAGCCAGGGCGCGGCCGCGGCGACCGCGGCCGTCACGTCGTCCCCGGGGCGGAACTCGGGCAGGCCGTGGACCGGGAGGATCTCCAGCCGGTCCTGCGCGCGGTGGTCCCTGAACTCGTCGGTGGAGCTCACGCACTCACCCCGGCGAGGTCGAACGCCGCGCGGACCATGTCCGCGGTCGCCGCCACCGAGCTCATCAGGATCGGCACCTCACGGACCTCGCAGCCCTCGACCGCGGCGGAGTCCCCGGGGTGGATCAGCCAGCCGTCCAGCAGGCCACCCTTCGCCCGCCCGCCGTAGTGCCGCCCGACGCCCTCGGCGCTGGTCTCGACGCCGATCGCGGACAGGCAGGCGTCCGCCATGCCGCGCAGCGGCGCCCCGCCGACGATCGGCGACACCCCGACGATCCTCCCCCGCGCCCCGACCAGCGCCTGCGGCATCCCGGGGATCTGGATCATGGTGCCGATGCTGACCACCGGGTTCGACGGCGCGACGAGCACCACGTCCGCCTCCGCGACGGCCGCGGCCGCGGCGGGCAGCACCTTCGCCCCCTCGGCGCCGACCGAGGCGAACCGGTGTGCCGGGTACTTCGCCTGGTAGCGCACCCACCACTCCTGGAAGTGGATCGCGACCTGCGGCGGCGAGTCCTCGCCCGCCTCGGGGTTGTCGATCACGACGTGGGTCTCGACGCGGTCGTCCGACGCGGGCAGCAGCCGCACGCCGGGCTGCCACCGGTGGCACAACGCCTCGGTGACCTGGGAGAGCGGATAGCCCGCGCGCAGCATCCGGGAGCGGACGAGATGAGTGGCGATGTCCTTGTCGCCCAACCCGAACCAGCTCGGCTCGGCGCCGTACGCCGCGAGCTCCTCCTTGACCGTCCAGGTCTCCCCCGCGTGGCCCCAGCCGCGCTCGGTGTCGATGCCGCCGCCGAGGGTGTACATGCAGGTGTCGAGGTCCGGACAGATGCGCAGACCGTGCATCCACACGTCGTCCCCGACGTTGACCACCGCGGTGATCTCGTGGTCGGCCGACCCCGGGATGCCGAGGGCCTCCTTCACACCGAGCAGGAACCGGGCGCCGCCGACGCCTCCGACCAGGACCGTGACCTTCACAGCGCCAGGCTACGTTTCAGCCGACGAGCCCGGAGATCGCCGCCACGATCTCCTCGGACTCCGGCTCGGTGCGCGGCCGGAACCGGGCCGCGACGGTGCCGTTCGCGGCGACCAGGAACTTCTCGAAGTTCCACTGGACGTCCCCCGCCGCGCCGGTCGCGTCCGCGGTCTCGGTCAGCGCGGTGTAGACCGGGTGCCTGCCGGGCCCGTTCACGTCGACCTTCTCCGTGAGCGGGAACGAGACCCCGTAGGTCGCCGAGCAGAAGGTGGCGATCTCCTCGGCCGAGCCGGGCTCCTGGCCGCCGAACTGGTTGCAGGGCACGCCGAGCACGGTGAAGTCGGAACCGCCGAAGCGCTCCTGCAGCTTCTCCAGGCCGGTGTACTGCGGCGTGAGGCCGCACTTCGAGGCGACGTTGACGACCAGGACGGTCTTGCCCGCCAGGTCGGGGAGGGCCGAGCCGTCGAGGGCGGTGAGGGAGCCGAGTTCCACGCGCCCGAACCTACAGGGCGCGGAAGTCCCGGGGACTGAAACGTGGCCCGAAACGGGGTCGTCGGAACCCGGAGAGCTCCACGTACCGCACGGCCCGCTGGCGTTGCGGCCGGTAGGGCTCGAGCACCTCGAGCATGCCCGCGTCGTCCAGCGGACGGCCGACGAGCGCCCAGCCGACCACCGTGGGGATGTGGAAGTCCCCGAAGCTGACGGCGTCCGGGTCGCCCCACGCCCGCTGGGCCACCTCGGCCGCGGTCCAGACCCCGATCCCGGGCAGCCGCCGCAACAGGATCCGGCCCTCCTCGCCGCCCAACTCGACGGCGGCCTCGAGCCGGTGCGCCACCGCGGCCGCGCCCAGGATCGCCCGCCGCCGCGCGGAGTCGACGCCCGCCCTGTGCCACTCCCAGTCCGGGATCGACCGGATCTGCGCCGGGGTCGGCGGGATGCGCATCCCGCGCGGCATCTCCGCGGGCCCGGGCGCGGGGTCGGCGAACCGCCTGCACAGCTCGCGCCACGAGCGGCGGGCCTCCGTGCCGGTCACCTTCTGCTCCAGCACCGCCGGGACCAGCTGGTCCCAGACCCGCCGGGTGGCGCCGAACCGCATCCCCGGGCGGCGCCGCGCGGCGTCGGCGATCAGCGGGTGGTGGGCGACGAACTCGTCGGGGCGGTCGTCCGCGCCCAGCAGGGCGGGCAGCCCGTCGAGCTCCCAGGTCGCGCCGGGGCCCCACCCCTTCGCGACCACCGTCCCGTCGGTACGCCGGGACAGCCGCACCGTGGCCGGGCCGTCCGGGGTGGTCGAGGTGCGCCAGATCGCGGCCCCCTCGCCCTCGGTGCGCCACGAGGGATCCCCCCGCCCGCGGCGCAGGGGCCCGAGCACGCCGGGGATGTCGAGCCGGAAGTCCGGCCGCCACTCCCGCTCGATCATCGCACCAGCATGCACGAACGGCACTCTCGTGCGGACCTACCGCGCAGGAGTGCCGTTCGTGCGGACATGTCAGACGTCGGCGGAGAACCGGACGCCGTGCGGGGGCAGCTGGACCTCGGGCCACACCCGCATGCCGCCCTTGAGCTCGCAGTGCGCGCCGACGACCGCGCGGTCGCCGATCACGGCGTCCCGCACGTGCGCGCCCTCCTCGATCCGCGCGCCCGCGCCGACCACGGAGCTCTCGACGATCGCCCCGGGGGCGATCACCGCGCCGTCGAACAGCATGGAGCCCTCGACCTTGGCGCCCTCGCCGATCACGACGTTCCGGCCGACCGCGCTGCCGCCGAACACGAACGCGTCCTTGGCGACCTCGGCGCCCTCCAGCACGATCGACTCGCCGACCGGGCCGGGCAGCGCGGCGCTGGGCGCCACCCCGCGGACCAGGTCGGCCGAGCCGTGCACGAGGTCCGCGGGCGTGCCCATGTCCCGCCAGTAGGCGTTGTCCACGTGCCCGCTCACCCGCGCCCCGCGCTCCAGCAGGCCGGGGAAGGTCTCGCGCTCGACGGACACCACGCGCCCGCGCGGGATCGCCTCGATCACCGAGCGCTTGAAGATGTAGCAACCGGCGTTGATCTGGTCGGTCGGCGGGTCCTCGGTCTTCTCCAGGAAGGCGAGCACCTTCCCGTCCGAGTCCGTGGGGACGCAGCCGTAGGCCCGCGGGTCCTGGACCCGGACCAGGTGCAGCGTGACGTCCGCGTCCGTCCGGCGGTGGGTGTTCACGACGGCGCCGAGGTCGGTGCCGCACAGCACGTCCCCGTTGAACACCATCACGTCGTCCGTGGTGAGGTGCTCGGCCACGTTCGCGATGCCGCCGCCGGTGCCGAGCGGGGCGTCCTCGACGACGTAGGTCAGCTCGAGGCCGAGGCTCCGCCCGTCCCCGAAGTGGTCCTCGAAGGTCGAGGCGAGGTAGGACGTGCCGAGCACGACCCGACGCACCCCCGCCGCCCGGATCCGGGACAGCAGGTGGGCCAGGAACGGCACCCCCGCCGTGGGCAGCATGGGCTTCGGGGCGGACAGGGTCAGGGGGCGCAGGCGGGTGCCCTTGCCCCCCACCAGCACCACGGCCTCGACGTCGTCCAGCACTTCGGGTCCTCTCAGCTCACGGGGACGTGCGTCCGGGATGTCGACAGCCGCGACCGGACCGTTAGCCCCGCTCGGAACGCGGCGCGCAACGGCGCCTTGGCCGCGCCGGGATGCCGGTCCGCCAGGTAGCGATAGGCACTGCGGTGGTGCTCGGCGAGCATCCGCGCGGAGACGTCCGCCTTCGAGGTGGACACCCCGCCGGTGTGCACGACCTCGGCCGTGGGCACGTACACGTTGAGCCACCCCGCCCTGCCGAGCCGCTCGCCGAGGTCCACGTCCTCGAAGTACATGAAGTAGCGCGGGTCGAAGCCGTCGACGGAGTCGAACGCGCTGCGCCGCACGAGCAGGCAGGAGCCGGAGAGCCAGCCCGCGGGCCGCTCCTCGATCGCCGTGGACTCCTGGCGGTAGGTCACCGACCAGGGGTTCCCCGGCCAGATCCTGCCCAGCACGGCGTGCCCGGCCCCGGTGGCGAGGTCGGGGACCCGGCGCGCGCTCGGGTAGACGTGGCCCCCGGGGTCCCGGATCAGCGGCCCGAGGCTCCCCGCGCGGGGGCTGCGCTGGGCGGCCTCGAGCAGGATGTCGATCGACTTCTCCCCGAACACGAGGTCCGGGTTGGCGATCACGACCCAGCCGTACTCCGGCCCGAGCTGCGCGACCCCGCGGTTCGCGGCGGTCCCGTACCCGACGTTCTCACCGATGCGCAGCAGCTCGACGCCCTCGCGCCCGGCCGCCCGCTCCGGCGCGCCGTCGACGGATCCGTTGTCCGCCAGCACGACCCGCGGCGTGCGGGTGGTGGCGGCGGGGATGGAGTCCAGGAAGGCGTCCAGGGTCTCGCCGGGCGAGTAGGTGACGGTGACGATCGCGAGCCCGTCCCCGTAGGTCCGCACCGCCGCGCGCTGGGTCGGCTCCATGGGGCCCGAGGGTATCGGTGCGCCGCCGATCCCACCCCCGCGGTGCCCGTCCAGCCGTCCGGGTGGGCACCCGTCGCGCGGTCGGGTCGTCGGGGCGGTCGTCGGTGCGGTCGTCGGTGCGGTCGTCGGTGCGGTCGTCGGGTCAGTCGTCGGTGAGGTCCTCGCCGTCGAGTTCCGCGAGGAGGTCCTCGGCCTCCCGGTCGCCCGCGTCCACGCCGACCGCCAGGTAGCGACGGGCGGCGTCGGGCCGGCCGGTGTCCATCAGGAACCGCGCGACCGTGACGGGCCAGCGCGGCTCGTTGTGCCGCTCGGCCTCGCGGAACTCGTCCTCGGCGGCGGTCAGGTCGCCCCGGTCGACGAGGAACCCGGCGTACGCGGTGTGGGCGCGGAGCGCGCCGAGCTCGGCGGCGCGGCGGTAGAGCGCGTCCGCGTCCGCGTCCCGGCCCTGCGCCGCTCGGACGTCCGCCAGCGCGACGACGGTGTCCGGGCGACGCTCGTCGGCGTACCGCTCGGCGGCCTCCACGGCCCCCACGAGATCGCCGTCCTCGAGGTGCAGGGCGACGAGGTTGTCCGGGGCGAGCGGGTCGCCCGCGTCGGCGGCGTGGGTCAGGACGTGGGCGGCCTCGACGAGCCGCCCGTCGTCCCGCAGCAGGAGCGCGAGGTCGTTGGCGGCGGCGACCTCGCCCGCGGCCAGTGCGGTGCGGAGCATGCTCTCGGCGCGGACGTGGTCGCCGAACTCGGCCAACGCGACGCCGAGCCTGCCCGCGAACTCCACGCGCCCGTCGGCGACCAACGGGCCCAACCAGTCGATCACCGCCGACCACGCCCCGACGTCGAGGTAGGCGCTGACCAGCAGGTCCGCCGATCCGGGCTCCGCGGAGGCGACGGCCCGCCGCAGCGGTTCGACCGCCTCCGCGGCCCGGCCGGCGTCGAGCAGGGCCCGACCCGCGTCGGACAGTGGGGTCGGGGGGTGGGTCGGGGGGTCGGTCGGCGGGTCCCGCGGGATCGGGGGCTCCCCCGGCACGGGCGGGGTGGACGGGTCGCTCGGCACCGGCGGGTCGCGGGGCACGGGCTGGTACGGGTCGGGGGCGGGCGGTTCGTGGGGCACGGGGGCCGGGGGCTCGTGCGGCACGGGGGCGGGCGGTTCGTGGGGCACCGGGGCCGGGGGCTCGTGCGGCACCGGGGGGTCCTGCGGCCCGACCGGGTCGCCCGCGAGCGGCGCGGCCTGCGCGGGGACCGCGGCGTGGCCGAGCGCCGCGGCGGCGGGCTCGGCGGGCGCGACCGCCTCCGCGACGGCCTCCGCGACCGCCTCGGCGATCGTCGCGGGCCGGTCGACGGGAGGCAGGAGGGCCGGGAGGTGGGGCGCGCCCGCCGGACGGGGCGCCTCCGGTTCGAGCTGCGCGGTCATCGGCGCCACCACTTCCGTCGCTGTCGGCTGTGACGAGGGTCCCACCGTCCCGGGATCACGGCAGCGCGGACTGTTGATCACTGCAGGGCAGCGGGCCGTCACCCTCCGGGGTGGACGGAGCCCGCCCGGCGACACGAGCTGCCGACACGCCGGGCGACGCACCGCGATGATCGCCCCGGATGCTGCACCCTCTAGGGACTGTGCGGGTCCGCGAACGGCGGAGCGGCCCGGCCGAGTGGAGGAGGTCGCGTGGACCCGACGGGTGGTGCGCGATCCTCCGGGTCCGGCCGGAGCCCCCGCGAACGCCGGGCGGGCGCCGCGTCGCTGTTCGGCGAGGGCGGGGCGCTCGGGGCGGGGTCGCGGTCCACCCCGCGCGAGCTCGGCGCCTCCTCGCGCAGCTCGGTCACCGGCTCGTCGCCACGCGGCGGCTCCTGGACCCGCGACGGCGCAGCCTCCGCGACCCGCGGCTCCGGCTCGTCGGCCCGCGGCGGGTCCGCGGGTCGCGGCGACCGCGAGACCCCCGCCCGTCGCGACCCGGGGTCGTCCGCACGCTCGCCGGGCTCGTCGACGCGCGGTGCCCGGGACACCCCCGCCCGCCGGTCCGAGGGCGGAGCGGACCGCTCGCCCCGGGTTTCCGGCGACACCGGCCGTAGCTCGGCCCGGGCCCCCCGCGGCTCCACCCGGGACGGCGACCGGCCCCGCGGCCGCGACCTGGGCCGGGGCGCGCCCACCCCGCCGCCGACCCGCCCCCGCACCCGCCCGGCCCCCGCGGCCGCGCCCGTCCCGCAGGGTGGGCGGGCCGTGCTGGTGCACCGCGCGCGGATCACCCTGTGCGTGCTCTCCGCCCTGGTCCTGCTCCTCAGCGGCGGCGCGTGGGCGCTCTACCGGGACGTCACCGGCGGGATCACCACCACCAATGTCATCACCGGCGGCTCGAGCGGCGGCGAGCAGAACATCCTGCTCGTGGGCGTCGACAGCCGGACGGACGCCCAGGGCGACCCGCTGCCGGAGAACGTCCTGCAGACCCTGCGCTCCGGCGCCGAGTCCGGCGTCCTCAACTCCGACACGATCATCGTGGTGCACCTCCCCGCGGACGGCGGCAGCGCGAGCGCGTTCTCGATCCCGCGGGACAGCTACGTCGACATCCCCGGCTACCGCAAGGACAAGATCAACGCGGCGTACCCGGCGACCAAGGCGCTGAAGGCGAACGAGCTCGTCGCGGGCGGGATGAGCCAGAAGGAGGCGGACACCCAGTCGTCGGCCACCGGGCGCACCACGCTGATCGAGACCGTGCAGAACCTCACCGGCCTGCAGATCGACCACTACGCCGAGATCAACCTGCTCGGCTTCTACAACCTGACCCAGGCCGTCGGCGGCGTCGACGTGTGCCTGAAGGCGCCGGTGAACGAC
Source organism: Pseudonocardia xishanensis (assembly GCF_039541715.1). Classification (NCBI taxonomy): domain Bacteria; kingdom Bacillati; phylum Actinomycetota; class Actinomycetes; order Pseudonocardiales; family Pseudonocardiaceae; genus Pseudonocardia; species Pseudonocardia xishanensis. Next base: position 21,678 of record NZ_BAABGT010000021.1, read on the forward strand.
GAGTTCTCCGGCGCGGACTTCCCCGCGGGCCCGCAGACGATCTCCGGGGCGGACGCGCTCGCGTTCGTCCGGCAGCGCCACGGGCTCCCCGGCGGCGACCTCTCCCGCATCCGGCGTCAGCAGGTGTTCCTGGCCGCGGTGGCGGACAAGATCCTCTCCAGCGGCACGCTGACCAACCCGTCCACGCTGTCGGCCCTGATCGCCTCCGCGGAGCAGTCGTTGGTGATCGACTCCGGCTGGGACCTGCTCGGGTTCGCCCGGCAGGCCTCCGACGTCGCCGCGGGCAACCTCGACTTCATGACCATCCCGACGCAGGGCGGCACGGACAACGAGCGCGGGGACGTCGTGCTCGTCGACCCGACGCAGGTCAAGGCGTTCGTCGAGGAGAAGACGACCCCCACCGCAGACACCGCGGACACCGCGGCGCCTGCTCCCGCGGCGCCCACGGTCGATCCCCGGACGGTCACCGTGGACGTCGGCAACGGCTCCGGGGGCACCGGGCTGGCAGGCACGGTCGCGGAGCAGCTCGGTGCCGCGGGCTACCAGCGCGGGACGGTCGAGAACGCCGCGAGCCGCACCACCTCCGTCGTCCGCTACTCGGGCGACGGCCTGGGCGCCGCGCAGAACGTCGCCGCGCAGCTCGGCGGGCTCGGGGTCGAGCAGTCCGGCGACGTCCGCCCCGGACACGTGCAGGTCCTGCTCGGCACCGACTACGCCGCACCCGCCGCGCCGACGTCCTCGTCCGCCGCGCCGACCGCCGAGCCCGTGGTCAACGCGGGCGGCGTGCCCTGCATCGACTGACCGCCGCGCCGGTGACGCCCGGCTCACGATCACCGGGTAGAACGGGGCGGTGTCGCTGACCTCCGCCCTGCTGACCCCGATCCTGCGCGCGGCCCCCGCCCGCCCGCTGGTCACCTTCTACGACGACGCGACGGGCGAGCGCATCGAGCTCTCCGCCGTCACCACCGCGAACTGGGTCGCCAAGACGGCGAACCTGCTGCGGGACGAGTGCGACGTCGAGCCCGGTGGCCGGGTGGCGGTGCTGTTGCCCGCGCACTGGCAGACGGCGTCGGTGCTGCTCGCGGCCTGGTCCTGCGGCGCGGAGGTGGTCGCCGAGCCCGCCGAGGCGGACTGGGTGTTCTGCGACCGCGACCGGGTCGACCTCGCGCTCGCCGCGGAGCCCGCCGACGGCGTGGTCGCCCTGTCCCTGGACGCCTTCGGCCGCGGCATCGACGGCCTCCCCCAGGGTGTGATCGACTTCGCGACCGAGGTGCGGCTGCACGGGGACGAGTTCGTCCCGTGGGAGCCCGTCCCGGACACCGCCGCCGCCCTCGCGGGCACCACGGTCGCGGAGATCCTCGCCCGCGCGACCGCCCGCGCCGCGGACCTGGGCCTGACCGCCGACTCGCGGGTGCTGTCCACGAAGGACTGGGTCGGAACGCCGGGCCTGGTCGACGGCCTCCTCGCCGTCCTCGCGGCGGGCGCGTCCCTGGTCCAGGTCGCGAACCCGGACCCGGCACGCCTCGACCGCAAGTACGAGTCGGAGCGGTGCACCGTCCGCCTCTGATCCGCCGCTGATCCGCCGCTGATCCACCGCTGATCCGCCCACACCCCGAGATCGCACGTTTCGTGCACGCAGCGCTGCTCGATCGCCGGTCGCGTGCGCTCAGCGCGGTGGTCACCGCGCTGCGAGCACGGGAACGGCGATCATGAGCGAGGTGTGTCGGCCGGTCGACCCGACGCCGTTTACGGTGGAACCGTGACCAGCGCACCCGCCACCTCCGTGACCGCCTCCGACGTCGACGAGGCGGCGGGGCGACTGCGAGCGGTGATCGGGCCCAGCCCGCTGCAGATCTCGGCCCGGCTGTCGGACGCGGTGGGCGGCGAGGTCTGGCTCAAGCGCGAGGACCTGCAGCCGGTGCGGTCCTACAAGATCCGCGGCGCCTACAACCTGATCGCCCAGCTCACGGAGGCCGAGCGCGAGCGCGGGGTGGTGTGCGCGAGCGCGGGCAACCACGCCCAGGGTGTCGCGTTCGCGTGCGCGCGGCTCGGCGTCACGGCCCGGATCTACCTGCCCCGGACGACCCCGCGACAGAAGCGCGACCGCGTCGCGCGGCTGGGCGGGAGGGTCGTCCGCACGATCGTCGTCGGGAACACCTACGACGACGCCGCCGCGGCCGCCGCCACGGACGCCGCGGAGTCCGGCGCCACGCTCGTCCCCGCCTTCGACGATCCCCGCACCGTGGCGGGCCAGGGCACCGTGGCGCGGGAGATCCTCAGCCAGCTCGCGGACCCGCCGGACCAGATCATCGTGCCGGTGGGCGGCGGCGGGCTCCTCGCAGGCACCCTGACCTACCTGCGGGAACGCCACCCGGAGGTGCGGGTGATCGCGGTCGAGCCCGCGGGGGCGGCGAGCATGGCGGCGGCGCTGGCGGCCGGCGAGCCGACCACCCTCGACGAGGTCGAGTCCTTCGTCGACGGCGCGGCGGTCCGCCGGGTCGGGGACGTCACGTTCCCGATCGCGCAGGCGGCGGACGTCGAGCTGCACGCCGTCGACGAGGGCAGGATCTGCGTCGAGATGCTCGCGCTCTACCAGACCGACGGGATCATCGCGGAGCCCGCGGGCGCCCTGGCCCCGGCCGCGCTCGGTCAGCTGGACATCCCGCACGGCTCGACGACGGTATGTCTGCTCTCCGGGGGCAACAACGACGTCAGCCGGTACGCGGACATCGTGGAGCGCGCCCTGGTGTGGGAGGGCCGCAAGCACTACTTCCTGGTCGAGTTCCCGCAGGAGCCGGGGGCGCTGCGCCGCTTCCTCGACGAGACCCTCGGCCCGGACGACGACATCACGCTGTTCGAGTACACCAAGCGGAGCAGCCGCGAGACCGGGCCCGCGCTCGTCGGCATCGAGCTGGGCGACCCGAAAGACCTGGACGCCCTCCTGGAGCGGATGGCCGCAGCCCCTCCCCGGATCGAGCGCATCCCCCCGGACTCGCCGCTGTTCCGCTTCATCCTCTGACGGCTCACCGCGGCCGGGACTCGTCGTCCACCTGCTCCGGCCGACGGGTCGACCCCGCCGCTCACCTGAGCAGCGACCGCGCCATCACCATCCGCTGCACCTGGTTGGTGCCCTCGTAGATCTGCGTGATCTTCGCGTCCCGCATCATCCGCTCGACGGGGAAGTCCTTGGTGAAGCCCGCCCCGCCGAAGAGCTGGACGGCGTCCGTGGTCACCTGCATGGCCGTGTCCGACGCGAGGCACTTCGCCGCCGAGGAGATGAAGCCGAGGTTCTTCTCGCCGCGCTCCGCGCGCGAGGTCGCGACGTACACCAGCTGCCGGGAGGCCTCCACCTTCATCGCCATGTCGGCGAGCATGAACTGGATGCCCTGGAAGTCCGCGATGGCCTTGCCGAACTGCCTGCGCTCCTTGACGTAGGCGATCGCCTGGTCCAGCGCCCCCTGCGCGATCCCGACGGCCTGCGCCCCGATCGTCGGGCGGGTGTGGTCCAGCGTGGCGAGCGCGGTCTTGAAGCCCGTGCCCTCCGCCCCGATGATCCGGTCGCCGGGGATGCGGCAGTCCTGGAAGTAGATCTCGCGGGTGGGCGAGCCCGCGATGCCGAGCTTGCGCTCCTTGGGCCCGACCTCGAAGCCGGGGTCGTCCTTGTGGACCACGAACGCGGAGATGCCGTTCGCCTTCTTCTCCGGGTCGGTCACCGCCATGACGGTGTACCAGGTCGACACGCCGGCGTTGGTGATCCAGCACTTGGTGCCGTTGAGCACCCAGTCGTCGCCGTCTCGGCGCGCACGGGTCTTCATCGCCGCGGCGTCCGAGCCGGCCTCCCGCTCGGACAGCGCGTAGCTGATCATCGCCTCGCCGGACGCGAGCGTGGGCAGCACCTGCTTCTTCAGCTCCTCCGACGCCGACAGCAGGATCGGCACCGAGCCGAGCCCGTTGACCGCCGGGATCAGCGACGACGACGCGCAGACCCGCGCGACCTCCTCGATGACGATGCACGCGGCCAGCTCGTCCGCGCCCTCGCCGCCGTACTCCTCGGGGATGTGCACCGCGTGGAAGCCCGCCTTGGTGAGCGCGTCCTTCGCCTCGACGGGGAACCGGGCCTGCTCGTCGACCTCCGCGGCGTACGGCGCGATCTCCTTCTCGGCGAGCGCGCGCACGGCCTCGCGGAGCGCCTCGTGCTCGTCGCTCAGCCGGTAGGCCTCGAAGTCGGCGTTCAACATCTCTTCTCCACACGTCGGTGTCCGGGGTGCCTCCAGCGTAACGGCACTGCGTGCCACCAGACAACGCCGTTGGTACCCTCCGTGCCATGTCCGAGACAACGGTCACCCGCCGGGGGACGGCAGCCGGTGGAGCCGGCGGGGTGGGTAAGAGGAGCGGACGATCGGCGGAGGGCCGGGCCGAGCTGCGGCGGGACCTCGTGCGCGCGGCGGTGGACCTGTTCACCGCGCGGGGGTACGACGACACGACCGTCGACGACATCGCCGCGGCCGCGGGCGTCGGGCGGCGGACCTTCTTCCGGTACTTCGCGGGCAAGGAGGACGCGGTCTCCCCCGACCACGAGCTCGGGCTCGCGCGGATCGCCGAGGTCTTCGAGACCGCGCACCCCGCCGAGCCGCTCCTGCCGCTCACCCTGCGCGCCGGGGAGACCGTGTTCGACCTCTACCTGTCCGAGCCGGACACCGCCCGCAAGCGTTTCGCCCTGGTCCACGCGGTCCCCGCGCTGCGCGACCGGGAGGCCGCGATGGTGCACCACTACCGCAGGCTGTTCACCCGCGAGCTCACCGCCCGGCTGTCGGGGGTCGAGGACGGCGACCTGCGCGCCGCCGTCACCGCCGCGGCCGTCGTCGCCGCCCACAACCAGGCCCTGCGCCGGTGGCTGGCCGACGGCGGCACCGCCGAGGGCGTCCCGGCCTGTGTGGTGCACTTCCGCAAGGTCGCGGACCTGCTCCCGCTGCACGAGGGCCCGGACCTGGAGCAGGTCACCCGCCGGCTGGAGCAGGTCGCCCGCGCTCTCGAACGCTGAGCGGGTGTCGGACATGGGTGATCCCCGGGCCGTCTCCGAAGGGAGACGCACGCCGAGCTGGACTGGGCTCGGGCCCGGGGATCAACGGTGACTGCCTGGGATTCGCCGGCAACCCGGCTTCCACGGCCGTCAGGAAGACGTCCTGTGCTGCCTAGCGGGCAGCCACCTCACAAGTCCTCGTGGAAATCAACGTCGGACCACCTCCCTTCTTGTGTACGGCCACCCTACGACCGGGAGAGGCGTCCTCGCCACGGTTTATCGGAGCTCGTCACGCGGGGCCGTGTCGATCGTCGCGCGGGGCGCGGAGTCGACCGTCGCGCGGAGCGCGGAGTCGACCGTCGCGCGGAGCGCGGTGTCCTTGTCCACCACCATCCGCTCGAGGTCTCGCTGGAACTCCACCATCCGCGCGCGCAGGGCCGGGTCGGTGGCCGCGAGGATCCGGACGGCGAGCAGGCCCGCGTTGCGGGCGTTGCCGATCGCGACCGTGGCCACCGGCACCCCGGCGGGCATCTGGACGATCGAGAGCAGCGAGTCGAGGCCGTCGAGCGTCTTGAGCGGGACGGGAACGCCGATCACCGGCAGCGGCGTGGCAGCGGCGACCATGCCCGGGAGGTGGGCGGCGCCGCCCGCCCCGGCGATGATCACGCCGACGCCCCGGTCCGCCGCCGAGACCGCGTAGTCCAGCATGCGCTGCGGCGTGCGGTGCGCGGAGTAGACGCCGACCTCGTACTCCACGTCGAACTCGGCGAGCGCGGTCCCGGCGGCCTCCATGACCGGCCAGTCCGAGTCGCTCCCCATGATCACGCCGACGCGGGTCATGTCCGGTCCCCCACCTCTCGTCCGGAGTGGACGGACCAGCCGTCCTCCCATTCGGCGGTCGACAGCCAGTGCGCCGCCAGCACCGCCGTGCGCCGGGCCTCGGTGAGGTCGGCGCCGAGCACGTTCACGTGCCCCACCTTGCGCAGCGGGCGCTCACCCTTGCCGTACATGTGCACCTTGACCTGCGGGAACCGCGCGAAGAGATGGTGGATCCGCTCGTCGACGGACATCTCGGGGGTCTTCTCCGCACCCAGCACGTTGGCCATGACGACGACCGGTGCGGTCATCGAGGTCGTCCCCAGCGGATAGTCCAGCACCGCGCGCAGGTGCTGCTCGAACTGCGAGGTGCGCGCCCCCTCGATCGTCCAGTGCCCGGAGTTGTGCGGGCGCATCGCCAGCTCGTTGATCACCAGTCCGCCCGCGGTCTCGAACAGCTCGACGGCGAGCAGGCCCGTCACGTCCAGCTCGTGTGCGATCCGCAGGGCGATCGACTGGGCTTCCAGCGCGCGCTCCTCGGACAGCCCGGGGGCGGGGGCGAGGACCTCGACGCACTGGCCCCCCTCCTGCACCGTCTCGACCACCGGCCACGCCGCGGCCTGTCCGAACGGCGACCGCGCGACCTGGGCGGCGAGCTCGCGGAACATCTCCACGGCCTCCTCGACCAGCAGTGGCGTCCCCGCGGCGAGCAGCTCGGCCACGAGATCGCGCACCGGAGCGCCCGCGGCGGCCCCCTCGGCCGAGTCCGGCGAACGCAGGAACCAGACCCCGCGCCCGTCGTACCCGCCGCGGGCCGCCTTGAGCACCACCGGCCAGCCGTGCTCGGCGGCGAAGTCCTCGACCTGCGACGGCGTGGTGACCTCGGCGTAGGCGGGCACCGGCAGGCCCATCGCCGACAGCCTGCGCCGCATGACCAGCTTGTCCTGGGCGTGCAGCAGGGCGTCCGGGTGCGGGCGCACCGCGACCCCGTCCCCGACCAGCGCGCGCAGGTGCTCCTGGGGGACGCCCTCGTGGTCGAAGGTCACCGCGTCGCAGCCCACCGCCAGCGCGCGCAGCGACTCCAGGTCCGGCCCGCCGGGCACGACGTCGGGGGTGACGAGCGGGGCGGGCTCGTCCGCCTTCACGGCCAGGACCCGCAGGGACTGGCCCAGCCCGATCGCGGCCTGATGGGTCATCCGGGCGAGCTGGCCGCCGCCGACCATCCCGACGACGGGGAAGTCGCGGTGCGGACTCGGCGGGGGAGTGTTGGTGTCCACGGTGTCGGAAGCCTACCTGTGGTGACGGTGTGACCTGCGTCGACAAGGCCGCCCCGACCCGGTGTCCGGTTCCTCCCTCTGGCACGATCGATCGAGTGTCCCTGGTCGAAGCGACGCTCGCGCGCATCCCGCAGCCGTATCGCGACATCGCCTTCCGGCACCGCGAGCTGCTGAAGTTCGCGATGGTCGGGGGGACCACCTGGGTCATCGACACCGTGGTCTTCCTGGTGCTCAAGAGCACGGTCCTGGCGGAGAAGCCGCTCACCGCGAAGATCCTCGCGGTGCTGGTCGCGACCATCGTGTCCTACGTGCTGAACCGCGAATGGTCCTTCCGCACCCGCGGCGGCCGCGAGCGCCACCACGAGGCACTGCTGTTCTTCCTGGTGAGCGGGGTCGGGGTGGCGGTGTACTCCGCGCCGCTCGCCGCGTCCCGCTACCTGTTCGACCTCCAGGTCCCGGCGGTGTCCCTGCTCACGCAGGAGGTCGCGGACTTCGTCAGCGGGCAGATCCTCGGCACGCTGGTGGGGATGGCGTTCCGCTGGTGGGCCTTCCGCAGGTTCGTCTTCCCGGACCAGAACGCGCGGCGCCAGGTGTCGGAGCCGTTGTAGTCAGCCGTTGTAGCCAGCCGATGCAGTCAGAGGCCCCGGAGGAACTCCAGCAGGGCCGCGTTCACCTCGTCCGGGCGCTGCTGCTGCACCCAGTGCCCCGCACCGTCGACGAGGATCTCGCCGCGCAGGTCGTCCAGGTAACGGGCCTGCCGGTCCGGCGGGTTCATCCGCAGCACCGGGTCCGCAGACCCCGCCAGGAACAGGCTCGGCATCGTGACGTGGGCGTCCGCGAGCGCCTCGGTCAGCTCCGAGTTCCGATCGAAGTTGCGGTACCAGTTCACGCCGCCGGTGAACCCGGTGCGCGCGAACTCGGCCGTGTAGTGGTCCAGCTCGGCCTGGGACAACCAGTCCGGCAGCGTCGCGGGCTGCGGCAGCCGCTCGGCGACGCCGCGCCCGTCCGCCGGGCCGATCAGCGCGGTCCCGTCCCCCGTCGTGAGGCCGCAGAGCATGCCGCGCATGGTGAGCGCGGGGTCCGCCGCCAGCTCGGCGTCCGCCACTCCGGGCCGCTGGAAGTGCAGGATGTAGAAGAACCGGTCGCCCAGCTTCTCGCGCCAGATCTCGGTCGGCGGGCGCTGCGAGCGGGGCGTGAACGGCACGCTCATCCCGCACACGGCGGCCACCCGCTCCGGGTGCAGCAGCGCCAGGTTCCACACCACCATCGCGCCCCAGTCGTGCCCGACGAACACCGCCCGCTCCTCGCCCAGCGAGTCGAGCAGGCCGACGAGGTCGCCGGTCAGCGCGAGGATGTCGTAGTCCTCGACGCGCTCCGGCCGCGACGAGCCGCCGTACCCGCGCATGTCCGGGGCGACGGCCCGGTACCCGGCGGCGGCCAGCGCGGGCAGCTGGTGGCGCCATGAGTAGGCCAGCTCGGGGAAGCCGTGGACCAGGACCACCGGCGGCCCCGAGCCCTCCTCGGTGACGCGCAGCGTGATCCCGTCGGCCGTCGCCACCATCCGCTCCATGCCCGCACTCTACTGAACGAACGTTTAGCCACCGGCTGCGCGGCGGGGGATCACCGGGTCGGCGGGAGAAGGTCACCTCGGGGTGGTCGCGGGCCGGGGCGTGGCGACGACGTCGTCCGCCCGGGCCGCGGGCAGGAAAAGGGTGAAGGTGGGTGGGCGGGCCCGGGAGAGCTCCAGCCGTCCGCCGTCCGCCTCGACCAGGGCCCTGGCCAGCGCGAGCCCCAGACCGGTCGAGGACTGCACGGAGACGCCGCGGTCGAAGACGTGCGGGACCAGCTCCTCGGGGATCCCCGGGCCGGTGTCGGTCACCTCCACGACGAGCGCGGTCGCGCCCTCGCGGGCCGAGATCGTCACGGTGCCGTCCCCGTGCTGGATCGCGTTGTCCACCAGCGCGCCCACCGCCTCCCGGATGCGGGCGGGCGTGACGCGGGCGAGCAGACCCTCCGGCACCCGGAGCTTCAGCCTGCGCCCGGCGGACTCGAGGGCGGGGCGCCACTCGTCCGCGACCTCGGCCAGGCCCTCCCGCAGGTCCATGGGCTCGGCGCCTGCGGCGCGGGCGGCGCGGGCGGCCTCGAGCAGCTCGTCGAGCACCTCGGAGAGCCGCTCGGTCTGCTCCAGCGCGGCGAGGGCCTCGCGGCGGGCGCCCGGGTCCGGGTGGGTGGAGAGCTCGTCCAGCCGCAGGATCAGCGCGGTGATCCGGCTGCGCAGCTGGTGCGAGACGTCCCCGACGAGTGCGCGCTCGCGCTGCACGAGATCGGCGAGCGCGGTCGCGGAGGTGTCGAGGACGTCCGACACCCGGTCCAGCTCGGGGATGCCGTGCCGGTGCGGGGCGCGGCGGAAGTCCCCGGCGCCGAGCCGGGCGGCCCGGTCGGCGACGTCCAGCAGGGGCTCGGCGAGCCGGCGCGCGGTGACCGTGGCGACCACCGCGCCGGTGCCCACCGACAGCACCACCAGCAGGATCACCACCACCGTGACCTGCACCTGCTGGGTGCGCATCACCGAGACCGGCTCGGACAGGGTGATCGTGCCGCCGGGGCCGAAGGGCAGCGACTCGGAGATCGTCTCCTCCGCGGGTGCCGCGCCGACGGTCTGTGCCGGGGAACCGGGGACGTCCACGACGAGCTGCCCGTCCGCGGGCACCGCGAGCGCGATCGCCGCCCGGTCGATCGGGGTGCCGGGGGGCTGGTCGTCCAGCCTGCCCGCGATCCGCTCCAGCTGCTGGATCAGCTCGGCGCGGGTGAAGTCGTCCACCAGCCGCCAGGTGGTGAAGGCGAGCGGGCCGCCGAGGACCAGCGCCGTGACCGTCACGACGAAGAGGGTGGAGAGCAGGATCCGGCGCCTCATGCGTGGTTGAAGCGGAATCCCACGCCGCGCACGGTGGCGATCCGCCGTTCCCCGCCGATCTTGCGACGCAGCCAGGACATGTGCATGTCCAGCGTCTTCGAGGTCTTCATGTCCGGGTCGTTCCAGACCTCGCGCAGGATCTCCTCGCGGGTCACGACCTGCCCGGCGCGCAGCAGGAGCACCCTCAGGAGCTCGAACTCCTTGTTGGCCAGGGCGATCTCCTCGCCGTCGACCAGGACGCGGCGGCCGGACAGCTCCATCCGCACGCCCCCGACCTCGACGGTCTCCGGGGTCAGCCTGCGCAGCAGCGCGCGGACCCTGGCGAGCAGCTCGGCGAGCCGGAAGGGCTTGCCGACGTAGTCGTCCGCGCCCGCGTCCAGTCCCACCACGAAGTCGACCTCGTCCGTCCGCGCGGTGAGCATCAGGACGGGGAGGTCGGGGAAGTCCGGCCGGAGCCTGCGGCAGACCTCCAGCCCGTCCATCCCGGGCAGGCCCAGGTCCAGCACGAGCAGGTCGACGTTCCCCTGCCGGACGACGTCGAGGGCGGCGGCGCCGTTCGAGGCGACGTCCACCTCGTAGCCCTCGCGCTGGAGGGCCCGGGAGAGCGGCTCCGCGATCGCGGTGTCGTCCTCCGCCAACAGGACGGTGGTCACGGGTGGAGAGTATGCCCACCCGGAGTGGCATGCTGGCGCGCCGTGAAGACTCCGCCGCCCGAACCGGACACCCGTGCCGATCTCTCCCTCGCCCTGGCACTGGCCGACCTGGCCGACGCGATCACCCTCCCCCGCTTCCGGGCGACGGACCTGAAGGTGACCCGCAAGCCGGACCGCACGCCGGTCACGGACGCGGACACCGCCGCCGAGGAGGCCCTGCGCGCCGCGCTGGCCGGGGAGCGGCCCACGGACGCGATCCTGGGCGAGGAGGGCGGCGGCGCCGTCGGCGCCGGACGGGGCTGGGTGATCGACCCGATCGACGGCACCAAGAACTTCTCCCGCGGCATGCCCGTGTGGGGCACGCTGATCGCGCTGTGCGTGGCCGGGCGCCCCACGGTGGGCGTGGTCAGCGCTCCGGCGCTGGGTCGGCGCTGGTGGGGGGCCGCGGGCCACGGCGCGTGGACCAGCGACCGACCGGGCGGTGAGGCCCGACGGATCACCGTGACCGGGGTGGCCGCGCTGGAGGACGCCTACGTCTCGACCACGAACCAGGAGACCTTCCGCGAGACCGGGACGCTGGACCGCTGGCTCGCCCTGTCGCAGGCCTGTTGGGAGACCCGCGCGTTCGGCGACTTCTGGCAGCACTGTCTCGTGGCGGAGGGCGTGCTCGACCTGGCCGTGGAGCCCGCGGCGAACCCGTGGGACCTCGCCGCGGTGCAGCCCATCCTGGAGGAGGCGGGCGGGCGGCTGACCGACCTGCGCGGGACGGTCGGCTTCGCGGGCGGCGACGGCCTGGCCTCGAACGGCCTCCTGCACGACCAGGCACTCGCCTTACTGGGCTAGTTTGCTCGGATGATCGCATTCGAGGACCTCACGCCCGGGCGCGTGTTCCAGTTCGGGTCGACGGTCGTCGACCACGACGAGATGATCGAGTTCGCGCGCCGGTTCGACCCGCAGCCCTTCCACCTCGACGAGGCCGCGGGCAAGGAGTCGATCTTCGGGCGGCTGGCGGCCTCCGGGTGGTTCACCGCGGGTCTGTGGATGCGGCTCTACGTCGACGGGCTACTCCTCGACTCGACCGCGCTCGGCTCTCCCGGCGGCGACGAGGTCGCCTGGCCGGCCCCGGTCTTCGCGAGCGACGAGCTGTTCGGCTCCCTGGAGGTCCTGGAGGCCCGGCGCTCCGCCTCGAAGCCGTGGATGGGGCTGATCACACTGCGCGCCTGGATGCGGCGCGGGACCGCGGACAGCGCGGACGTGGTCTACCGGGCTCGGTTCACCGGCATGTTCGGCTCACGGGAGGTCCCCCAGCGCTGACACGTCGACGGCAGGCAGGTCGGCGCCGTCCGGCGCGGATGGCGTCAGGCGCCCCCGGACAGGGCCTTGACCACCCGCGACGGCGAGGGGCGGCCGAGCTTGCCCGCCATCCACACCGAGGTCTCGACAAGAGCGTCCAGCCGGGCGCCGTGGCCGATCCCCAGCCCGTCGAGCATCCAGACGAGGTCCTCGGTGGCCAGGTTGCCGGTGGCGGACTTGGCGTAGGGGCAGCCGCCGAGGCCGCCGGTCGAGGCGTCCACGGTGGTCACCCCGCGGCGCAGCGCGGCGAGGGTGTTGGCCAGGGCCTGGCCGTAGGTGTCGTGGAAGTGCACGGCGATCCGGTCGATCGGGACCGAGCCCGCCACGCACGCGTCGATCACGGCCTCGGCGTGCCCGGGCGTACCGGTGCCGATGGTGTCCCCCAGCGACAGCTGCCCGCTGCCCATCTCGACCAGCCGTCGTCCGACGGCGGCGACCTGGGCGGGCTCGACGGCCCCCTCCCAGGGGTCCCCGAACGCCATCGACACGTAGGCCCGCACCCGCATGCCCTCCGCGAGCGCGCGCTTCACCGTGGGCTCGAACATCGCGAACTGCGAGTCCAGGGTGCGGTTGAGGTTCTTCTCCGCGAACGTCTCGGTGGCGCTGGCGAACACCGCGACGTGGTCCACGCCCGCCTCGATCGCCCGGTCCAGACCGCGCTCGTTCGGCACCAGGACGGGGTAGTCCACGCCCTGGCGCCGGTCCAGCATCCCCAGCAGCTCCGCGGCGTCGGCGAGCTGGGGCACCCACTTCGGGTGCACGAAACTGGTGGCCTCCAGCGTCATGAGCCCCGCGTCGGCCAGCCGGTTCAGGAACTCCGCCTTCACCTCGACCGGGACCACGGCCTGCTCGTTCTGCAGCCCGTCCCGCGCGCCGACCTCGTAGATCGTGACGTGCGCGGGCAGTCCCTCGGCGGGCACGGTCATGGGCAGTGCTGGAATCGGCTCAGTCATCGTCGGCGACCTCCTGGTAGAGCAGCGAATGGACCCGTTCGACGGCCGGGATGTCGGTGAACTCCAACGGTTCGTCCGACGCGGACTCGACGACGAGGGTGCCGCACCCCAGCATGCGCTCCAGGATCGTGTGCCGGAACTGCACCGTGTTGATCCGCGTCATCGGGATGTCCATGCCGCTGCGCGAGATCAGGCCCTCGCGGACCAGCACCCGCCGCGTCGTCACCACGAAGTGGGTGGTGCGCCAGCGGACGAACGGCAGCACGGTGAACCGGCCGACGAGCGCCACCGCGACCACCGCGAGGGCGACCCAGGCGATCCACGCCCAGGACTGCGCGGAGACCAGTGCGGCGAGGAACGCCGCGGCACCGACCGTGACCAGGAAGACCAGCACCGGCGCGATCAGCATCTTCCAGTGCGGGTGGGTGTGCAGGACGATCCGCTCGCCCTCGACCAGCAGCTCGTCCGGGTAGGCCATGCGGGCGAGCCTAGAGACGCCCTAGGGCTGGGCGGGCCTCAGGTGGACGATGTCCCCCGCCGCGATCGGGCGGCGGGTGCCGTCCGGCTCCAGCACGAGCAGGTGGCCGCTGCGGTCGACGTCCTCCGCGATCCCGACGATGGCGCTGCCGCCCGGCATCTCCACCCGCACCTCGGAGCCGAGGGACAGGCAGGCGGCGCGGTAGTCGCCGCGCAGCCCGGACTCGTCCGCGTCCCCGCCCTCGGCGCGCCAGGCGGCCTGGCGCTCGCCGAGGTTGCGCAGCAGCGTGACCAGCAGCTCGGTCCGGTCGACGGCGGCGCCCTGGTCGGCCAGCGACGTGCCGGTCTCCGGGGCGGAGGCGACGTTGATCCCCAGCCCGAGCACCACGCCGGGTCCGCCGCCGGACACCGCGGTCATCTCGGCGAGGATGCCCGCGCCCTTACGGCCGGCGAGCAGCAGGTCGTTGGGCCACTTGAGGCCGGCGGGGACCTCCGGGGCGAGCTCGCGGACCGCGTCGAACAGCGCGACGCCGGCGAGCATCGGGATCCACCCCAGCTTCTCCGCCGGGATGCCCTCCGGGCGCCACAGCACGCTGACCGCGATGCCGGAGCCGCGCGGGGACTCCCAGCTGCGGTCCAACCGCCCGCGACCGGCTCGCTGGTGCTCGGTGACCAGCACGGACCCGTCCGGCGCGCCCGCGGCGGCCGCGGCGACGAGATCGGCGTTGGTGGACCCGGTCTCGTCCACGACGTCGATGCGGGTCCAGCGGCCTGCGGGGCCCAGAAGGCGGTGTCGCAGGTCGTGGACGTCGAACGGGGCAGGCGAACTCACGATCGGACGATATTCAGCGAAGGGTGACCTTCCACCCGGACGCGGAGGTGAAGGCGCCCGACGGTGCCCGGGACGCGACCGGTGCGCCGGACACTGCGCCGAACGAACGACGGACGGTCGGCCGACGAACGACTGTGACGTAACGCAGACCGCGTCACACGGTGGTTACCCTCGGGTTAGAGTCCGCTCCCATGAGCGCTGCAACGGAGCCGATGGGGGACCCGTCGAACGCCCCGGACGTCGAGCCGGACGTGCACACGACCGCGGGCAAGCTGGCCGATCTCTACCGTCGCTTCGAGGAGGCACTCCCCTCGGAGGCCGCCGCCGAGCGCCAACACGCGAAGGGTCGCCGGACCGCGCGCGAGCGGATCGACATGCTGCTGGACCCTGGCTCCTTCGTCGAGCTGGACGCGCTGGTCCGGCACCGGTCGACCAACTTCGGGATGGACGCCAAGCGCCCCTTCGGGGACGGCGTCGTCACCGGCACGGGCACGGTGGACGGTCGCCCGGTCGCCGTGTTCTCCCAGGACGCCACGGTGTTCGGCGGGTCGCTCGGCGAGGTCTACGGCGAGAAGATCGTCAAGGTCATGGACGTGGCCGCCAAGATCGGCTGCCCCGTCGTCGGGATCAACGACGGCGGCGGCGCGCGGATCCAGGAGGGCGTCGTCGCGCTGGGTCTCTACGGCGAGATCTTCGTGCGCAACGTCCGCGCCTCCGGCGTGGTCCCGCAGATCTCGCTGATCATGGGCCCGTCCGCCGGTGGCGCCGTGTACTCCCCCGCGCTGACCGACTTCACCGTGATGGTGGACGAGACCAGCCACATGTTCATCACCGGGCCGGATGTGATCAAGACGGTCACCGGCGAGGAGGTGGACATGGAGGAGCTCGGCGGCGGCCGGGCCCACAACTCCAAGTCCGGCGTGGCGCACTACCTCGGCTCGGACGAGCAGGACGCGATCGACTACGTGAAGGAGCTGCTCTCCTTCCTCCCGTCGAACAACCTGTCCGAGCCGCCGCTCTACCCGGCGCCGGAGCCCACCGCCGGATCCATCGAGGACGGCATCACCGACACCGACCGCGAGCTGGACACGCTCATCCCGGACTCGGTGAACACCCCCTACGACATCCGCGAGGTCATCACCCGCGTCGTCGACGAGGGCGAGTTCCTCGAGGTCCAGGAGCTGTGGGCGGCCAACATGGTCACCGGGTACGCCCGGGTCGAGGGCCGCTCGGTCGGCATCGTGGCCAACCAGCCCACCCAGCTCGCGGGCTGCCTGGACATCGACGCCTCCGAGAAGGCCGCCCGGTTCGTCCGGACGTGCGATGCCTTCAACATCCCGATCCTCACCTTCGTCGACGTCCCGGGCTTCCTGCCGGGCACCGACCAGGAGTGGAACGGCATCATCCGCCGCGGCGCCAAGCTGATCTACGCCTACGCCGAAGCCACCGTCCCGAAGGTCACCGTGATCACCCGCAAGGCCTACGGCGGCGCGTACGACGTCATGGGGTCCAAGCACCTCGGCGCGGACGTCAACATCGCCTGGCCGACCGCCCAGATCGCCGTCACCGGCGCGCAGGGCGCGGTGAACATCCTGTACCGCAAGGAGCTCAACGGCCTGGAGGGTGACGAGCTCGCCGCCAAGCGCGCGGAGCTGCAGCAGGACTACGAGGACACCCTCTGCAACCCCTACATCGCCGCGGACCGCGGGTACATCGACGCGGTCGTGCCGCCGTCGCACACCCGCGGGTACGTCGGGCGGTCGCTGCGGATGCTCGCCACGAAGCAGGAGCAGGGCCCGGCGCGCAAGCACGGGAACATCCCGCTGTGACCGCTCCGGAGGACCGGACCCCCGAGGAGCGCCGCGCGCTGTTCCGGGTGGTCTCGGGTGATCCCACGCCCGAGGAGCTCGCCGCGCTCACCGTGGTGTTGGCCGCCGCGGCGAGTGGGGGCGAGGACCCCGCCCCGCAGCCCCGCAGCCTCTGGGGCCACCCGGCCGCGGGCATCCGCAAGCCCCTGCAGGTGGGCCCGGGTGCCTGGCGCGCCCACGCCCTCCCCCGCTAGCCCGCCGCCACTCGGGCGGCCCGAGCGGTCGGCGCCCGCCCGGTGACACGTGGGCGGCCCGAGTGCCGTTCAGTGACTCTCGGGCCACCCAGGTGTCCGGGGCGGGAGCGGACGACTACAGACCCGCGTCGGGGATCCCGGCGCGTCAGCCCGCGACGGCAGTGCGCGACAGCGCGTGCTCGACCAGCGCCACCAGCGACCTCAGGCTCGAGCCTGCCTCGCGGGCATCCATCCAGACCACCGGGGTCTCCGGGTTGATCGCCAGCGCGTCCCGGACGTCGTCCTCGCTGTGGGCCTCGGACCCCGGGAAGCGGTTGACCCCGATGACGTACGGGATCCGCCGGTCCTCGAAGTAGTCGATCGCCGGGAAGCACTCGTCCACCCGGCGCAGGTCGACCAGCACCACCGCGCCCACGGAGCCGCGGGCCAGCTCGTCCCACATGAACCAGAAGCGGGACTGCCCGGGCGTGCCGAACAGGTAGAGGATCAGCGAGTCGTCGACCGTGATGCGGCCGAAGTCCATCGCCACCGTCGTGGTGACCTTGTCCGGCACCGCGGACGTCTCGTCCACGCCGATCGACGCGGAGGTCATCGCCTGCTCGGTGAGCAGCGGCGGGATCTCCGACAGCGACCGCACGAAGGTCGTCTTGCCGACCCCGAAGCCACCGGCCACGAGGATCTTGAGCGGGTAGAGCTCACCCCGATCGCGCACGGAGTCCCTCCAACAGTCGTTCCAGGATCTCGGGGCCGGGCGTGCCGTCGCCGCCGACCTGCGGCAGGTGGACGGCCACGTACCCGGCGTCCGCCAGGTCGCCGACCAGCACCCGGGCGACGCCGACCGGCACCTGCAGGTGGGCACCGACCTCCACCAGCGACACCGGGGCCGCGGCGAGGCCGAGGATCGTGCGGTACTCCAGCTGCAGGTCGGCGGCGTGTCGGCCCGAGTGGGTGACCGTGATCAGCGCCTCGACCGGCAGCTCCTTGCCCGCCGACCGCGTGCGGCCCCCGGTGACGGCGTAGACCGGGACCACCCGGCCCGCCGCCCGTCTCGGTGTGGGGACCTCCCCATCGGACGGCATGGCGCTACCGTCCGGCCGGGGTGCGCGGTGCCGGGGTCAGGGCGTGCCCGACCCGCGAGGCCAGCAGCGTCATCTCGTAGCCGATCATGCCGATGTCGCAGGCCCGCTCCGCGTGCACGGCGAGCGTGGCGCCGCGGCTGACCGCGGTGACGAACAGGTAGCCGCCCTCCATCTCGAGGATGGTCTGGCTGACCGCACCGGAGCCCAGCAGCTGCGCGGTGCCGTTGGCCAGGCTGACCAGCCCGGACGCCGCCGCGGACAGCTGGTCGCCCAGGGCCTCGCCGACACCGGGGGACGCGGCGAGGCGGAGACCGTCGCCGGAGACGACGACGGCGTTCCTCACACCCGGCACGTCCCGGGTGAACTCCACCAGCAGCCAGTCCAGCCGGCCGGTCGACGTGCTCACGGGGTTGTCCTCTCGTCGGAGTGCGATTCCTGCTGCTCGGCGACCGCCTGGGCGGCCTGCCTGCTGGCCTGGTACCGGGACAGCGCCTGCGCGGCGTCCGTGCTCGGTCCGACCGGACGGGCCGGGGCGGCCTTCGCCACCGCCGCGGCCTTCAGCTCGGGTGCCAGCGACGCCTGTGGGACGCGGCGGCGCAGCCCGCTGGAGCCGGTCGCGGGCTCACCCGCGGCGGCGCGGGGGGCCGGGATGGGGAGGCGGTCCTCGTCCGGCTCGCCCGCCTGGGCGGGGACGGTGTCCGCCGGGGCACCGCCGAGCGCGTCCGGCCCGGAGCGGGAGCCACCGTCGAGGTCGGAGCCACGGGACCCGTGGTCCTCTCCGTCCCGCCCGCCCGACGGCGAGGGCTCGCCACGGGTGTCGAGCGTCGGACGGTTCGGGACCTCGACGGGCGACGCGTAGCCGTTCGCGCCGCCGGGAACGCTGTGCCCGTTGCCGTCCCCGAAGCCGCGCGGGCTGGCACCCGGGCCGCCGTTCGCGAGCTGCCCAGGGGTGGTGCCGTTCGCGCCGTGACCGGTGGAGCCGTACCCGTTGGTGCCGTTCGCGCCGTACCCGTTGGCGCCGTCGGAGCCGTACCCGTTGGCGCCGTGCACACCGTGTCCGTTGGACCCGTTGGACCCGTTGGACCCGTTGGACCCGTTGGACCCGTGTCCGTTGCCGGGGGCGCCGTGGGCCCACTCCGCCCCGACCCGACCGGCGGCCAGGTCCGCGGGAGCGGGGTCCCACCAGCCCGTCCAGGAACCACCCTGGCGGCCGCCCATCATGCCGACCGGCATCTCGGTGCTCGGGTGGGCCGGGCGAGGGGTGGGCCGGGCGTTCGGCGACGGCCGCGAGCTCGGCGGGGGCAGCGGGGTCGGTGGGGTCGGCGGGGTCCAAGCCGGTGCGACTGCGGCGATGCCGGGCAGCGGCGGGCGCTCCGCCACCGCGGTGCCGACCGGGGACTGCCCGTGCTCGGCCGGGGTCATCTCGTGCACGGCGGTGGCGCGCCGGGTCTGCTCCGGGCCGGTGCCGATGCCCGCGTGCGGGCCCGCCTGCGGGTCGGCGACGAACAGCTCGGCGGGCAGGATCACCACGGCGGTGAGGCCGGAACCGGGCGTCGTCGACAGGGAGACCTCGATGCGGTGCCGCGAGGCCAGCCGCGCGACGACGTGGAAGCCGAGCCGCTGCGAGACCGACAGGTCGACCTCCCGCGGGCGGATGAGCATCTCGTTCGCCGCCGCGAGCTCGTCGGCGGGCATCCCGACGCCCCAGTCCTCCACCGTGAGCACCTGGCCGCCGACGTCCGCGCGGTGCGGCCGGGACCGGATGGTCACCGACGTGTCCGGCGGGGAGAACCGGACGGCGTTCTCGGTCAGCTCGGCGAGCAGGTGGGTCAGGTCCGCGACGCTGTGCCCCGCGACGGCCACCCGGTCGTCCACGGAGAACTCGACGCGGTCCAGGTCCTCGGTCTCGGCGATCGCGGCGCGCACGACGTCTCGCATGGACACCGGGGCGGACCACACGCGGGGCGGCTGCTCACCGGAGAGCACGAGCAGGCTCTCGGCGTTGCGCCGGACGCGGGTGGCGAGGTGGTCCAGCTTGAACAGCTCGGCGAGCTGGTCGGGGTCCTGCTCCTTCTCCTCGAGCTGGTTGATGATGTCCAGCTGCCGGTAGAGCATCGACTGGTTGCGGCGGGCGAGGTTGACCAGCATGTCCGAGGTGAACTGCTTGCGGCCGATCTCGGCGTCCGCGCGCACCAGCTCACGGCCGAGCTCGTGCTTCTCGCTCTGCTCGTCCTCCGTGATCCGCCAGAAGATGACCAGGCCGACGCAGGCGAGCAGCACGCCGAACGCGTGGATGCCCGCCCAGAGCACGGGGTTCTGCTGCGCAGCGGGGTGGTTGAAGATCAACGTCGGGAAGAAGATCGTGCCGACGGCGTGCGAGACGCCGGTGAACAGCACGTTCCACAGGAACGGCACCCAGTCCTGGTAGAGCGCGATGAACCCGATGATGATGAAGAAGTGGAAGTGCGCCTCGATCGTGCCGCCCGTGATCGCCACCAGGGTGATCGAGCACCACACCAGGCCCGCCGTGATCAGTGTGGCGGCGGTCCGCTTGTGCGTGGCGAAGTGCCCCGCGACCAGCGCCGCGACCACCGGCGCGATGCCCGCGCCCAGCAGCAGCCCCGCCGGGTTGCCCAGCCCCAGCCCCAGTGCGAGCACCAGCGGGATGTGGATCGCCAACACCACCTGCAGCAGCCGGTGCCGCCTGTGCCACGACGCGTCGTCGAGCGTGTTGCCGCGCGGCAGCCACTCCAGCAGCCTGGTCATCTCCTCGGCCACCCACCCTTCTTCTCCACCGGTCGTGCGCCGTCACCCCGTGCCCCCACCCGCGGCGGGAGGTCCTCCGACCGGATCGGGACCCGGCGGAACAGGACGCATCGTCGGCGGAAGGTACACGGAGGGTGTTGCGGGGGTGACACGTTCGGGTGAGAGGGCCATCGCTGAGCGTCCGCCACGGGCCGATCGGCGCCGCCGCGTGACCTTTCGGCCGATTCGTGGAGTAGTGCGACACGCCCGTCCGGCGGACCGCAGCCCGCATCCGGCGGGCGTTGCGACCGCTGGGCTCAATCTGCGGGCCACTCACCGCCCAAGCGGTTCGAAGACCGAGAGAAACGTTCTGCAGGGTCGTTGGACCCTCTTCCTGAGAGTCACCGGACGCCGCCGTTGCGCCCTTCGGCCGCGCGACCCTCAGTGATCATCCGCCGGGCCCGACCGCTCGGTTCGTCCCTCCGGAGCAGCCATTGGGCCACTTGTCGTCACCGCTCGGCGACTCACAGTCCTCAGATTTCGATGTCCCGCTCACCGCTCGACGAGCCCTGACATCGCCCTGACCTGCGACGACACTCGGCGCCCCGCGACAGGTACCCCCGACCGGCAGTGATCCTCTGCGCTGATCGGCTCAGCGGACAACGCCCACCGTCGAGGTAGCGTCCCACGCGTTCCACGTGCGGCCCGGGGGGCGACCCGAGCACGGTCGTGGAGACCCGGGCTCGACGTCGTGCCCGTTCGGCAGTGCTCCCTCGCTGATCGACACCCGGAGAAGTGCGTGAGAATCCTGTTGCTCTGTTCGTCCTACAACGGGCTGACCCAACGCGTCTGGACGGAGTTGCGCGAGGACGGCCACCACGTGGACGTCCGGCTTTCGCACGACGAGGCGGCGATCCGCCGAGCGGTGGCCGCCACCGGACCCGAGCTGGTCCTGTGTCCCTTCCTGAAGGACCGGGTGCCCGAGGACGTCTGGCGGGCCCACCGCGTCGTCGTGCTGCACCCCGGCCCGCTCGGGGACCGCGGGCCGTCGTCCATCGACTGGGCGATCACGGACGCGGAGCCGGTGTGGGGCGTGACCGCGCTGCAGGCCGTCGAGGAGATGGACGCGGGCCCGATCTGGGGCCATCGCACCTTCCCGATGCCGAGCGAGCCGCCGCGCAAGTCCGCCGTCTACAACGGACCGGTGGCGGACGCGGCGCTCGAGCTGGCCCGCGAGGTCGTCGCCAAGGCGCAGGACCCGGCGTTCGTCCCCCCGCCGGTGGAGACCTTCGGCGATGCCGTGATCGGCACGCTGCGGCCCACGATGAAGCAGTCCGACCGCACGTTCACCTGGGAGGACCCCACCGACCACGTGCTGCGCCGGATCCGCGCGGGAGACGGCGCGCCCGGTGTCCGCTCGCGGATCGCGGGTCTGGACCTCTCGGTGTTCGACGCCCACCGCGGCTCGGCCACCCCCGGCGAGCCCGGCTCGATCGCCCTGCGCAGGCACGGTGCCGTGCTGGTCCGCACCGGGGACGGCGCGGTCTGGGTCGGACACGCGCGCGTCCCGAAGGGGATCAAGCTCCCGGCGACCTCGGTGCTGGCCGGGCGGCTGGACGACGTGCCGGAGTCGCTGGAGCGGCCCACCGGCCCGTCGGACGGGTACCGCGAGATCAGCTACCGCCGGGTCGGTCCGGACGGGTGCGTCGGCGTGGTGCGTGCGGACCTCTACAACGGCGCGATGTCGGCGAGCCAGGGCCACCGGGTCGCCGCGGCCCTGCGGCACGCCGCCGCCCAGGACACCAGGGTGCTGGTCTTCGAGGCGGGCGAGGTGTTCTCCAACGGGATCCACCTCAACGTGGCCGAGGCCCGGCCGAACCCGACCGTCGAGAGCTGGCGGAACATCAACGCGATCAACGACGTCTGCCGCGAGCTGCTGACCTGCACCTCGCAGCTGGTGGTCGCCGCGGTCGGCGGACCCGCGGGCGCGGGCGGGGTCATGCTCGCCCTCGGCGCGGACACCGTGCTGCTCCGCGAGGGCGCGGTACTCAACCCGCACTACCGGAACATGGGGCTGACCGGCTCGGAGTACTGGACCTACGCGCTGCCGCGGCGGGTCGGCCTGGCGGACGCCCTGCGGTTCACCTCGGACTGCCTGCCGGTGGGGCACGCCGAGGCGCTGCGGACGGGCCTGGTGGACGAGGTCGTGGCGGGCGACCGCGCGGCGTTCGACGAGGCCGTCGTCGAGCGGGCGGTCCGGCTCGCGGGCTCGGACTCCTACGCCGCCGCGCTGGCCGCCAAGCAGGCCGCCCGCGAGGCGGACGAGCTGCGCCGACCGTTGGAGACCTACCGGGTCCAGGAGCTCGCCGAGATGAGCCGGGACATGTTCGACGACCGGTACTCCTACGCCGCGCTGCGGCACGACTTCGTGGCCAAGGCCAAGGACACCTCGTTCGACGACCCGACCGTCGCCCGGACCGTCCGCGAGGCGGAGCCGGAGCCCGCCGTCGCGGGACTGGCAGGCTGACTCCACCCGGGTGGGGTCCGCCCCACCCGGGTTCGGTCCCGCGAGGATCGGGACGGTTCGGCGGCCCGGTGGCTCGCCCGGGTGACCGACACGCCGTCGCGCTACGTCCTCGACGACGGGGAGTCCGTGCCGACTTCGTAGGCTCGTCCGGTGCACCTGGTCCTCGCCTCCGCCTCCCCCGCCCGGTTGTCCGTCCTGCGTGCCGCCGGCCTCGATCCCGCGGTCCGGGTGTCCGACGTGGACGAGGACGCGCTGCTCGCCGCGATGCCCTCCGCGTCCGCGGCCGAGAAGGTGACGGCGCTGGCGGGCGCCAAGGCGACCACCGTCGCCCGCACCCTGGACGAGGCGCTGGTGATCGGCTGCGACTCCATGCTCCACATCGACGGCGAGCTGGTGGGCAAGCCGTCCAGCGCGGACGTCGCCCGCTCGCGCTGGAAGGCGATGGCGGGCCGCACCGGGGAGCTGGTGACCGGGCACGCGGTGCTCGAGGTCGTCGAGGGCGGGATCGAGCGGGTGGCCGAGGGGCACGCCGTCACGACCGTGCGGTTCGGGACACCCACGGACGCCGAGATCGACGCCTACCTGGCGACCGGCGAGCCGCTGGCGGTCGCCGGGGCGTTCACGCTCGACGGGCTGGGGGGCTGGTTCGTCGACGGGATCGACGGGGACCCGTCCAACGTCATCGGGATCAGCCTGCCGCTCGTGCGGCGGCTGCTGGGGTCGCTGGGGATCTCCCCGGTGGACCTGTGGACAACCGCCCGTTCCTGACCGGTCGGAGCGGCGACGGGTCGCTGCGCGGGACTATCGTCGCGGCCATGGCACCCACTGACCCGGACCCCAAGCTGGCCGAGTACGCACACCCCGAGCGGCTGGTCACCACCGCATGGCTCGCCGAGCACCTCGGCGACCCCGACCTGGTGGTCGTCGAGTCGGACGAGGACGTGCTGCTCTACGACACCGGGCACATCCCCGGCGCGGTCAAAGTGGACTGGCACACCGAGCTCAACCACCCGGTGACCAGGGACTACGTGGATCCCGAGCAGTTCGCGCAGCTCTGCGGCGAGCGCGGGATCTCCCGGGAGAGCACCGTGGTGTTCTACGGCGACCGCAACAACTGGTGGGCCACCTACGCGCTGTGGGTGTTCCGGCTGTTCGGCCACGAGGACGTCCGGATCCTCGACGGCGGGCGGGCCAAGTGGATCGCGGAGGGCCGCGAGACCACCACCGAGCAGCCCAAGCCGCCGCAGGTCGAGTACCCGATCGTGGAGCGGGACGACATCGCGATCCGCGCCTTCAAGGAGGACGTGCTCGGCCACCTCGGCGGCCAGCTGGTCGACGTGCGGTCCCCGGGTGAGTACTCCGGCGAGCTGCTGCACATGCCGGACTACCCCCAGGAGGGCGCGGTCCGCGGCGGGCACGTGCCCGGCGCGGCCAGCGTGCCGTGGGCGCGGGCGGCGAACGAGGACGGCACCTTCAAGTCCCGGGACGAGCTCTCGGCGATCTACGAGGACGAGCAGGGCCTGTCGAAGGACGAGCCGACGATCGCGTACTGCCGCATCGGCGAGCGCTCCAGCCACACCTGGTTCGTGCTGTCCTACCTGCTCGGCTTCGAGGGCGTGCGGAACTACGACGGCAGCTGGACCGAGTGGGGCAACTCGGTGCGGGTGCCGATCGCGCAGGGCACCGAGAGAGGCTCTGCGTGAGCCTGACCCCGGCACTGGAGGAGCTGGTCGAGGACTTCGGGGCGGTCGGTACCAAGGACAAGCTGCAACTGCTGCTGGAGCTCAGCCAGGAGCTGCCCGCGCTGCCCGCGCGGTACGCGGACGCGGCGGACTCGATGGAGCAGGTCCACGAGTGCCAGTCGCCGCTGTTCCTGGCCGTGGAGGTGGACGAGGACCCCGAGCACCGGGTCCACCTGTACTTCTCCGCGCCGCCGGAGGCCCCCACGACCCGGGGCTTCGCGTCGATCATGCACACCGGGCTGGACGGTGAGCCCGCCGAGACCGTCCTCGGCGTGCCGGACGACTTCTACACCGCCCTCGGTCTCACCCAGGCCGTGAGCCCCCTGCGGATCCGGGGCATGGCCGCGATGCTCTCCCGGATCAAGCGGCAGGTCAGGGCTGCGGTCGGCGGGTCGGACGGCGGAGCGGGCGGGCAACCCTAAAGCTTCGTCAAAACCGTTCCGTCGTGGCCTGGACCACCCCCATCCTGACGTCGTCACCACGGTCCCACGAGGACCGACGACGAGGGGGTGGTCCACATGACCCGTGCACTCTCCGCAGTCTCCGACCCCGGCGACACCTGGGGCATCAGCGGCCCGGCATTCCTGCTGGGCTACGGCGTCCTGATCCTGGTCGTGCTGATCGCCGGGGTGCGTGAGCGCCGCAGGCTCGCGCGGGCCGCTCGTGGGGCCGGGCAGGGCCGGGACTGGGCGAACCTGCCGCAGGAGATCGCCTACCTCAACGGTGGGGCGGACCTGGCCGTGTACTCGGCGCTCAGCGCCCTGCACCTCGCCGGGGTGCTGCAGCCGGCGGGCAAGGGCCAGGTGCAGACCGGCGGGCGGCTCGGCTCCGAGGCGACGCCGCTCGAGCGGGCCGTGCACGCCGCCGCGGCCACCCCGATCGCGCTGCGCAGGCTGCCGTTCCACAGCGCCGTCGCCGCCGCGCTGGTCGCGGTCCGCGAGCGGCTCGTCGCGGACGGGCTGCTGCTCACCCGGGAACGCCGGGACGCGATCCGGCGGGTCGGGTTCTGGATGCTGGCCGTGGCCGCGCTCGGGCTGGTGCGGATCGTCGCCGGTGTGGCGAACGCGCGCGCCGTCGGCCTCCTGGTCGTGCTGGTGATCGTTGCGGCCGTGATCAGCGTGGTCTGGTTCGCCCGGGCACCCGAGCGCACCTCGGCCGCCGCCCCGCTGCTGGCGGAGCTGCGCGACCGGTTCGACACCCTGCACCCCACCATGCGCCCGGACTGGGTCGCGAACGGCGCCCGCGCGGCCGCCGTCGGGGTGGCGGTGTTCGGGGTCGGGGCCCTGTGGGCCTCCGCCCCCGCGTTCGCGGACGAGCTCGAGCTCCAGAAGGCCGCGGCGTTGGGCGGATCCGGCGGATCCGGCGGCTACGTCGACGGCGGGAGCAGCAGCGGCTGCGGCGGGGGCGGCAGTAGCTGCGGCGGAGGGGGTGGCGGCGGTGGCTGCGGCGGCTGACTCCGCGACCGCCGCATCACGGCGGACAGGTTCCGCCGATGCGGCAGGCCCGACCGCCTACCGGGATTCGGTCGACTCGCAGCGGGCACGTCGTCCCGACACGGCAGGCCCGACCGCCTGCCAGGTTTCGGTCGGCTCGGCGCGGGCATGTTGTGCGGAGGTGGGCGTCCCGACCGCCTCGTCGACCGGCTCGGCGGAGAGGAGCCGTGCCGTCGCCGGTGTCGGAATCGGCTGGCGGCCCGAGATCGCGCAGGTCGTGGCAGGGATCGGTGGCCTCGGCTTCTGCGAGGTGATCGCCGAGGCGATCGCGCCCGCAGCTCCGCCTCGAGGGGTGGCGGAGCTGCGGGCCCGCGGGATCGCGGTGGTTCCGCACGGGGTGCGGCTCGGGCTGGGGGACGCCGAGGGAGTCGACCCGGCCCGGGTGGCCCACCTCGCGGCCTGCGCCGAGGCGGTGGGGGCGCCACTGGTCAGCGAGCACGTCGCGTTCGTCCGGGCCGGAGGCCGGGAGGCCGGACACCTGCTCCCGGTCCCCCGGACCCGGGAGGCGCTCGCGGTCCTGGTGGAGAACGTGCGACGCACTCGGGACTCCCTCGGGGTGCCGCTGGCCGTGGAGCCGATCGCGGCCCTGTTCGACTGGCCCGAGGACGAGTTCGCCGAGGGCGACTTCCTCACCGAGCTGTTGGACCGGACCGGCGCGCTGCTGCTCCTGGACGTCGCGAACGTCTACGCGAACGCCCGCAACCGGAGCAGGGACCCGTCCGCGGTGCTGGACCGCTTCCCGCTCGACCGGGTGGCCTACGTCCACATGGCGGGCGGCGCGATGCACGACGGCCTCTACCACGACACCCACGTCGATCCCCTGCCCGGCGAGGTCCTCACGCTGCTCGACGAGGTCCGCGAGCGAGGCGCCGCCCCCGCCGTGATGCTCGAACGCGACGGCCACTACCCACCCGCCGCCGCCCTCCACGCCGAGCTCACCGCGATCGCGACCACAGCCCACCTCCCCCTCCAGACCCCCCACCTCGCCCGCGACACCACAGCCTTCGAGACCGACATCTGGGCCCGCGAGTCCGACGCCCAGGCGCGCTCGTCCGACGCCACCGCCTGTGAGCCGTCCGGCCGGCCCCGCGGGTCGGATGTCACCGCCGTGGCGTCCGTCTCGCGGACGGTGGCGTCCCACCTGCCGGCGCCGGTGTCCGACACGCGGGCTGCCGGGTCCGACTCGCGAGCTGTGGTGTCCGACGAGCGCGCCTGGGCGTCGGACTCGCGGGGGCGGCGGGCGACGCTGGTGTCGGCGCTCGTCGATGGTGGGCCCGACCCCGTCGGGGTCGATGCGGCGAGGCTGGCGGCGGTGCGGAAGGCGTTGCTGCGCAAGCGGGCCGGGGAGGCGGCGAAGTACTGGCCCCTGCTCGCGGCAGACCTCGGCTCGGGGTTCACGGCACTCGCCGTCGAGGTCCTGGCGGGCCGTTCGGTCGCAGGCGGACTGCAGGACGGGTGGGACGTCGCTCGCACGGCCCGCCTGCGGGACCTGCTCACCGACGGGGCCCGCCGCGAGCTCCGGGACCGGGAGAGTGCCCACCGGTACGACGGGATCCACGCACCGCGCCGTCGTCGGGTCCGCCTTCCCCGCCTGCGGTCAGGTCTGACCGGTTGATGACGGATCCCACACCTGATCTCGTTCTGTGTTCGCCTGGTGAACTCCTAGACTCCCCGGTAACCATGGCGTCGGCGCAACGGAGGCCGGCGAGGACCACGAGGAGCCGAAGGTGCCCGCACTGCGCAAAGTTCTCGTCGCCAACCGCGGAGAGATCGCCGTCAGGGTGATCCGAGCCGCCAAGGACGCGGGGCTTGCCAGTGTCGCCGTGTACGCGGAGCCGGATCGGGACGCGTTGTTCGTCCGGCTGGCCGACGAGGCGTTCGCCCTCGGCGGGACCACCGCGGCCGAGTCCTACCTCGACTTCGACAAGGTCATCGGCGCCGCGAAGCAGGCGGGCGCGGACGGCATCCACCCCGGCTACGGCTTCCTCAGCGAGAACGCCGACTTCGCCCAGGCCGTGATCGACGCGGGCATCACCTGGATCGGCCCGTCGCCGCAGTCCATCCGGGACCTCGGCGACAAGGTCACGGCCCGGCACATCGCCACCCGCGCGGGCGCGCCGCTCGTCCCCGGCACCAACGACCCGGTCTCCGGGGCGGACGAGGTGATCGAGTTCGCCAAGGAGTACGGCCTGCCCGTCGCGATCAAGGCGGCGTTCGGCGGCGGCGGGCGCGGCATGAAGGTCGCGCGCGAGGAGAAGGAGATCGCCGAGCTCTACGAGTCGGCGGTCCGCGAGGCCACGGCGGCGTTCGGCCGCGGCGAGTGCTTCGTCGAGCGCTACCTGGACAAGCCGCGCCACGTCGAGACCCAGGTGCTGGCGGACACGCACGGCAACGTCATCGTCGTCGGGACGCGGGACTGCTCGCTGCAGCGCCGCTTCCAGAAGCTGGTCGAGGAGGCCCCCGCGCCGTTCCTCACCGAGGAGCAGCGCAAGACCCTCTACACGGCGTCGAAGGACATCGTGAAGGAGGCGGGCTACTACGGGGCGGGCACCGTCGAGTTCCTGATCGGGCAGGACGGGCTGATCACGTTCCTCGAGGTCAACACCCGGCTGCAGGTCGAGCACCCCGTGTCCGAGGAGACCTCCGGGCTGGACCTGGTGCGCGAGCAGTTCCGCATCGCCGAGGGCCTCGAGCTCAACCTGTCGGACGACCCCGAGCCGCGCGGGCACTCCATCGAGTTCCGGATCAACGGTGAGGACGCGGGCCGCAACTTCCTGCCGGCGCCCGGCACCGTCGAGTCCATCGCGTACCCGGCGGGCCCGGGCGTGCGGGTGGACGCGGGCGTCGAGGCCGGGTCGGTCGTCGGCGGGCAGTTCGACTCGCTGCTGGCCAAGCTGATCGTCTCCGGCTCGGACCGTGCGCAGGCCCTGGAGCGCTCGCGCCGGGCGCTGGCCGAGTTCCAGGTGGGCGGCATGGCCACCGTGCTGGAGTTCCACCGGCTCGTGGTGGAGGACCCGGCGTTCACCTCGGACACCGAGGAGGGCTTCACCGTCCACACGCGGTGGATCGAGACCGAGTGGGACAACACGGTCGAGCCGTTCACCGGTGCCGCCGAGGCGGACGAGGAGACGGCGCCGCGGCAGAACGTCGTCGTCGAGGTCGGCGGCAAGCGGCTCGAGGTCTCGCTGCCCGGGGACATCTCGTTCGGCGGGGGTGGCGGTGGCGCCGCCGGCGGGAACAGCAAGGCCAAGCCGCGCAAGCGCGCCGGTGGCGGCGGGGGCGCCAAGGTCTCCGGGGACGCCGTGACCGCGCCGATGCAGGGCACGATCATCAAGGTCGCGGTGTCCGACGGGGACACGGTGAGCGCCGGCGACCTGATCGTCGTCCTCGAGGCGATGAAGATGGAGAACCCGGTCACCGCACACAAGGACGGCACCGTGACCGGACTGTCCGCCGAGGCGGGCTCGACGATCTCGCAGGGCGGCGTCGTGTGTGAGATCAAGGACTGATTGACGCGTCCCGACCGGGACGGTTGAATCCTGGACTGCCAGGTTTCGACCGTCCCGGTCGTCGTTACTGCACAAGTACACAGCGAACGAGACGCACCCGTGTGAGTCCTTCCACGGGGCCCGGTCCCTCCGCCACGCGGCCAGGACCGCGCCGCGGATCCGTCCGACCCGAGCGCTCCGCTCGGCGCGGACACGTCCTCGTCACCTCTCGAGTACGGGATCCGTCATGCCCCCTGAACTGCATGTCACCACACACATCCACACCGACGGGCCCATCCCGGGCCCACACTCACTGCTCACCCTGACCTCGGCGGCGCACACGGCCGCCGACGTCCCGATCGGCACCTTCACCGTGAACCTGCGGGAACTGCTCGGCGCCACCCTGCACCCCGCGTCGGTGCGGGAATGGCGCCCCCGGGCCGAGGAGTGGCTCTCCACCCGGCGAGCCGCACAACCCCCGGCCCTCGGCATGAGGGCGTTCACCCGCTGGGTCGCCGGGCTGCCCGGCAGGCCGGTGTTCGTCGTCGAGCCGGAGTCGTACCTGTTCGTCTACTGGTACGCGCAGCGCTACGTCGGTGAGTGGCCCTTCGCGGGGACGATCCCCGCGGAGGCGGTCGCCCACCGACACGCCGCCGCGGCGGTCTGCAGGCTGGCCACCTGCCAGGCGCAGCTCGCCCGGACCGGCTGAGAGCCCGACCCGATGCCCCCGGGGACACCGTCCTCCGGGGGCATCGGTGCGTCCGGCCCACCCCGCGGGTCCGACACCACAGCCCGCGAGTCCGACACCCCGACGCCCGAGTCCGACTCCTGTGCGTCGGACATCCCGCGTCAGGCGTCGGTCCGGTGGCCGGGGCGCACCTCGGGTCGCCCGAGCACCGCGCCCCCGACCCCGGCGATCACGGTGATCCCCGCGACGAGGATCGCGACCAGGCCGAGCCCGGAGATCCACAGGCCGAGGGTCGCGGACACCAGGCCGACCGCGAGGCCCGCTCGCGGCACGGCGGCCCCGTCGAGCCTGCGGCCGACCGCCCGGGCCGCGACGGCGGTGAGCCCGATCGCGACCAGTGCGGCGGCGCCGGGGAAGGCGGGCAGGAACACGAAGAGGAGATCGTCGACGAGCTGCGCCGCGATCCCGGCCGCGAGCACCGGGACGACCGGCACGCGGGTGGTGACGGGAGTGGTCATGCGTCCACGGTCCACCACCGTCCGCGGGCGGGGATCGGGGATGTCCCGGAGAACGACCCTCAGTCCAGGTCGGAGTGCTGCATGAGCTGGCGGCCCGCCTCGGTGATCGACCCGGACAGCGAGGGGTAGACCGAGAAGGTGTGGGCGAGGTCGTCCACACCCAGCCCGTTCTGGACCGCGAGCGCGATGGGCAGCACCAGCTCGCTCGCCACCGGCGCGACGACGACGCCGCCGATCACCACACCCGTCGCCGGGCGGCAGAACAGCTTCACGAACCCGCGCCGCAGCCCGCGCATCTTCGCCCGCGGGTTGGTGGACAGCGGAAGCATCACCGTGCGCGCCGGGACCTCGCCGGCGTCGATCGCCCGCTGGCTGATCCCGACGGTCGCGATCTCCGGCCGGGTGAAGACGTTCGAGGCGACGGTGCGCAGCCGGATGGGCGCGACCCCCTCGCCGAGCGCGTGCCACATGGCGATCCGGCCCTGCATCGACCCGACGGAGGCGAGCATGAGCAGCCCGGTGCAGTCCCCCGCGGCGTAGATGCCGGGGACGGACGTACGGGACACCCGGTCGACCGGGACGAAGCCGCCGCGGTCGGTCTCGATGCCGATCTTCTCCAGCCCGATGTCCGCCGTGTTCGGCACCGACCCGACGGTCATCAGCGCGTGGGACCCGCGCACGACCCGACCGTCCGCCAGTGTGACGACGACCTCGTCCCCGTCCCGCACCACGGACTCGGCCCGCGCCTTCGGCAGGATCTCGACGCCGCGTTCGGCGAAGACGTCCTCCAGCACGGCCGCGGCGTCCGCGTCCTCGCTCGGCAGGACGCGGTCCCGGCTGGAGATCAGGGTGACGCGGCAGCCCAGCTCGACGTACGCGGAGCAGAACTCCGCGCCGGTCACCCCGGAGCCGACGACGATCAGGTGCTCCGGCAGTGCAGGCAGGTCGTAGAGCTGGCGCCAGGTGAGGATGCGCTCGCCGTCCGGGCGGGCGGAGTCCAGCACGCGCGGCGTGGCGCCGGTCGCGATCAGGACGGTGTCCGCGGGGAGCTTCTCGACGGTGCCGTCGTGGTGGCGGGCCTCGACGGTGTGCGGCATCCGACCGGAGGTCTCGTCCAGGAACGACGCCCGACCGTGGATGATCCGCACGCCCTCGGACTCGACGCGCGCCCGGATGTCCGCCGACTGCGCCTGGGCCAGCCCCTTGACCCGGCTGTTGACCTTCGGCAGGTCGACGCCCTCCGTGTCCCGGTCCAGCAGCACACCGAGGTCCTCGGCGCGGTGCAGGTCGACCCGGACCGCCGCCGAGGAGATGAACGTCTTCGACGGCACGCAGTCGTGGATCACACACGCGCCGCCCATGCCGTCCGACTCGACGACGGTCACATCGCTGCCGTGCTGCGCCGCGACCAACGCCGCCTCGTACCCGGCGGGCCCGCCGCCCATGATCACGATGCGGGTCACTGTCGCACGTCCCCTCGGTGCCTCGGTGGTGGTGCTCGGCGCCTGTGCGGTGAGCTTCGGCCCCACCCTAAGCGGGCGAGGGATGCCCGCGGGACCCGACCCTGGTGCTCGCCGTTACCCTGTCCCCGTGCCGCTCTACGCCGCCTACGGGTCGAACATGGACCCGGACCAGATGAAGGAGCGCGCCCCGCACTCGCCGATGGCGGGCACGGGGTGGCTGATGGGATGGCGGCTGACCTTCGGCGGGGAGGACTACGCCTGGGAGGGCGCCCTCTCCACCGTCGTCGAGGACCCCGACTCCCAGGTGTTCGTCGTGCTCTACGACGTGACGGACCAGGACGCCGCCCAGCTGGACCGCTGGGAGGGTGGCGAGCTCGGCCTCCACAAGAAGCTGCGGCTGCGGGTGCAGACCCTCGAGGGCAGCGTGCTGCCGTGGATCTACGTCCTCAACGCCTACGAGGGCGGCACCCCGAGTGCGCGCTACCTCGGCGTGATCGCGGACGCCGCGGAGGCCGCGGGCGCCCCGGACGACTACGTCACAGAGCTCCGCAACCGCCCCAGCCAGAAGAGCATCTGACCCGAGACGCCTCCCGAGCTCGCGGAGCAGGAAGAGCACCCGCCCTGTCGCGTCGTGGATCGGGTGGTTGAGCACCGGGTTCGGGAAGCCCAGATCGACGATCCGGAACTGGCGGCAACTCGACCAACAGCGCCGCCCGCCTGGTCCCCCGCCGGTCCGTCCGCTGCCCGATGCGCTGTCGGACCCTCGCACGGAGTGCCCCGGGATCGTCGGCGAGTCCGAGTGCCTCGTCGAACGCGGCGCCCTCGCCCGCGAACAGGACCGCCGCGCCGACCAGCACCGACGGGTCGTCCGCCGGGCGCGCGGGCACGAGCACACCCGGCCACGGCATGCGCCACTCCCCCGCCTCGATGGCGGACCGTGCCGCACGCTCGCCGATCTCACGCGCCAGCCTGGTCCGGCGTACCGCGCCCTGGAGGGTCTCGATGGTGTCCATGGGCACAGCGTGACGGTGAACCGCATTCACCGGGGGAATCCATCCACAGGGTCGGGAACCTGTGGACAACCGATCCCCCGGTGTCCGACTCGGACGTCGGAACCGGGGGACTCGCGGGGGTGCGGGGGTGGACCCGGGCCGTCAGGCCAGGGCCTGGAGGGCGCTGTTGACCAGGACCCGGACGCCGAAGGGCAGGGCGCGCTCGTCCAGGTCGAAGGTGGGCTGGTGGATGTCCTTCATCGGGCCCACCCCCGACCACACACCGAGCCTGGCCATCGCGCCCGGCACCTTCTCCAGGTACCACGCGAAGTCCTCGCCGCCGGAGGACTGCTCGGTCTCCGCGGCGGCGTCGAGCCCTCCGGTCAGGATGGCCGCATCCCGCAGGATGCCGGAGCTGTCCGCGTCGTTGACCACGGGCGGGACGCCGCGGACGTGGTCGATCACGTACCCCACCCCGAGCGGGGCGAGCACGGCCGCGACCAGCGCCCGGAACCTGTCCTCGAGCTCGGTCCACGTGGTGTGGTCGGCGGTGCGCAGCGTGCCGCGCAGCACGCCGTTCTGCGGGATGGCGTTGGCGGCCTCACCGGCCTGCACGGCACCCCAGACCAGCACGGTGCCGGAGCGCGGGTCCACCTGGCGGGTCAGCAGCAGCGGCAGCTGGGTGATCAGCAGCCCGAGGGCCTCGACGAGGTCCGCGGTGAGGTGCGGACGGGCGGTGTGCCCGCCCGGCGAGGTCAGCCGGATCTCCACGACGTCGCACGCCGAGGTGATCGGGCCGACGCGCGTGCCGAGCCTGCCGACCTCCAGGCGCGGGTCGCAGTGCAACGCGAAGATGCGCTCCACGTCCCCCATCGCGCCGTCGGCGACGACGTCCAGCGCACCGCCGGGCTGGACCTCCTCGGCGGGTTGGAACACCAGCCGCACGCGCCCGGGCAGCGAGGGCGCGGACGCCAGCGCCAACCCGGCGCCGAGCACCATCGCGGTGTGGGCGTCGTGTCCGCAGGCGTGCATCACGTTCGGCACGGTGGACGCGAAGGGCAGCCCGGTCTCCTCGGGCAGCGGGAGCGCGTCCAGGTCGGCGCGCAGGGCCACGCAGCGGTCGCCGCGGCCCACGTCACAGACGAGGCCGGTGCCGCCGGGCAGGGTGCGGGGCTCGAGACCGGCGGCCATCAGGCGGCGGGCCACGAGGGCGGTCGTGCGATGCTCGTCGCGACCGAGTTCGGGTACGGAGTGCAGCGATCGACGGACGGCAACGACGTCGCCGCGGTGGGCCTGCAGCCACTGGTCGAGCCAGGCCGGGCCGGTGCCCGCGCCGAGGTCGGCGACGACGTCGTCGTCGCCACTGGCCGCGAGCTCGGGGTGCGCCTCGAGTAGGGTCACCGGGCACCGCCCGGGACCGCCCCCAGAGGGCTCTTCGCTCTGTCCTGCATGACCCCATGGTGCTCACCCGGACAGCGGTGTACCAACCCGAAACAGGCAGTTCACCGGGTATCCGCGCCGAGGGGTCGGTGATCTGCTGTCGCCGGTCGGCGCACTCGTGACGAGCGGTTGTCGCCGGTTGCGACGAACGGGCGGACCCGCCGTTCGGCGCCGGCGGCGAGACTGCACAGCGTTGTCACCCGGTCACGTGACGTAGACGTTTGTGCTGGTCAATGCCCCCGAAGGCGGACCCCGGAGTCACCGCCCGCACCGGCACCGGGAGAATGGCGGACGTGTCCACGCAGGAAGACGAGCAGCCGGGCCGCGTCGTCGGCGACCGGTACCGCCTCTCCGGCCAGCTCGGCAGCGGTGCGATGGGCACGGTCTGGTCCGGCTACGACGAGGTGCTGCG
The DNA here is from genome assembly GCF_039541715.1 of Pseudonocardia xishanensis. Taxonomy (NCBI): domain Bacteria; kingdom Bacillati; phylum Actinomycetota; class Actinomycetes; order Pseudonocardiales; family Pseudonocardiaceae; genus Pseudonocardia; species Pseudonocardia xishanensis. The sequence goes on from NZ_BAABGT010000021.1 coordinate 56,622, forward strand.
CCGTCGCGTGGCCGTCAAGGAGCTGAAGGTCCCCCGCGGCATCCCGGAGCGCGAGGCGCTCGGCATGCGCGAGCGGATGCTGCGCGAGGCACGCGCGCTCGGCGGGCTCTCGCACCCGAACGTCATCACCGTGTTCGACGTCGTCGACGCCGAGGGCGAGCCGCTGGTCGTCCTCGAGCTGGTCCCGTCCCGCAACCTGGCCACGATCATCCAGGAGACCGGCGGGCTGTCGGCGAACCAGGCGGCCGTCGTGGGGTACGCCACGGCCGCCGCGCTGCGGGCGGCGCACCGGGCCGGGATCACGCACCGGGACGTCAAGCCGGGCAACGTGCTGGTCGCCCACGACGGGCGGATCAAGCTCACCGACTTCGGCATCGCGCGCAACTCGTCGGACGCGCCGATGACCACCGCCGGGCTCGTCCTCGGCTCCCCCGCCTACATCGCCCCCGAGGTCGCGATGGGCGGGGCGGTCACGCCCGCGGCGGACCTGTGGGGCCTGGGCGCCACGCTCTTCGCGGCGATCGAGGGCCGCCCGCCGTACGACGTCAAGGGCGACCCGGTCTCCACCATCACCGAGGTGGTCGACGGCGACGTCCCCCGCCCCCGCGAGATGGGCCCCGTCGCGGACGTGATCGCGGCGCTGATGGTCAAGGACCCCGACCAGCGGATGCCGCTGGAGGAGGTCCGGCGCAGGCTGCGGCCGCTGATGGACGACCCGGACGATCCGCTCTACCCCGGCTCACCGGACGCCCCCACCACGTACTCGCAGGTCACGCCCCGTCCGGAGACCGTCCCGGAGCCGCGCGTGGCCGCGTCGGGTCCGGTGTGGGAGTCCAGCGCCCGGATTCCCGCGCGCGGCACCCCGCTGGCCGCCGCGCCGGGCCCCCTGCCCAGCGGTTCCCACGCCGCGCACGGCATGCCGCCGCCCATGCCCGCCCGCCCGCCGGTGCACGTCGAGACGCCGGTGCGGCCGCGGCCGCCGCAGCCCACGGGCCTGCCCGCGCGCTGGGCCGTGCCACTGGCCGTCGCGGGGGCGCTGCTGGTGCTGCTCGGCGCGGCGGGCGGCTACATGGCCACCCGCACCCTCGGCGGGCAGTCGGCCCTGTCCACGGTCACCCTGACCCGGGCGACGGACCCGACCACCGTCGTGTCCGACGGCTGGTCGGTCGCGGTGCCCGCGGGCTGGGAGCGCGCCGACCGGGACGGGCTCGTCCGCTGGCTGAGCCCGGACTCGTCCGAGGAGATCGCGCTGTGGCGCACCGGGACCACCGCGGACGTCGCCGCGGGGTTCACCGCCGAGCGGCTCGGCGTCGACTCCGTCGTCCCGGGCGCCTCAGGGCCGGTCACGGGTGCCCAGGTGGACGCCGTGGACTCGCGCTACACCAGCGTGTCGGGCGGGGTGTCCCGGTCGACGGTGGTCCGTACCGTCCCGGTGCCGGACGGCGTGTGGGCCGTCGCGCTGACCGTGCCGACCGAGCACTCGGGCACCCGGTCGGAGGAGCTGTTCGCGAGGGTGGCGAACAGCCTGTCCCCGCCCGCCTGACCGCGGTGGACCACTCCGCCGTCCGGGGCGGACCCGTCGGTGGCGCCTCCTAGGGTGGTCACCATGAGCACCGATCTCGCGCAGGAGGCCGCCGGGGCGCTGGCCCGGGCCACCGGGGTGGCCGCCCACGACGTCGCCGTGGTCCTCGGGTCCGGCTGGCGTCCGGCTGTGGACGTGATCGGCTCCGGGGGCGCCGAGGTCCGGATGGACGCGCTGCCCGGCTTCGTACCGCCCGCGGTGCAGGGCCACGGCGGCACCATCCGGTCCGTGGCGGTCGGCGGTCGCCGGGTGCTGGTCCTGTTGGGCCGCACGCACGCCTACGAGGGGCATCCGGTCGAGGCCGTGGTGCACGGCGTGCGCACCGCGATCGCGGCGGGCTGTCAGACCGTGGTGCTCACCAACGCCGCGGGCGGCATCCGCGAGGGGATGGCCGTGGGCCAGCCGGTACTGATCTCCGACCACCTCAACCTGCTGGCCCGGTCGCCGCTGGTCGGGCCGCTGTTCACCGACCTCACCGACCTGTACTCGGCGCGGCTGCGCGCGCTGGCGCGCGAGGTCGACCCCTCGCTCGAGGAGGGGGTGTACGCGGGTCTGCCCGGCCCCCACTTCGAGACGCCGGCGGAGATCCGGATGCTGCGCGGGCTCGGCGCCGACCTGGTCGGCATGTCGACCGTGCTCGAGGCGATCGCCGCCCGTGCCGCAGGCGCCGAGGTCTTCGGGTTGTCGCTGGTCACGAACCTCGCCGCGGGCATGACCGGGGAACCGCTGAACCACGAGGAGGTCCTCGAGGCGGGGCGGGCCGCGGCCACGCGGATGGGTGAGCTGCTGCGCGACCTCGTCGCCCGCGCCTGATGGACCCTCGACTGCGGGACCGGGCGATGCGGTGGATCGCGGACGATCCCGACCCGGCCACCCGGGACGCGCTGCAGAGGCTGGTCGTCGCCGGGATGACCGGCGGGGACACCGCGGAGCTGGCCGAGGTGATGTCCGGCCCGCTCACCTTCGGGACCGCGGGGCTGCGGGGGCCGGTGCGGGCGGGGCCCGCCGGGATGAACGTCGCCGTCGTCCGACGGGCGACGGCCGGGGTGGCGGCGTGGTTGCGGGCCGGAGGGTCGGGCTCGCGGGCGGTGGGTACGGGCTCGCCGGTGGTGGTCGGGAGGGATGCGCGGTACGGGTCCGAGGTCTTCGCGGGCGAGGCCGCCGGGGTGTTCGCGGCGGCCGGGTTCACGACCTACGTCCTGCCCGAACCGCTCCCCACCCCGCTGCTCGCCTTCGCGGTCCGCAGGCTCGGCGCGGTCGCGGGCGTGCAGGTCACCGCCTCGCACAATCCCAAGGCGGACAACGGGTACAAGGTCTATCTCGGAGACGGCGCCCAGCTCGTCCCGCCCGCGGACGCGGAGATCGAGGCGGCCATCGCGGCGCAGCCCGCCGCCGTCGCGATCCCGGTGGGCGGTCCCACCCGGACATACGACCCCCGGGAGGAGTACCTGGCGCGCGTCGCCACCCTGCGCACCGGCGGCCCACCCCTGCGGATCGCGCTCACCCCGATGCACGGCGTCGGCGGGGCGACGGCGGTGCACGCCCTGTCCCGCAGCGGGTTCACAGACGTCCACGTCGTCTCCGAGCAGGCCGCGCCGGACCCCGGGTTCCCCACGGTCACGTTCCCGAACCCGGAGGAGCCGGGGGCGACCGACCTGCTGCTCGCGCTCGCCGCCCGCGTGGACGCCGATCTCGCGGTCGCCCTGGACCCGGACGCGGACCGCTGCGCCCTCGCCGTCCCCACACCGCAGGGTTGGCGACAGCTGACCGGGGACGAGACCGGCGTCCTGCTCGGCGACCACGTCCTGCGGCACCGGGCGGGGCTCGTGGCCACCACGGTGGTGTCGTCGACGATGCTCGCGAAGGTCGCCGCCGCCCACGGTGCCGGGTTCGCGGAGACCCTCACCGGGTTCAAGTGGATCGTCCGCGGTGGCCCGGGCCTCGTGTACGGCTACGAGGAGGCGATCGGGTACTGCGTGGACCCGGAGGCGGTGCGGGACAAGGACGGGATCGCCGCGGCCGTCGTCGCCGCCGATCTCGCCGCCGGGCTGCGCGCCGAAGGCCGGACCCTCCTCGACCGGCTGGACGAGCTCTCCCGTGCCCACGGTGTGCACCGCACGGTGGGCGTCTCACGGCGGATGGAGCCCGCGGCGGGAGCGGCCGTCGTCTCCAGGCTGGTCGACGCGCCGCCGGCGGAGTGGGAGGCCGACCGGCCCGCCCCGGACGTCCTGCGGCTGCGCAGGGCGGGCGCACGGGTCGTCGTGCGGCCGTCGGGGACCGAGCCGAAGCTCAAGGCCTACCTGGAGGTCGTCGAGGAGCCCACCGACGACCTCGGCGGTGCGCGGGAGCGGGCGGACGCGCGGATGTCCGCCCTGCGGGAGGAGGTGGATTCGTGGCTGTCCTCCTGATCGTCCACCACACGCCGTCGCCCGCCTGCCGGGAGCTGCTGGACGAGGTGCGGCGCGGCGCAACGGATCCCGAGATCACCGGTGTCGAGGTGCGCGCGCGGGCCGCGTTGGCGGCCACGGCGTCGGACCTGTTGGCGGCGGACGCGGTCGTGCTCGGCACCCCGGCGAACATCGGGTACATGTCCGGCGCGCTGAAGCACTTCTTCGACCAGGTCTTCTACGTCTGCGGCGAGGACACACGCGGCCTGCCGTTCGGCCTGTACGTGCACGGCAACCAGGGCGTGGAGGGCGCGGTGCAGGCCGTCGGGACGATCACCGGGGCGATGGGCTGGACGCAGTCCGCGGAGACCGTCACGGTCACCGGCGCACCGGACCGGGCCGCGCGCGAGGCGTGCTGGGAGCTCGGCGCGACGGTCGCGGCGGGGATCAGCCGGTAGGCGCAAGGGGGGCCGCGCGGCGAGCCGCCAGCCAGCCGCTGATCTCCGTGCTCCACATCGCCGCGATCTTGGCGTAACCGCCCGCGTTGGCGTGCAGCGCGTCGGTGAAGTCGCCCGCGGACAACAGCCGCGAGGTGTCGACGAACTCGATCGACCGGCCCTCCGCGCGGTACCGAGCCACGATCCCGGGGGTGAGCCGGGCCAGCTCGGCGCGGTCCGCCAGGTGGGTGGGCAGCGCGGCCCAGATCCCGGCGACGATCACGTGGGTGCGGGGGGCGCCCGCGAAGACCTCGGCGAGCAGCCGGTCCAGCCGGGCGGCGGCGGTGGTCCCTGAGGTGCCCGAGTTGACGTCGTTCGTGCCCATGTGGAGCAGCACCACGTCCGGGTCCGCGGCGGCGACCCAGGCCCGGACCTGCGGGGTCATCCGCTGCAGGGTCCACCCGGAGTGGCCCTCGTTGTCCGGGTCCGCCATGTCGGCGGGACCGGTGTGCTGCGAGCCGACGAAGTCGACGCGGATGCCGTCGCCCGCGAGGTCCGCGTAGAGGGGCCCGCGGTATCCCGCGGTCGCGGGGCTGCCGACCCCCGCGGTGCTCGACGCGCCGAGCGGCATCACCCGCAGCGGAAGACCGGCGCCCCCGAGCACGCTCTGGCCGGTGGTGCGGACGGCGGCGGGCGTCGGGTCGTCCGCGGGGAGGGCCACGAGCACGAGGCCCGCGAGCAGCAGCCCGGCCAGCGGGGTGCGGACGTGTCGCACCCACCTCGACCCGCGCATCGCGCCTCCCCCGCCCGGAGCCCGTCCCGACCGGGGAATCTCTCGACGGGTCCGCGGCGTTACGTCCGACCCGTCACAGGTTCGTCACACCCCCGTGTCCTGTGCGTGACACGCCAGGTGTCGGGCCGGACCGGCCGCCGTCACCGGATCGGAGGTAATCTCCGCCACGTGCCCCGGCCCAAGGTCCACGACGACGTGTTACGCGCCAAGCTCCGTGGGCGCGCGTCGGAGCTGCTGAGCGAGCACGGGGTCACCGGGCTCTCGCTGCGGACGCTGGCCGCGGACGTCGGGACGTCGACCACCGCCGTGTACGCGCTGTTCGGCGGCAAGCCCGGTCTGGTCAAGTCCCTGGTGGACGACGCGTTCCGGCGCCTCCGGCACACCCTCGCCGACGTCCCGGAGACACCCGACCCGGCCGAGCGCCTGGTCGCGATGGCCGAGGCCTACCGCGCCGACGCGCTGCACGACCCCCACCTCTACGACGCCATGTTCGACCGCGACCGGCTCGACGCCGAGTCCCGCGACCTCCAGGAGGAGGCGTTCGCCCCGCTGGTCGAGGCCGTGGAGGCCGCGGCGGCGGCCAAGGTCCTCCGCGACGACGCGGATCCGAGCACGGTCGCCCTGGCCCTCTGGTCGGCCCTGCACGGCCTGGTGTCGATCCAGCTCCACGCCCACCGCCCGCGGGAGGTGGAGGACCCCGCGACCGGCTCCGGCGCCGTCCTCCGCGCCGTGGTCGACGGCTGGCGCCCCTGACCGTCCCCGAGCGCCTCGCCCACACCGAGGCGTCGGGACTCGCGGGCCGTGGCGTCGGACTCGCGGGCTCGGGTGTCCCCGTCACGGTGCGGGGTGTTGCTCGCGCGGGCGACGGTGATCCCCTCCCGGTCAGACGGTGCCGAACTGGCGGTCGCCCGCGTCTCCCAGGCCGGGGACGATGAAGGCGGAGTCGTTGAGGCGGTCGTCGATCGCCGCCGTCACCACGCGGGCGGGGAGGCCGCTCTCGGACAGCTTGCGGATGCCTTCGGGCGCCGCCAGGACGCAGACCGCCGTGACGTCGTCCGCGCCGCGGGCCGTGAGCAGGCGGACGGTGTGGATCATCGAGCCGCCCGTCGCGAGCATCGGGTCCAGCACGAACACCGGGCGGCCGACCAGGGACTCCGGCAGGGACTCCATGTACGGCGTGGGCTGGTGGGTCGTCTCGTCCCGCGCCATCCCGACGAACCCGACCTCCGCCTCGGGGATCAGGCTCTGCGCGGCGTCGACCATGCCGAGCCCGGCCCGCAGGACCGGCACCAGGATCGGCGGTGCCTGCAGCCGGTGCCCGACCGTCCGGGCGACGGGGGTGTGGATCGGGAAGGCCGTGACCCCGAAGTCCCGCGTCGCCTCCACGACGAGCAGCAGGGTGAGGTCGCGCAGGGCCGCGCGGAAGGCGGCCATGTCCGTTCGGGCGTCCCGCATAGTGGTGAGCCGAGCGAGGGCCAGCGGGTGTTCGACGACGCGGACGTCCATGACGCGGAACCGTACCGATTGCACCGCGGAGCCGGCCGAGTCGGCCGTCGACCCTGTCCGGGCGACGTGAACGGTCAACCATCGTGGTCGAACGGTCACTCTCCGTCTTTCAACGGTGAGTCGCGTACGTCCGTCGCGGGTCCCCCGACACCCGGTCGGGCAGATCGTCGTGCCCGCACCGCGCACACGTGACACCAAGATCATCTTGGGTCGTCACGCGGAGTGCACGCCGAGTGACGGTGACACCAGTGATCATCGCGGTCGTGCGCGCAGCGTCCCGGTTCCCGGACCGTCGGTGACCACAGACCGCTTTCACCGCACCCGAACGGGTGGTATGCGACGAAGACTGTCACGCCGGAGCCGTCCCCGACGCTGTACTAGCTGACAAGGAGGTGATCCGGTGCCGGAGAACACGACCTCGGAGGAGCAGACCCTGGTGGCTGCCGCCGAGAAGCTCACCCAGTGCGACGGCTACGTGGTGCTCGCCGTCGACCCGCAGACCGGGGAGGTGGACGCGCACGGCCCGTTCGACGGGCTGACCGCGACCGTGAAGGCCGACCAGCTGCGCCGCGACTTCGATCGCGGGGGCCTGGAGGACGTCACGGTCGGCGTCGTCCGTCTGCACAGCTCCACCTGACCTCCGAGCGGCACCCCGGCCCCCGAGCCGGACGCCGGTCACCCGGACCTCCGCGCGCTCCCCGATCGCTCCCCCGAGACGGTCGGGGTCCCACTTCCCCGGCGCGCGGCGTCCGGAGATCCGTGCCCGTCGGTCCACGTCCCGCGGTGGAGACATGGACCGGCGCGCGGGAGCCGCTCAGGTCCCGCCGCTAGCATCGCGCCCGTGGCAAGCGACATCGTCCCCATCCAGCTCTCCCTCACCGAGGGCGACCTCGTCACGCTCTGGGCGCCTCGATGGCGCGAGGACGGCGAGGACTGGGAGGCGTTCCTCGGCGACGACGAGTCCCTCTTCGGCTTCCCCGAGGTGGCTCAGCTCGCCGCGTGCGTCCGGACGGTGACCGACCACGACCTGATCGACCACCCGGCGTGGTCCGTCGTCCCCACGCTCACCGTGGCGGAGCTGACGCCCGAGGAGACCCGCCGGTACGACGTGATCGGCGTGCCCGAGCTGGTCGCCGAGGAGCCGGACACCTGGACGATCGGCGAGCTCGCCGAGATCATGGAGATCGTCCGCTCGCTGGCCGAGGTGTGCGATCTCGAGCGCGTCCTCGCCGTCCTCGACTCGCAGCCCGCCTTCGCGCTGCTCGACCAGGGCACGCTGCCCTTCGCCGGGCGCGAGGGCGGCAAGCTGTGGACGCAGCTCGGCCAGACCGTCGTCGACGAGTGGGACTCCGTCGTCGACGCGCTGGACGCCATGGTGACCACCCCCGAGGTGGACGCGACCGCCCTCGCCCGGGCCCGCGCGGAGGCCGAGGAGCTGGCCGCGCGGATCGCCGAGGCGGAGGAGCGCGTCGAGGAGGAGACGGACGGCGCGGCCACCGACGAGGAGCTGGACGAGGCGGACGAGGAGGCCGTCGACGAGCAGGTGGCCGAGGACGAGGCCGAGATCGAGGCCGGGCCCGTCGGCTTCTGGGAGGAGATCGGGATCGACCCGATCCGGATCACCACGAGCGCGGGCTCGAAGGTCACCCTGCGCTGCTACCTGGACGACAAGCCCGTCTTCCTGGGCGCGAACGGCCGGATCGACGCCTTCGACTCCGAGCGCGCGCTGGCCCGCTGGCTGGCGGACGGCGGCAAGGACGACAACGACCTCGTCGCCGCCTCCACGTGGCAGGACGTGCTGGACAGGGCGGCGGTCGGCGAGCTGACCGTGACCGTCGACCCGATGAACGACTACCTGCTCGTCGGACTGGACGAGGACATCGCCCAGGGCACCCTCGAGGTCGACCCGACCCAGCTGGAGCTGGCCACCGAGCTGCTGCTCGACGTCGGCGAGTGGGCGGGCGACCCCGCCCCGGCCCGCGCGCTGGCCGAGTCCGAGAGCCTCGGGTGGCTCGTCTCGTTCGTCATCCGGCCGAACCCGACGCGCCTGGCGCCGAGCCCGCCGTTCGACCGCGAGGCGAACACCTGGCGCGAGCTGGTGCACGCGGCCGAGGCGCGGTTCACGACCCCCGACTAGCGAGCAGGGCCAGCTGGGTGCGGTTCTGCAGGTCCAGCTTGGTCAATGCGCTGGAGACGTAGCCCTTCACCGTGGCCTCGGTGAGGTGCAGGCGCGCGCCGACCTCGGCGTTGGAGCAGCCCTCGGCGAGCAGCGCGGCGACCTCCCGTTCGCGGTCGGACAGCACGGCGAGCCTGCGGGTGGCGTCCGCGTCCCCGGCCAGACCGGTGACCGTCGGGCGGGAGAACACGGCGTGGCCCCGGGCCGCGACCCGGACCAGGTCCGCCAGCTCGGTCGGCGGGGTGGACTTGAGCAGGTAGCCCGCCGCGCCCGCCTGCAGCGCGCGGCGGACGTGCGCGTCCCCGGCGAAGGTCGTCAGCACGACGACCGCGGGCGGCTCGGGCATGGCCGTGATCCGCGCGGTGGCCGCGACCCCGTCGACGCCGGGCATCCGCAGGTCCATCAGCACCACGTCCGGGCCGTACCGCACGACCAGCTCCACGGCCTCGGCCCCGTCCGCCGCCGCCCCGACGACCTCCAGCCCCGCCGCGCCCAGGATGGTCGTGAGGTGGGCGCAGACCATCGGCTCGTCGTCGACGACCAGCACCCTCACCACGGCAGGACCGCCCGGACCTCGAACCCGCCGTCCGGGCAGGGGCCCGCGTGCCAGGTCCCGCCCGCGACCTCGACCCGTTCCCGCAGGCCCCGCAGGCCGAGCCCGGCCCCGGAGGCGGCCAGCGCGGGATCGGGGGCGGCGGTGGGGGCGGAGTTCACGACCGTCACGCGGAGATCGTCTCCCCCGGCCACGCTGACGCGCACCTCGGCGCCGGGGGCGTGCTTGTGCGCGTTGGTCAGCGCCTCCTGGACGATCCGGTGCGCGGTCCGCCCCAGCGGGCCGGGCGGCAGCTCGCCGTCCAGCCGGACGGTCATCCCCGCGGCGGCCGACTCGGCGACCAGGGCCGCCAGGTCGGGCTCCGCACGTCCCGGACCGACCGCGGGCGAGGGACCCTCGGGCGTCCGGAGCACCCGGACCAGGCCCCGCAGCTCGTCGAGCGCGAGCATCCCGGTCTCGCGCAACGCCCTGGCCTCCTCGTGCCCGGTCACCTCCAGCGCCCCGGCCTGCAGGACCATGAGCGTGACCCGGTGCGTGACGACGTCGTGCATCTCCGCCGCCAACCGCGCCCGCTCCTCCGCCCGCGCCTGCTCGGCCAGCAACCGCTGCTCGCGGTCCGTGCGCTCCGCGCGCTCGCGCAGGTCGGCGAGGATGCGGCGCCGGGCCGCGACGTACCGCCCGGCGAGCGCGGGCACGGCCGTGCCGAGCAGGCCGAGCGGCACGCTGTCCCACCCGGGGTCCCAGGGTCGCACCGCGAGCAGGGTCAGCGCGGCCACGACCACCCAGGTCGCCCGCCGGGGCCGGAGCTGGACCAGCACGAAGATCGCGGAGCCGGTCGGGGCGAGCAGCACGGCGCTGCCGTTGGCGACGACCGAGGGCACCAGCGCCGCGGGTGCGAGCAGCGCGGCGACCGTGCCCGCACCGAGGAACGCGGTCACCGCGTACGGCCACCGCGCGAGGAACAGCAGCGAGAGATCGGCCGCGAGCTGGAGAACGAGCCCCGCCCAGGGGCCCAGGGGGCCCGTGGTGCGCCCGCCGAGCAGCGCACCGAGGAGGTCCAGGGCGACGAACAGCGCCGTCAGGCCGACCAGCAGGGCCGCCGTACGCCGGTCCGGGAACATGGGGCGACCGTAACGCCGTCGCCGCCCGCGCACCGCCCACGGACGAGGGGTGGGGACCCGACTTTCGTCGGGTCGGCTCCCTGCTCCCGACGCCGGCGGCGCGGGCCCCGGGACACGTTGACTCCGGATCATGGCTGAGACATCCGACACCGCCGCACCCGACACCGCCGCCCCGCGCGACACCGCGGGACCCGGACCCGCCCGGCACTCGTTCGCCACCGGCCCGGTGCTGCTGGTCGCTGCGGCGGTGGCCCTGGTGCTCGGGACCGCGAGCGACAGCGCCCTGTTCTTCGACGAGCAGTACTTCCTCGCGGCCGGGCGCGACCACCTCGCGTGGGGGTACATGGACCAACCGCCGCTGGTCCCGGCGCTCGCGGCGCTGTTCGGCGAGAACCCGGTCCTGCTGCGGCTGCCGGTCACCCTCGGCGCCGCGCTGACCGCGATCCTGGCCGGCGCGCTCGCCTACGAGCTGGGCGGGCGGCGCTCCGCGCAGGTCCTGGCCGCCGCGGCGACCGCCTGCTCCGGTGTGCTGCTGATGGCGCACTGGCTGGCCACCTACACCCTCGATCCCCTCTTCTGGACGGCGATCGTCTGGCTCGTGGCCCGCAGGCTGCGTACCGGCGACGACCGGCTCCTGCTCGCGGCGGGGGTGGTGACGGGGCTGTCGCTGAACACGAAGTTCCTGGTTCCCGTCCTCTGGGCGGCCCTGCTGCTCGCCCTCGTGGCGGTGGGGCGCGCAGGCGCCGACGATCACCGACCCGGCCCGGCCGGCCGCGGCGGAGCGCTCCCGGGCGGCGAGCACGGGCGGGCGGTGCTGCGCGCGCCTGCGCTCTGGGGCGGGCTGGGGATCGCGGCGCTCATGACCGCGCCGACACTGGTCTGGCAGGCGGGGCACGGCTGGCCCTACCTCGGCATGGCAGCGGTGGTGCGCCGCGAGTCCGAGGCGCCGCTCGCGTTCGGGCTCACCGGGATCGCGCTGTTCGGACTGGTCGGGGCGGTGTTGCTGGTCGCCGGGGCGGTCGGGGCCGCGCGCGGGCGGAACCGGTGGCTCGGGCTCACGGTCGTGCTGGTCGTCGCGGCGATCCTCGTGGCGGGCGGCCGCGCGTACTACCTGCTGGAGATCGTCCCGGCCGCACTCGCGCTGGGCGCCGTGGCGATCACGTCGTCCCCCGGGCTGCGGCGGACCCGCGGGGTGCTCGCGGGGGTCGGGTTCGCGGTGTCGGCGGCGGTGCTCGCGGTGGCGCTGCCGCTGCCGGGATCCCCCGGCCTGCTCGCCGCGGGCGAGGGGACGATGCTGCCCGCGGCCGCCGCCGTCCGGCAGGCGTGGGACGGGGAGAGCACCGTCGTCGCGCAGATCTACCCGCTGGCCGCGGCCATCGAGCTGGACGGGATCCCGGCGTACAGCGGGCACCGGGGGTACGCCTACTTCACGCCCCCGACCGGCGACGACGCGCTCTGGGTCGGCGTGGACCCGATGCCCTCGGAGTTCCGGGCCGGCTTCGCGCAGTGCACCCCGGTCCCGGCCGAGGGACTGGTCCTGGAGCAGTGCCGGGGTCGTCGGGAGCCGTGGTCGGCGCTGCTCACGCCGACGACATGACCGCCTCGTACCCGGGCTTGACGATCTCGTCGATGATCCGCAGGCGACGGTCGAAGTGGACGAACGCGCTCTTCATCGCGTTGATCGTCAGCCAGCGCAGGTCCTCCCAGCCCCAGCCGAACGTGTCGACCAGCGCGGCCATCTCGGAGCTCATCGAGCACCCGGACATCAGCCGGTTGTCGGTGTTCACCGTGACCCGGAAGCGCAGGTCGCGGAGCAGGCCGATCGGGTGCTCGGCGAGGCTGGGGGCGGCGCCGGTGTGGACGTTGGACGTCGGGCACATCTCCAGGGGGACCCGCTGGTCCCGCACCCAGGCGGCCAGCCTGCCCAGCTGCGGCACTCCGTCGGTGAAGGAGATGTCGTCCACGATCCGCACCCCGTGCCCGAGCCGGTCCGCCCCGCAGAACTGCAGCGCCTCCCAGATCGAGGGCAGCCCGAACGCCTCGCCCGCGTGGATCGTGACGTGCGCGTTCTGCTGCCGGACGTAGTCGAACGCGTCCAGGTGCCGGGTGGGCGGGAAACCCTTCTCGGCGCCCGCGATGTCGAAGCCGACCACGCCGTCGTCCCGGTAGCGCACGGCCAGCTCGGCGATCTCCTGCGAGCGCGCGGCGTGCCGCATGGCGGTGAGCAGGCACCGCACGGTGATCGACGACGGCCCGAGGGCGAACCCCTCCAGCACCGCCTGGACCACGGTGTCGAGGTCCATCCCCCGCTCGGTGTGCAGCTCGGGGGCGAAGCGGATCTCGGCGTAGACCACGCCGTCCGCCGCCAGGTCCTCGGCGGCCTCCCGTGCGACCCGCACCAGCGACTCGCGGGTCTGCATCACCGCGACCGTGTGTCCGAAGGTCTCCAGGTACCGCACGAGCGACCCGGAGTGCGCCGCGCCGAGGAACCAGCCCGCCAGCTCCTCGGGGTCCCGGGTGGGCAGGTCGGCGTAGCCCACGGCGTCCGCGAGCTCGACGACGGTGCCCGCCCGGAGCCCGCCGTCGAGATGGTCGTGGAGGAGGACCTTCGGGACCCGGCGGATGTTCTCGATCGTCAGCGCGGCAGCCATCGGAGAACGCTACCGGGCAGGTTGGATCGGGTGACAGCGCCACCCGGACGGCCTAACGGTGACTCCGTGTCAGACGTCGAACGGGACTCGCTACCCTCTGTGCAGCGTTCCCCGCTCCCCCATCCGGATCACAGGAAGCCACAGCACCCTATGAGCGATCAGTCTCTACAGTCGTTCGACCGGATGCGCGGCATGCTCATGCGCGCGGCCGAGATCCGCGACTCCGAGCAGCAGCAGATCTTCGACTCCCTCGACGAGATCCACGCGCGCCTGTCCGCGCTCGACGCGCTCGGCACCGTCCGCAAGCGCCTCACCGAGCTCCCCGACCGCACCGAGGTCGGCGTCCTCGCCGAACGCCTCGACGAGACCGTGCAGAAAGTGGACGCGCAGGACGTCGTCCTCGCCTCCGTGCTGCGCGCGGTCGAGTCCCTGCCGGACAAGCTGGCCAAGCCGTTCGCCCAGCTCGACGGGCGGCTGGACGGCATGGCGGGGCGCCTGGAGGGCGTCTCCGGCCGGATGGACGGGCTGGACGACCGCCTGGGCGGCCTGCACAAGCGCCTGGACGACCTGGACAACCGCCTCGACCGCCACGAGATGCGGCTCGACGCGATGCCCAACGCCGTCTCCACGCCGATCCGCGAGCGGGTCGACGGGGTCGAGAAGATGGTGCGCGAGCAGCTCGACGGCGCCGTCCGCTCGGTCGAGGAGAACAACGAGGGCGTGCGGAACCTGCTCGGGGACACCAGCGTCGGGCTGCATCGGCGGCTGGAGGACCTCGCCGGTCGTCCCGCGGTCGACCCGACCGAGGCCCTGGACGCGCTGGCCGAGCGGCTGGAGATCCTCGCGGGTCGGCTCGAGGCCGTCGCGGGCAAGGTGGACGCCGTCGAGACCGGGCTGGTCGAGAAGCTCGAGGGCCGGATCGGCGAGGTCGACGGCAGGCTCGGCGACCTGGACTCGGTCCTGCGGGCCCGGCCGGACGAGAACTCGCTGACCGCGCTCGTCGTGAAGGCGAACGAGGAGTCCGAACGCCGCAACGCGGGCCAGCTGGACGAGGCCATGGCGACCTTCGCCGAGCTCATCCTGGGCCGCGGCAACGGCGGCGGCGCGAGCACCCCGCCGCCCCCGCCCCGCCCGGCCCAGCGCCGCTCCACCCGCAGCCGTGCCGCGGTGAAGAGCAGCTCCAACGGCCACTCCGCCGTGGACGTGGCGGACGACCCCGACGACTGAGCCTTCCTTCTCCACGCACCACCTTCGCACTTCGCGCACGAACGGCACTCTTGTGCGGTAGGTCCGCACAAGAGTGCCGTTCGTGCGTTCGGGGGTTGCGTCAGAAGGGGAGGCGGCGCCAGAGGGGCGCGAGCTCCCGGACCTTCAGCAGCTTCATCGCGAGCAGCGTGATCGGCGTCGCGACCACCAGCGCCACGACCAGCACCACCCACGCGGTGCCGCCCGAGGTGGGGGTGCCGCCCTCGATCGCCCAGCCCACCAGCCAGGCGATCCCACCGCCGATCAGCGAGGCCGCGACCGTGCGCCAGAGCGTCGAGAGGACCTCCCGGCTGCGGACGTGTCCGAGCCTCCTCGCGATCACGAACTGGCCCAGCACCGCACCGACCACGAACGACAGGCTGTTCGCCGCCACCAGGCCGAGCACCACGTTCTCGGGTGCGAGGAGCACCGGGCTGAGCAGCAGCAGCGGGATCTTGACCACGACGATCACCAGCATGATCAGCGTGGGTGTGCGGCTGTCCGTCATCGCGTAGAACACGCGCAGCTGCAGCAGGGTGATCGCGTACGGCAGCAGGCCGAACGCGGACCAGGCGAGCGCCGTACCCAGCTTGGCCGCGCCACCCCCCGCGTTGCCCGCGCCGAGGGAGAACAGGGCGAGCCCGACCTCGGTGCCGAAGAAGGTCAGCAGCGCCGAGATCGGCACCAGGAACACGGTGCTCAGCCGCGAGCCCAGGGACAGGTCGGAGACGACGTCGTCGAACCGGTTCTCGGCGGCCGCGCGGCTCATCCGCGGCATCAGCGCGGTCAGCAGCGAGACGCCGAGGACGCCGTACGGCACCTGCAGGAGCAGCCAGGCGTTCGAGTAGATCGCGTAGGCGCCGGGGTCCGCGGCGGTGGCCACCCGGGTCGTGACGATCAGCCCGGCCTGCCCCACCAGCACGTACGCGACGACCCACAGCGCCAGCCCGCCGGCGGACGACAGCCTCGGGTCCCAGCCCCACAGCGGCTTCAGCGACACGCCCGCCCGCTTGATCGCGGGCAGCAGCACGAGCGCCTGGACGGCGATGCCGAGCGTGGTCCCGATGCCCAGGACCAGCAGTTTCGTGTCGCCCATCCGCACGGGATCGACGCTGATGTCCCCCGGCACCAGCACGTAGACGACGAGCACGCCGAACATGACGACGTTGTTCAGCACGGGCGCCCACGCGAACGCCCCGAAACGGCCCTTGCTGTTGAGGATCGCGCCGAGCAGCGCGCCGATGCCGTAGAAGAAGATCTCGGGCAGCAGCAGGACGGCGAACGCCGTGGCCAGTTCCGGGTTCGCCGTGGCCGTGGTCTGGCTGCCCATGTACAGGCTGACCAGCGGGCCCGCCGCGAGGACGGCGACCAGCGTGGCGACCAGCAGCGCCGCGCCCGCCATGGTGACCAGACGACGGGTGTAGGCCTCGCCGCCGTCCGGATCCTCCTTCTGGGCGCGGACCAGCAGCGGGATCATCACGCTGGTCAGCACGCCGCCGATGAGGAACTCGTAGACGATGTTCGGCAGCGTGTTCGCGATCGTGTACGAGCTGTTGACCAGCCCGAACGACAGCACTGCGACCAGCGCGATCTGCCGCAGGAACCCGGTGACCCGGCTCGCCAGGTTGGCGACGGCCATCATCGAGCTCGACCGCAGCAGCGACGGGCCCTTCGGCTGCTCGGGAGCCTTCCCGAGGTCCACGGTGACCGGCTCGAGGACCTCCGTCGGCCGGTCCAGCGGGGCCAGCAGCTCGGTGGGGTCGTCGAAGTTCCCCCCGGGCACCCGCTGCCACGGGGGCGGGACGGGACGACGGTCGGGGCCGCGGCTGACCGCGTTCGGCCGGGGGCCGGGGGGCGGGCCGGGACGGCCGCCGAAGGGCGGGGGGCCGGGTTGAGGAGCCCGCAGCGGCGGCCCGCCCTGCGGGGGACCGGGGAGGCGGGGATCGGGGCGACGGGGGTCCGGTCGGGGGGCGCCCCGGGGGTCGGGGCCGCGGGGGGCGGGGCCGCGCGGATCGACACCGCGCGGGTCACCAGCACTGAGGTCGGCACCGCGAGGGTCGGCACCGCGAGGGTCAGCCCGGGGGTCGGCAGCGCGGGGGCCGGCAGCACGCGGATCAGCGCCCCGCGGATCAGCGCTGCGGCGGTCTGCGGCAGGCGGGTCGACAGCGTGCGGCTCCCCGGCCCACCGGTCACCCGCACGCGGATCGGCGGTGGGGGGTGCGGGCATCCGGGGTCGCGAGGAGCTGTGGTCCGCAGGCCGCGGACCCGGTGGGCCGGTGTCCGGTTCGAGCGACGACTCGGCAGCCCGGCTGCCCGAGGCCCCCCGGCTCCGCGACGGCTCCGGGCGCCCCGACCGCGACCACTCCGCCCCGGTCGCCCGCGGCACCCGGGGTGCGCCGCTGCCCGGTTGCCACGCCGGCGTCTCGCCGGGACCCGCCGCGGGCTCCGTGCCCGGCGGACGCTCGTCGGCACCGTCTGGACCGGGTCCGGACGGCGCGTCGGGAGTCCGGTGGTCGCGCATCCCGCCCATGGTGCCCCACGCCGGACGCGCCCGCCGCCCTGCCCTCCCCCGGCGCGTCGCCCCGGTTCAGCCCGCTGAGCTGCGGGAACCGACCGAACCGAGCAGCAGGGAACGGCCTGCGAACGGTTCGGACGACACCAACGGCGCAGCCGTGAGCGCCGAGCGGGCGCCCTCGAGCGCCTCGGGGGTGTCCGTGTGCAGCTCCAGCAGCGGCTCGCCTGCGCGCACATCGGCCCCCACGTCGTGCAGCAGCCGCACCCCGGCCGCCGCCTGGACACCGTCCTCCTTGCGGGCCCGACCCGCCCCGAGCCGCCACGCCGCGACCCCGACGGCCAGCGCGTCCGGCCGGAGGATCCCTGACCTGTCCGCCTCGACGACCGCCACCGACGACGCCCGCGGCAGCGCCGCCGTCGGGTCCCCGCCCTGCGCCGCGATCATCCGTTCCCACACGGCGTGGGCCGCCCCGGAGTCGAGCACCGCGGCCGGGTCGGCCGACACCCCCGCCAGGTCGAGCATCTCGCGGGCCAGCGCGAGAGTGAGCCCGCGGACGTCCGCGGGCCCACCGCCCCGCAGCACCTCGACGGCCTCGGCGACCTCCAGCGCGTTGCCCGCGGTCCGCCCGAGCGGCACGGACATGTCGGTGAGCAGCGCGCGGGTGGGCAGGTCGTGCAGCGCGCCGATCTCGACCATGCGGGTGGCCAGCTCGCGGGCGGCGTCGAGCGTGCCCATGAAGGCGCCGGACCCGACCTTGACGTCCAGCACCAGCCCGCGCGCCCCGCCCGCGATCTTCTTGCTCATGATCGAGCTCGCGATCAGCGGGACGGAGGGGACGGTGCCGGTGACGTCCCGCAGCGCGTAGAGCCGCCGGTCGGCCGGGGCGAGGGTGGGTGTGGTCGCGCAGACGACCGCGCCGACGTCCGCGAGCTGCGCCGCGATCTCCTCGAGGCTCAGCTCGGCCCGCCACCCGGGGACGGCCTCCAGCTTGTCGAGCGTGCCGCCGGTGTGCCCGAGCCCGCGCCCGGACAGCTGCGGCACCGCCAGCCCGCAGGCCGCCGCCAACGGCGCCAGCACCAGCGTGATCTTGTCCCCGACGCCGCCCGTCGAGTGCTTGTCCACCAACGGCCGGTCCGCGGGCAGCACCAGCCGCTCGCCCGACTCGATCATGGCGAGGGTCCAGCGGGCGGTCTCGGCGGCGTCCATGCCGTTGAGCAGGATCGCCATGGCCAGGGCCGCCATCTGCTCGTCGGCGACCTCGCCGCGGGTGTAGGCGGCGACGACCCAGTCGATCTGCGCGTCCGACAGCCGGTGCCCGTCCCGCTTGGCCGCGATGACGTCGACGGCGGTGATCACGGCAGGTCCGCAGGGCCGAACGCGTCGGGCAGGACCTCGACCAGCGACCGCGGTCCGGAGGGGGTGTCCAGCAGGCACTCCGCGCCGCCGAGCTCGTACAGCACCTGACGGCACCGCCCGCACGGCATCAGCAGCGCACCCGACGCGGACCGCACCGCCACCGCGACGAACCGGCCGCCGCCGGTCAGCCGGAGCTGGCCGGCCAGCGTGCACTCGGCGCAGAGACCGAGCCCGTACGAGGCGTTCTCGACGTTGCAGCCGGTCACGATGCGGCTCTGGTCGCCACTGTCGATCTTGACGAGTGCGGCGGCGCCGACGTGCAGCCCGGAGTACGGGGCGTACGCCGCCGCGGACGCCCCGATCGCGTGGTCCCGCAGCCCATCCCAGTCGATCACGCCCCGATCGAAGCAGAATGTCGGCGTGGACGAGTGCAGCATCGTCGTGGACGCGACCCCGGACGAGGTGTGGGCCCTCATCGCCGACCCGACGCGGGTCGGCGACTGGAGCCCGGAATGCACCGGCGGCTCCTGGAAGACCCCCGGTCCCGCGGTGGGCGCCCGGTTCGTGGGCCACAACCGGCACGGCCGGGTCCGCTGGACCACGCACTGCCGCGTGACGGAGAGCGTCCCGGGCGAGCGGTTCACCTTCACCGTGCTGGAGAGCGCGATGACCTGGGGCTACCGCCTCGAACCGGCCGACGGCGGCACCCGACTCACCCAGTGGCGCGACCGCACCGGCGCCTGGGCGATCCTGCCGAGGCTGCTGGCGGCGACCGGCCTCCTGGGCCGAGACCGGGAGACCCTGATGGTCGACGGCATGCGCCGAACCCTCACCGGCATCAAGTCCACCGCCGAACACCCCTGACCCGAGCCACCCCGCGAGTCCTCCTCCATCGCGAGTCGGACACCACCGCACGCGAGTCCGACACGAGGGCACCCGAGTCCGACACCCGCGCGAGTCCCCCACTCCCGCCACGCGAGTCGGACACGCCTGCGAGTCCACCCCTGCGGCGAAGCCGGATTGCCGTCGCTTGCCGGATCCCGGAGGAGGCCGTGACGGCATACGCTCTGCGCGTGCGCGGAGGGGCGGCGATCGTCGCGGCGGTAATGCTGGGCGCGCTCGTCCTCCCGAGTACGGCGCTCGCCACGCCGTCCACGTCGGGGACCGGGCAGCCCGCGGTGTGCCCGGGCCACGAGGCGCCGCCCGGGCCGCCCGCGCGGGAGGAGACCGTCGTCGTCTCGCCGGTGCCCGTTCCGGCGGAGCCCGTCGGGGGTGCGGGGCTGGGCGCGTGCGGGGACGTCCTGCCCGCAGCCGCCCCCGCTCCCCCGCCGGTGACGGCCGCGGGCTGGGTCGTCGCGGACCTCGACTCGGGTGCGGTGCTCGCCGCGCGCGATCCACACGGGCGCCAACGCCCCGCGTCGACGCTGAAGATCCTCACCACGCTGCTGGTGCGGGAACGGCTGGACCCGGCGGCCGAGGTGGTCGTGGCGCCCGAGGACGTCGCGGTGGACGGCAGCCGCGCCGGGATCGGCCCCGGCGGGCACTACACCGTCCGCCAGCTGCTCGCCGGTCTCCTGCTCAGGTCGGGCAACGACACCGCGATGGCGTTGGCCCGCACGATGGGCGGCACGGAGGCGACCCTCGCCGCGATGCAGGCCCGCGCGGAGGCCGCGGGCGCGCTGGACACCCGACCGGCGACGCCGTCCGGGTTGGACGGTTCCGGCATGTCCAGCTCGGCCTACGACCTCGCACTGCTCTTCCGGATCGCCCTGCGGGACCCGCTGGTCCGCGAGACCCTCGCGACCCGACTGGTGGACTTCCCCGGGTTCGCGGACAAGCCGGGGTTCCTGCTGTCGAACGACGACCCGCTCCTGCAGTCCTACCCGGGAGCGCTCGGCGGGAAGACCGGCTTCACCGACGCCGCCCGGCACACCTTCGTCGGCGCCGCCGAACGGGGCGGTCGACGGCTGGTGGTCGCGTTGGTCCGCGGCGAGCAGCGGCCCACGCGGATGGTCGCGCAGGCGAGCGCCCTGCTGGACTACGGCTTCGCCCTGCCCGCGGGGTCGTCGGTGGGCACCCTCGTCGACGCGCGCCCCGCCACCCCACAGCCGCCCGTACCCGCCGCGGCACCGGCACCCGCACCGGACGAGCCGAGGACCTCGCCGGCGCCGTGGATCGCCGGGGCCGTGGCCCTGCTGATCGTCGCGGCCCTGGCCACCGCGGCGATCCTCCGCCGCCGGCGACGCTGATCACCGTTCCTGCCGGCGGGGCCCGGAGTCGATCGACCCGTCCGGCTGGACCGTCCTGACGTCGGACTCGGCTGTCGGGAGTGGGGGACTCGCGGAGGACGGGTGAGGGACTCGCGAGTCCGGCTGGTCAGCGGCGGCGGGTGGCGCGGAAGCCGAGGAGGCCGCCTACCGCCGCTCCGGCGCCCAACAGGCCCGCGGCCAGGCCCGGGGTGGGGCCGGAGCGGACGACGACCTCGGGGCGGATGATCGCCGGGGCGGGGACCTCGACGGGCTCGTCCTGCTCGTTCTCCCTCGCCGTGGCGGCCCAGGCCGTCACGAAGAGGATGAACCGGCTCATGAAGAACGCGAACACCATCAGACCGATGATCGGGCCGAAGGCCGCGCCCGCGGGCGACGAGGTCACCGTCGACAGGTAGATCTGCATGATCTGCTTCAGGATCTCGAAGCCGATCGCGCCGAGGATCGCGGCCCGCACCGCACTGCGCGCCGCGACGGGCGCCCGCGGCAGCCGCGCGATCACCCACATGAAGACGAGCCAGTTGGCCCCCAGGCCCAGGATGATCGCGAACACGCCCAGCAGGAACCGGGCCCAGCCGACGTCCCCCAGCCCGACGAGGTCGAGCAGCAGCGCGCCGAAGGCGTTCCCGGCGGCCGACACGGCGAACGACAGCACCAGCGCGAGCCCGAGCCCGACGAGGGCGAGCAGGTCGAACAGTGTCTTCTTGACGACGTTCGGCGCCTCCGGCGGCTGCGCCCACTGCTCGGACAGCGCCTCCCGCAGGTTGCTCATCCAGCCGATCCCGGAGTACAGCGCACCGATGAGGCCGAAGACACCGACGGCGCCCGCCGAGTCGATGGCCTGCGAGACGATCTGGTTGATCGTGTCGCCGAGCTGCCCGGGCACCTGCGCGGTGATCCCGGCCTGCAGCTGCTCGAGCAGGGCGGGCTGGCTGCGCAGGATGAACCCGGCCACGGCGAACGCGACCATCAGGATCGGCACCAGCGCCAACACCGAGAAGTAGGTGATGGCGGCGGCGTAGTGGTCCCCGTGGCGCTCGGTGTAGCGCGTCCCCGCCCGGACCACGTGGTCCAGCCAGGGATAGCGCTCCCGCGCCTTCTCCATGGCAGTCGGTTCGGCGGGTTCGTCTGCCATGGTGACCCCTCTAGATCGTCGGCGGTAGGAAGCCGATCTTCTCGTGGACGGCCGCCAACGTCTCGCCTGCGACCTCACCCGCACGGGTGGCTCCCGCGCGGAGTACCCGATCGAGCTCGGCCGGGTCGTCCATGTAGACCTGTACCCGCTCGCGCAGCGGTTCAACGAAGGCGACGACGACGTCCGCGAGGTCCTTCTTCAGGTCCCCGTACCCCTTGCCCGCGTACTCCCCCTCGATCTCGGCGATCTTGCGGTCGGTGAGCGCGGCGTAGATGGTCAGCAGGTTCGCGACGCCGGGCTTCGCCTCGAGGTCGTAGCGGATCTCCCGCTCGTTGTCCGTGACGGCCGAGCGGATCTTCTTGGCGATCCGCTTCGGGTCGTCCAGCAGCTCGACGATCCCGCCCGGCGCCGACGCCGACTTGCTCATCTTCACCAGGGGGTCCTGGAGGTCCTGGATCTTGGCCGCGCCGGCGGGGATGAACGGCTCGGGCACGGTGAAGGTCTCGCCGAAGCGCTGGTTGAAGCGCTGCGCGAGGTTGCGGGTCAGCTCCAGGTGCTGGCGCTGGTCCTCGCCGACCGGGACGCGGTCGGCCTGGTAGAGCAGGATGTCCGCCGCCATCAGGACCGGGTAGCTGAACAGCCCGACCGTGGCGCGGTCGGTCCCCTGCTTGGCCGACTTGTCCTTGAACTGGGTCATCCGCGACGCCTCGCCGAACCCCGTGTAGCAGTCGAGGATCCAGGTCAGCTGCGAGTGCTGGGGCAGGTGCGACTGCACGAAGATCGTGCAGCGCTCCGGGTCCAGTCCCAGCGCCAGCAGCTGCGCGACGGCGTTGCGGGTGCGCGACGCCAGCGTGGCCGGGTCGTGGTCGACGGTGATGGCGTGCAGGTCCGGCACGAAGTAGAACGCGTCGTGGTCCTCCTGCAGGGCCACCCACTGCCGCACGGCGCCGAGGTAGTTGCCGAGGTGGAACGAGTCGGCGGTCGGCTGGATCCCGGAGAGCACGCGGGGCCGCGGGTCGGTCATGGCCCCAGTCTCTCAACCCGCCGCGACCGGGTTACACGGGTGGGCGCAAGACACGTGCAACCGACCCCATTGGACCAGCCGCGACCTGCGATGATGCACGCTGAGCGACGGTCGCCCGAGCAGAGTTCACCCGCAGGGGCATCGATCGGCGACGGACAATGGGGGCCGGCCGAGCCGGGGAGAGTGCCGTGCGTAACCGAGGTTGGTGAGTCCCGATCGGTGCCTCAGCCATCGCGGGCAGGCACCGGCACCGGGTCCAGAGCGCTTCTCGCTCCGCGGGTGACCATCAGCCCCGCGGCGAGCAGCAGCCCGCCCGCACCGCAGGCCGCCACGGCCAGCGCGGCCGTCGAGGACTCGGCGAGCAGCCCGCACACCAGGATCGCCAGCCCCTGCGCGGCGATCAGACCCGAGGCCGCCAGTCCGGTCGCCCTGCCGCGCATGTCCACGGGCGTGGTGCGGACGAACGCGGCCTGGGCGGGCACGAGCGCGGCGGTGCACAGCGCCCCCGTCAGCGCCCACAGCGCGACGACGGCGCCCGTCCACGGCGTGAACGCCGAGACCACCAGCGGCACCCCCGCGACCAGGGCGAACGGGATGATCAGACGCTCCCGCCAGGCCTCCGGGACCCAGCGGCTGACCACGACCGCCCCCAGCACGCTGCCCGCCGGGTCCGCCGCCATCAGCAGCCCGACACTCGCGGGTCCGGCCCCCATCTCGTCCGCCAGTGGGGCGGCCAGGGCCTCCGGCGCGACGTAGCAGCCGACCAGCCAGACGGCGAGGGCGAGCGTGCGCAGCCGCGGGTGGGCGGCGACGGTGCGGGCTCCGTCGCCGATGTCCCGCAACCAGGTGCGGACGCCACCGCCCCCCGCGTCGCCCGAGGCGGGCGCCTGCCGCGAGCGCACGCCGAACCGGACCAGCAGGGCGGAGAGCAGGAAGGTCCCGGCGTTGGCCAGGATCGCGACGGTGGGGCTGATCAGCACCAGCAGCGCGCCGCCCGCGGCGAACCCGGCGATCTGCGCGGTCTGGTTGGTGATCTGCCGGACGGCGAAGCCGCGTTCGAGGGAGTCCTCGTCCCGTAGGACCTCGGGCAGCAGCGCGCCCTGGGCGGCGCTGTGCGGCGACGCGAGGACGACGACGAGCACCAGCAGCGGGCAGAGCAGCGCCAGCGGGATCCCCGGGACGGCGAGCGGCACGACGAGCAATGCGCGCGCCAGGTCCGCGACGACCATGACCTCGCGCCTGCGGAAGCGGTCGGCGACCCAGCCGAGCAGCACCCCGCCGAGCAGGGCGGGCAGGAAGGTCAGCGCGTAGACGACGGCGGCCCAGGCGGCCGAACCCGTGCGCCCGTAGACGAGGACGGAGAACGCGACCCGCGCGAGCTGGTCCCCGCAGATCGACACGAGCTCCGCCGCCCAGAGGGCACGGAACTCGGGTAGGCGGAACACACTCGCACCCGCGGTGGACCGCGGCCCTGTGGTGGACGGCACTGCTCTCCCGACACGACTCCCCGACGTACCAGCCGGTTCACCCGACCGTTCGATACTGAACGTAGTCAGGCGGATCCGGAGAGTCTGAGCGTACGGCTCGCCGGGCGGTCTGTACTCGGCGGTGACCGGTCGAGATCAGGGTGCGGTACCGACGCCGGAGACGCACCCGGGACCACCGGTTCGGGTGATCGCGGGTGAAGCGACGGCCTGTCCTCGGGCGCCGCCCGGGCATGGGAGCGGGTGGCGTGGGGCCGGAGGTTCCTCGGTCCGGCGGTGCGTGCAGGGGTCACCAGGCGCGGTTGCGCACGGGGCCGTCCTCTCGGGTTCGCAGGGCGGTCTGTCGGGCTGTGGGGCGGGTCACCAGGCGCGGTTGCGCATCGAGCGCTCCTCTCGGATCGGGACGGACGTGACGGGCTCACCAGGCGCGGTTGCGCATCCGGCACTCCTCTCGGATCGGGACGGACGTGACGGGCTCACCAGGCGCGGTTGCGCATCGAGCACTCCTCTCGGATCGGGACGGACGTGACGGGCTCACCAGGCGCGGTTGCGCATCGAGCACTCCTTCGCAGGTCGGAGGGGGTAGGGGCGATCACCAGGCGCGGTTGCGCATCAGGCGCTCCTTCCGGGCTCGCAGGGGGCGGGGCGGGTCACCAGGCGCGGTTGCGCATCGGGGCGTCCTCTCGGGTCGACGGCGGACGGGGCGAACGGACTCACCAGGCGCGATTGCGCACGACGGCTCCTTCGGTTGCAGCGGACGGCTCGACGACGCATGCTCACCAGGCGCGGTTGCGCATGACAGCTCCCTCCCGGGTAGACGGCACGGCGGACCGTGCCGACGGTGCTCGGCGTGCTCTTGGAGACGACACGAGGACGCCCGGGGGTCGGTTCAGTGGCGCGGTGGCGCACGGCTCCATCCCTTCCCCGGCGTAACGCCCGCTCGGGTCCCGGCGATCAACCGGACACCGGGAGTCTCGGACTCGGTCGGCGCTGTGCTCGGTACAGCAGGCAACGACGTCCGACCCGGGCGGGTACGCATCCTCGCAAGGCGCGACCCGTCTCACCCGGAAGTGGTTATCCCAGGTATGCGTCACCCAGAGTAGTCGAGAAGGCCCATTCGGTACCGGGTTGGGGCATCCGGATCGAGTGACCCCTTGGCTACGCTCGGATCAACACGACGCCAGTCTGACCGGACGGGAGAGCATCTCGTGGCACAGTCACCTCGACGGAGGTGCGGCATCACCCGATGGGCCGTGTGGGCCCAGCCCAGCCGGGTGATCGTCGTCCTCGTGATCGTCGAGGCGTGCACGGTGGGGCTGATGGCGGCGTCGTGGTCCCAGTTCCGGCCCGGTGTCGGGCCGGTCGTGCTGGCCGTGCTGCTCGCCGCGGCGGGCATCGTGCACACGGAGGTCGCGACCGGCGTCGAGCGCGCCCGGCGCCGCGTCGGCGAGAAGTCCTACACCGACCTGTCGACGGTATGGACGTTCACCGCGGCACTGCTGCTGCCCTCGGCCCTGGCCACCGCGACGATCGTCGTGATCTACACGTACCTCTGGTTCCGGGTATGGAAACCCGCCCGGTTCCCGCTGTTCCGGCACACCTTCACCACGGCGACCGTGCTGCTCGCGGCGATCGCCGCGCAGGAGGTCGTCGCCGCGACCGGCGGCACCGACCGCTGGTCCGAGGGGTTCGCCGGGGTGACCACGCTCGGCGCCGCCACGCTCGCCTACGCCGCGGTCAACTCGCTGCTCATCGCCCTGGCCGTCGCCGTCAGCACGCCGGACGCCACGCCGTCGCACCTGTTCGGGGCCCTGGACGAGATCACCGTCGAGCTGGCCACGCTGTGCCTCGGCGCGATGCTGGCGCTGACCCTCACGGTCTCAGCGTGGTTCGTGCTGCTGGTGTTCATCCCGGTGCTCGTGCTGCAGCGCGCCGTCATGTACCGCGATCTCGCCGCCGCGGCCACCACGGACGGCAAGACCGGGCTGCTCACCGCCACCGCGTGGAACGCCCGCGCCACGGAGGCGATCGCGCGGGCCCACCGCGAACGCTCCACGCTGGCGATGCTCGTGCTGGACCTGGACCACTTCAAGCGGGTGAACGACACCCACGGCCACGTCGCGGGGGACCGGGTGCTGGCCGCCGTGGCGGACGCACTGAGCGCCGAGGTCCGCGGGGACGACCTGGTCGGCCGGTTCGGCGGCGAGGAGTTCGTGGTCCTGCTGCCCGGCCTGCCCACCGCCCGGGCGATCGCCGAGCTGCACGCGGTCGCCGAGCGGATCCGGGTCCGGGTGACCACCCTGGCCGTGCCGGTGGAGACCCCGGACGGTCCGCTGACCATCTCCGACCTGAGCATCTCCGTGGGCGGCACCATGGTCTCCACGGCGCCGGGCACCACGGTGGAGCAGGCGATCGCGCTGGCCGACCGCGAGCTGTACCGGGCCAAGGACTCCGGGCGGAACGCCGTGCGGATCGCGGGCAGGCCGGACGTGCCGACGCAGCGCACCGAGGAGTCGTCCGCCGAGCTCCGCCGGGTCCAGCCCGAGAACTAGGCGCTAGCGGTCGGCCCAGCGTTTCGCTGCGCGGTGCCAGGTGTGGGTGCCGCGGCCCGGTCATCCCCCCGGTGACCGCGACGTCGTCCGGCCCGTAGTGGTCCAGGAAGCACACGTCCCCGACGAGCGAGCGCTGCCGCTGCGGCAGGGTCCGGTGGACCGTCGTCCCACGGACCCCACCCAGGGGCCCCGGGCGGGTTCGAGGACCTCCACCCGCCGTGCACGGCCCGCCGCGGCCGAGGACCTCGAGCATCCCGACTACACCGACGAGCGAGGACCGTCGCCGACACCGGCTGGTGGGAGGAGCACGACCGCACCGACCGCCGCATCCTCTGCACCCTCCACGGCCGCACCGATCGCGCCGCTGCGCCTCATCCAGACCGGGTCGGACTGGCTCCTCCACCTCGTCGACGACCAGGCGCCGGGCGAGCCCGGCTGACCCGGGCCCGTGGCCGAACGCTGCGACCGGAAGACTGCGGCCGTGACCGAGACCCCCCGGCGACGGACCCAGGAGCGACGGACCCAGGAGCAACGACGCGCGGAGACCGAGCGGCGCGTCCTGGAGGCCGCGACGGCCCTGATCGCCGCCACCGGATCGCGCTCGGTCACCCTGGCCCAGGTGGGCGAGGCCGCCGGGTACAGCCGGGGGATCGTCTACCACCATTTCGGCAGCCGGGAGCGGCTGATCGAGGCGGTCCTGGACCGGGCCCAGAACCTCGGGCTGCCCGACTCGGCCGACGACGGCCTCGGCCATCTCGTCGCGATCGTCGAGACCTACCTGCAGGCCGTGGCCCGACGGGCACCGACCACCCGCGCCTTCCTCCAGCTGTGGATGGAGGCCGTCGCCGCGGACCCGGTGGTCGCCCCGCTGTTCGCCGAGCGCGACGAGGGTTTCCGCCGCTTCCTGACCGACGTGGTCCGGCGCGGGATCGCGGACGGCTCCGTCCGGTCCGGGGTGGACCCGGCTGCGGCGGCCACCGTCCTCATGGCGCTGCTGCGCGGCACCAGCCTGCAGCTCATCGCCACGCCCCCCGCCGACGACGTCTCCGGCATCGTCCGCGAGGCCGTGCGCACGGTGCGCACGGCGTACCTCGCGTGATCCCCGCCTGAACCCCGCCTGATCCCGACCCGTTCCGCTCCGCGGCCGGCTGCGCTACAGTTACTTGTGTGCTTACACGCAAGTTCACAACAGGAGCTCCGATGCCCACCCGCACCCCACTCGTCCTGGTCCACGGCAACCCCGAGAACGCCGCCGTCTGGGGGCCGCTGCTCGCCGAGCTCGGCCGGGTCGACGCCGTCACCCTGTCCCCGCCGGGGTTCGGCGTCCCCGCCCCGGCGGACTTCGCGGCGACCGTCGACGGCTACCGGGACTGGCTGACCGACCGGCTCGAGCAGTTCCGCACCCCCGTCGACCTCGTCGGGCACGACTGGGGCGGCCTCCACGTCGCGCAGATCGCGATGACCCGCCCCGACCTGATCCGCAGCTGGGCGTCCGACGCGCTCGGCGTCCTCGCGCCGGACTACGTCTGGCACGAGCGGGCCCGGGTGTGGCAGCAGGAGGGCCCGGGCGAGGAGTCGGTGAAGCAGATCTTCGGCGGCTCCCTGCAGGACCGGCTCGCCGTCGTCGAGAACATCGGGATGACCGGACCGACCGCTGTGCGGGTGGCCGCAGGCATGGACGACGGGATGGGCCGGGCCGTGCTGACCCTGCTGCGGTCCGCGGCCCAGCCCGTGATGGCCGACGCCGGGCGCGGCCTGTCCGCCGCCGCCCGACGACCGGGGCTCGCCCTGATCGCGCTGGAGGACGTCTCCGCCGCCAGCGGGGACGTCGAGCAGCACCGCACCGCGGCGCGGGCGGCCGGCGCGGAGATCGCCGAGCTCGCGGGGGTCGGGCACTGGTGGCCGGTGGAGAACCCCCGCCCCG
This sequence comes from Pseudonocardia xishanensis, assembly GCF_039541715.1. Lineage (NCBI taxonomy): Bacteria > Bacillati > Actinomycetota > Actinomycetes > Pseudonocardiales > Pseudonocardiaceae > Pseudonocardia > Pseudonocardia xishanensis. The sequence goes on from NZ_BAABGT010000021.1 coordinate 85,330, forward strand.
CTGCCCGTGCCCTGACCGAGTTCTGGGGGCGGCTCGACCAGGCGTGACCCCGCGTCGGGGGCGCGCGGATCACTCCCGATGACAGCCTTCTCGGTCGCCCTTCTCGACGACTACTCCGGCGCGACGCTCGGCCCGGGTCGGCTGGGGACGGCGGTGGTCCCGGTCGCCCGCGCGTTCGGCATGGACGTCATAGCCTGGAGCCCGAACCTGACGGCCGAGCGCGCGGCCGAGTGGCCGACCCCGTTGCCCGCGAGGCCCACCCTGACCACGCCCATCCCTTCCAGCCAGTGCCATCCTCAGACCGCCGACGTCCCGCGGGCGCAGCCCGAGGCTCTCGACGAACGCCGCCACGTCCGACTTGGCCTGCGCGTCGTCGCCGGCGAGGAAGACATCGGGGCGCCCTGTCTCCATCAGCGGGAGCCACCGTGGCGGCCTCCTGCGCGATCGAGGTCTCCTCGCTGTGGGCGAGACCGTCGAACGTGGCGGTGAAGGGGTTGCTGATACCGACGACGACGACGGTCGCGGGGACGCCGGCGGCGAGTGCCGCCGCCACCTGCTGTTGCACCACGTGATGATCACCGGCACGATGCCGCCGTGCGCGCCCTCCTTCCGACCTTCGGTTCCTTCGGGCTGGTCATCGGCTTGCTCTGCGCCGCACTCACCCCCTACCTGCCCATCGACACAGTCATGTCCGCGCCGACGTCACACGGGACGAGCGCCTACGAGTCCACACTCAGCATCAGCTACGACTGGTCCCCGATCCTCGCCATCCCGCCGGCCACCGGTCTCATCGTCGGGCTCCTCGTCGGCGTCGCCTTCCATCTCAGAGGATGGCGACTCCGCCGAGCATGACACCCGCTCGATCGAAGTCGGGGTGCCGGCCTTCCCGTCTCGCCGACAGCTGCGCTCCCTTCTGTCACCTACTCGCGACGTGGTCAGGCGTTCCGGGGGAAGCCCAGGTTGATGCCGCCGTGGGAGGGGTCGAGCCAGCGGGTGGTCACGACCTTGCCGCGGGTGAAGAAGTGGAAGCCCTCGGTGCCGTGGGCGTGGGTGTCGCCGAACAGCGAGTTCTTCCAGCCGCCGAAGGAGTAGTAGGCCATCGGGACCGGCACCGGCACGTTGATGCCGATCATCCCGACCTCGACCTCGTTCTGGAACTTGCGCGCCGCGCCGCCGTCGTTGGTGAAGATCGCGGTGCCGTTCCCGTACGGGTTGGCGTTGATCAGCTCCACGGCCTCCTCGTACGTGTTCACGCGCACGACCGAGAGCACCGGTCCGAAGATCTCGTCGGTGTGGATGCTCATGTCGAGGGAAACGTGGTCGAACAGCGTCGGGCCGACGAAGAAGCCCCCGCCATCGAACGTCGTGGTCCGACCATCCACCACGAGGATCGCGCCCGCCGCCTCCCCGGCGTCGATGTAGCCGGCTACCCGGTCCCGTGCCGCCGCGGTGACCAGCGGGCCCATGTCGCAGCCCCCGCGACCGTCCCCGGTCCTCAGCGCCCGGGCCCGGGACGCGATCTTCTCGACCAGGGTGTCCGCGACCTCCCCCACCGCGACCACCGCGGAGATCGCCATGCAGCGCTCCCCGGCAGAGCCGAACCCGGCGTTGATCGCCTGGTCCGCGGCCAGGTCCAGGTCGGCGTCGGGCAGGACGACCATGTGGTTCTTCGCCCCGCCGAGCGCTTGGACTCGCTTGCCGTGCGCGGTGCCCGTCTCGTAGACGTAGCGGGCGATCGGGGTCGACCCCACGAAGCTGATGGACTTGACGTCCGGGCTGGTCAGCAGCGCGTCCACGGCCGTCTTGCCCCCGTTCAGGACGTTGAACACGCCGTCCGGCAGCCCGGCCTCCTTCCACAGCTCGGCGATCCACAGCGCCGCGGTGGGGACCTTCTCCGACGGCTTGAGCACCACGGTGTTGCCCGCGGCGATCGCGACCGGGAAGAACCACATCGGCACCATCGCCGGGAAGTTGAACGGCGAGATGATCCCGACCACCCCGAGCGGCTGGCGGATCGAGGTCACGTCCACGCCCGTCGAGGCGTTCTCCGTGGCCGAGCCCTTCAGCAGGTGCGGGGCACCGCAGGCGAACTCGACGACCTCCTGGCCCCGCGCGACCTCGCCTGCCGCGTCGGAGAGGACCTTGCCGTGCTCCCACGTGATAATCGACACCTACGGGCGCACAGGGAGCCGGAGACCTGACCCGGGCTGCGGCCGGCGAGACCGGCCGACCCACGTCGACGATCAGACGCGCCAGCCGTCATCGAGCAAGGGGGGTCGACGCCGCGTCAGCGTGGAGCACGAGGACCTCCCGAGGTCGGGGCGGGTGCCGTCAGACAGCTCCACACGCCCTAGTCGCCGTCCGCGTCCACGTCCGCGCCGACGGCGGCCTCGACGCCCTCGGTGGCGTCCCCGCTGCGCACCAGCGTCACGGTGTTGGTGTCCAGATCGATCCGGGCGAGCCGGAACACCGGCTCGCCCGTGCCGGACTCCCCGGCCTCGTCCGCGATCTTCGGTCCGGGGAACATCTGCCCGAGAACACCCATGCGGACGAGGCTACGCCGGGGTGAGCGGCAGCAGCGACGGCATGAGCCTGCGGACGGGCTCGGTGTACGTGGTCGAGCGCTGGCGCACCGGTCGGCCCGCGGCGGCGGCGATGGCGGTGAGCTCCTCCACGGACCGCTCGGACCCGTTCTCCGAGCCCGCCATCCGGGAGATCGTCTCCTCCATCAGGGTGCCGCCCATGTCGTCCGCGCCGCCGCGCAGGATGTCCGCCGCGACGGAGTCGCCGAGCTTCACCCACGAGCACTGGACGTGGTCGATCCGACCGTGCAGCGCCAGCCGCGCGAAGGCGTGCACCGCGCGGTTGTCCCGCTCGGTGGGGCCCGGGCGGGCGAGGCCCGCCAGGTAGATCGGCGCGTTGTGGTGCACGAACGGCAGCGGCACGAACTCGGTGAAGCCCCCGGTCCGGTCCTGGACCTCGGCCAGCGTGCGCAGGTGCCCCAGCCAGTGCCGCGGGGAGTCCACGTGCCCGTACATCATCGTCGACGACGACGGGATCCCCAGCTCGTGCGCGGTGGAGACGACCTCGATCCACTGCGACGCGGGCAGCTTGCCCTTGGTCAGCACCCAGCGGACCTCGTCGTCCAGGATCTCCGCGGCCGTGCCCGGGATCGAGCCCAGCCCGGCCGCCTTGAGCTCGGTCAGCCACTCCCTGATCGACACGCCCGCCTTGGCCGCCGCGGACACGATCTCCATCGGCGAGAAGGCGTGCACGTGCATGCCCGGCACGGCCTCGCGGACCGCGCGCACCAGGTCCGCGTAGAAGCTGACCGGCAGCTTCGGGTCGATGCCGCCCTGGATGCAGACCTCGGTGGCACCGTCTCGCGCCGCCTCGACCGCGCGCGAGGCGATCTCGGGCAGCGAGAGCCGGTAGGCGTCCGCGTCCCGTTCGCGCTGGGCGAAGGCGCAGAACCGGCAGCCGACGTAGCAGACGTTGGAGAAGTTGATGTTCCGGTTGACGACGTAGGTGACGTCCTCGCCGTTGACCTGCCGCCGGACGTCGTCCGCGAGGCGCAGCAGCTCCGCCAGGGCCGGGCCCTCCGCGGTCAGGACGGCCATCGCGACGTCGTGGTGTGCCGGGTCCAGCAGCGCCGCCGGGTCCGACGCGGCCAGGCTCAGCCCGGCCTTGACGTCCCCCGAGACCCGCTCCGGCGCCCGCGCGCGCTGGTCCGCCAGCTCGGCCCTGAGCTCGTCCCAGTCCCCGTACACCGACGCGAAGTCGCCGCGGCGGTCGTCCGTGCGGCCGGTGGTGTCGATGCTCGAGTGGAGGTCCGTGCGGCCCGAGGACTCGAACCCGCCGTCCGGCTCCTGCCACGGCAGGCCCTGGACGACCGCGGCCTCGTTCGCGAGACCGGTCTCCGGGTCCGCCAGCGCCGCGACGTGCGCGTGCAGCCGCGTGTCGATCCACGGCGAGCCCGCCAGCACGTACTTCGGGTACACGGTCAGCCGCTCCCGCAGCTGGAAGCCGGACTCCGCGGACCGGGCGGCGAGCTCGTCGATCGCGGGCCAGGGCCGCTCGGGGTTGACGTGGTCCGGGGTGACCGGCGAGACGCCGCCCCAGTCGTCGATCCCGGCGCGGAGCATGAGCGCGAACTCGTCCCCGACCAGGTTCGGCGGGGCCTGCACCCGCATCTTCGGCCCCAGCACCAGCCGGGTGACGGCGATGGTGGCGGCCAGGTCGTCCAGGTCCGCGTCCGGGTCGTTCGCCATCGCGGTGTCCGGCTTGGCCCGGAAGTTCTGCACGATGACTTCCTGGATGTGCCCGCTCGCGCGGGACGCGGAGCGGATCGCGAAGATCGACTCGGCGCGCTCGGTGCGGCTCTCGCCGATCCCGATCAGGATGCCGGTGGTGAACGGGACGCCCACCCGCCCGGCCTCGGTGAGGGCGCGCAGCCGGACCGCAGGCTCCTTGTCCGGCGACCCGTAGTGGGGCCCGCCCTTCTCCGACCACAGCCGGGTGGCCGTCGTCTCGAGCATCATGCCCATGGAGGGCGCGACCGGCTTGAGCCTGGTCAGCTCCTCCCAGCTCATCACGCCCGGGTTGAGGTGGGGCAGCAGCCCGGTCTCCTCCAGCACCGCGATCGCACAGGCGCGCACGTACTCGAGCGTGGAGCCGTAGCCGCGGGCCTCGAGCCACTCCTGAGCCTGCGGCCAGCGGTCCTCGGGGCGGTCCCCGAGGGTGAACAGGGCCTCCTTGCAGCCCTGCGCGGCGCCCTGGCGGGCGATCTCGACGACCTCGTCCCGCTCCAGGAACAGCGAGTCCAGCCTGCCCGGCACCGTGACGAACGTGCAGTAGTGGCAGCGGTCCCGACAGAGCCGGGTCAGCGGGATGAACACCTTGCGCGAGTACGTCACCACCCCCGGACGGCCCGCGTCGACCAGCCCCGCGTCCCGCACGGTGGCGGCGGCGGCGAGCAGCGCGTCGAGGTGCTCGCCGCGCGCGGCCAGCAACACCGCGGCCTCGGTCACGTCGAGCACGGCACCGTCCCGGGCGCGCCGCAGCGCGCGCCGCAGCGCCGAGTCCGACGGGGCGGCCTCGGCGGGAGCAGGGGGGACGGGCGAGGGGAGCATCTCGGCCATGTGACCCACACTATGTGCGCGATGGGGCCGCGGTCGACCGTCGATCATCACAGGTGGCGTCGGGAATACGCGCGGTCACCTGCCCGGGTGGGCCGGGTCCCGCCGATAGGCGTTCGGGGTGCCCCCCAGGGCGGTGCGGAAGTCCGCGGCCAGATGGGCCTGGTCGGCGTACCCGAGGTCCGCGGCGACCTGGGCGATCGTCACGCCCGCGTCCTCGCGCAGCCGCTGGGCGGCCTCCTGCAGCCGGTACCGACGCAGCACGGCCAGCGGGCCCAGCCCGATGTGCCTGCGCGCGAGCCGCTGCACCGACCGGGCCGACACGCCGAGCCGCTCCGCGACCTGGTCCACCCGCACCACCGTGCGGTCCGACGCGACGAGGTCCTCCATCGCGTTGGCCAGCAGGCCCGCCTCGTCCGGCGGGGCGAGCCGGGTCCCGAGCCAGTCGACGAAGGCCCGCACCGCGTCCCCGTCCGCCCCTGCCTCCATCGCCTCGGTGACGGCACGGTGCAGGTCCGGCGCGTCGACGGGCACCTCGACGTCCCGGATCGTCTCCGGCTCCTCGTGCAGCGAGGCCAGACCGGCCGGGCGCAGCAGCGCGCCCACCGCCCAGCCGGTGCCGCGCAGGTCGCGGTGGGCGGCGCGGGTGGTCGGACCGGCCAACGTGACGCCCCCGGGCTCGACCACGAGGTTGGACGCCGGGAACGACAGCACCCGCTGCCGGGACGTCCGGCCGGGGGCGAGCCGCCAGCGCGGGATCCAGAACCACCGCACGAGCCCGTCCAGTGCCGCGGGCGCGGGCTCGCGGTGGAAGGTCGGCAGCCGGGTGGGATAGAGGATCCCGCGGCCGTCTCCCACGTCCTCCATGACGTCTCTCTCCCCCCGTCGCGAATCTCCAAGTCCGGGCCGCGGGGGCGACCCTACGGTCGTCTCATGACCGACACCCCCCGACCCGGTGCTGACCCTTCGTTCCGCACGCTCCGCCCGGGCGTCACCGGCGAGTACACGACCGACGGCGTCCCGCACGGCTCCACGAGCCTGACCCCCTTCCTCGCCGTCACCGGCGCGGCCGAGGCCATCGCGTTCTACCGCGACGTGTTCGGCGCCCGGCTGGTCGACAGCACCGAGATGGGCGGCGTGGTCGTGCACGCCGACCTCGACTTCGGCCACGGCAGGCTGCAGCTCGGCGAGCCCTCCCCGGCCTACGGGCTGGTCCCGGCCCCGGAGGGCGAGGACACCGTCTGCTACTCGATCGGGCTGTACTGCCCGGACGTCGACGCCCTCGTCGCGCGCGCCGAGAAGGCGGGCGCCACGATCCGGGAGCCCGTGACCGACTTCGTCTCCGGCGACCGCTTCGCCTCGATCCGGGACCCGTTCGGCGTCCGCTGGTCGATCATGTCGCGCGTGGAGGACCTCTCCGAGGCCGAGAGCGCGAAGCGCGTGGCGGAGTGGGCCGCCGCGCAGAGCGGCTAAGCGCGGCGGAAGCCGAACCAGGTCCGCCGCCGCTCGCCCGCCTCGGCCAGCTCCTCGAGCGCCTCCGCCGCCGTCGGGCGGGCGGCGGGGTCCTCGGCGCGCAGCCGGTCGACGACGTCCGCCAGCGGCGGCTCCAGCGCACTGGTCCGCAGCAGCGTGCTGCCGAAGGACCACAGGTCCCCGGCGGCGGTGGGCGGGCCGCCCGCCCGCCGTTCGGGGGCGGTGAAGCCGTAGTCCGGCAGCCCGGTGTCCCCCCGGCCGAGTGCGGCCAGCGCCGACGCCAGGCCCGTGTCGGAGAAGGCGATCCGCCCGTCCTCGGCGAGCATGATCGCCTCCGGCCGCACCCCGCCGTGGACCAGGCCGCGCCCGTGGGCCCGGTCGAGCGTGCCGAGCAGCCCGCGGGCCAGCTCCAGGCCGTCGTCCGCGGAGAGCGGGCCGCCCGAGGACACGTGGTCCGACAGCCGGATGCCCTCCGCGTACTCGGTGACCAGCAGGTCCACCCCGTCGGCGTGCAGGACGTCCTGCACCGCGAGCAGCCCGGGATCGGCCAGTGCGCCGATGATCCGGGCCTGGCGCAGCAGCGCGTCCCGGAACCGGGTGTGGTCGACCGTGCCCGGCCGCCCCGTGAGCCGCAGCTCGCGGACCACGACGAGCTTGCCGGTGAGCTTGTCCTGCGCGCGCCAGACCGGACCCATGGCGCCGGCACCCAGGCCGTCCAGCACGACGTAGCGGCCCCCGACCGGTCGGGACGGGATCACGAGCGGACCTTCAGCACGCGCTCCCCTGGGTCGCCGCCAGCCGCTCGTTGACCACCCAGCGGTTCTCGCCGAGGAGGGCGCGGAACCCGTTCTCGATCATCCCGGGCCGGGCGTCCACCAGGGTCCCCGGGGCGAGCTGGTCGACGGGTTCGAACTGGGTGCTGGCACTGCGGTAGACGTCCAGCGGTGCGGCGCCCTGGACGGCCATGACGCAGCCGGTCTCGTTCGTGGTCCCGGTCCCCTGGGTGACCAGCGCGATGACCGCGAGGACGGTGCCCGCGACCAGCACGAAGGTCCAGCCCTTGAACGAGGCCTTCTCCAGCTTCGGCACCGTGAACTTCGGCCGCAGCGCCATGGTCCCCTCCCCGAGTCACTCAGGATGTCACCGTAGCCCAGTGCGACGTCCGTGACCTCCGGATGAAACAGGACACGCGTACGGGATAGCGTGTGCGCGAGACGAGACGGCGAGTTCAGCACGGAGGAGTGCAGTGAAGGTCATCTACACGTACACCGATGAGGCGCCCGCGCTGGCGACCCACTCCCTCCTCCCGGTCATCGAGGCGTACGCCGGGAAGGCGGGCATCGCCGTCGAGACCCGCGACATCTCCCTCGCCGCCCGGATCCTCGCGCAGTTCCCGGACCTGCTGACGGATGCCCAGCGGGTGCCGGACTCGCTGGCCGAGCTCGGCGAGCTGGCCAAGACGCCCGAGGCCAACATCATCAAGCTGCCGAACATCTCGGCGTCGATCCCGCAGCTCAAGGCGGCGATCGGGGAGCTGCAGGCGGCGGGCTACGCGGTCCCGGACTACCCGGAGAACCCGCAGTCCGAGGCCGAGAAGGCCGCCCGTGCCGCGTACGACGCCGTCAAGGGGTCCGCGGTCAACCCGGTGCTGCGCGAGGGCAACTCGGACCGCCGCGCCCCCGCCTCGGTGAAGAACTTCGCCAAGAAGCACCCGCATTCGATGGGCGCCTGGTCGTCGGAGTCGAAGTCCCACGTCTCGACGATGACCGCCGGGGACTTCCGGCACTCCGAGAAGTCGGTGACCCTGCCCGCGGCCACCACCCTGAAGATCGTGCACACCGCCGCGGACGGCACCGAGACCGTGCTCAAGGATGGCCTGAAGGTGCTCGAGGGCGAGGTCGTCGACGCCGCGGTGATGAGCGCCGCCGCGCTGAACACCTTCCTCGCCGAGCAGGTCGCGGACGCCGCCGACAAGGGCGTGCTGTTCTCGGTACACCTCAAGGCCACGATGATGAAGGTGAGCGACCCGATCCTGTTCGGGCACGCGGTGCGGGCGTACTTCTCCGACGTCTTCGCGCAGTACGGCGAGGACCTGGCCTCGGTCGGCGCCTCGCCGAACGACGGGCTCGCCTCCGTCCTCACCGCGCTGGACAAGCTCCCTGCGGACAAGAAGGAGGCCATCTCGGCCGCCATCGAGGCCGGCTACAGCTCCGGCCCGCGGCTGGCGATGGTCGACTCCTCGCGCGGGATCACCAACCTGCACGTGCCGAGCGACGTCATCATCGACGCCTCGATGCCGGCGGCGATCCGGACGTCGGGCCAGATGTGGAACTCCGACGACGCGCTGCAGGACACCAAGTTCGTCATCCCGGACTCGTCCTACGCGCCGCTGTACGCCGAGACCGTCGACTTCTGCCGGGAGAACGGCGCCTTCGACCCCACGACCATGGGCACCACCCCGAACGTGGGCCTGATGGCGCAGAAGGCCGAGGAGTACGGCTCGCACGACAAGACCTTCGAGATCGCGGCCGCGGGCACCGTGCGGGTCCTGGACGGCTCGACGGTGCTCCTGGAGCACGAGGTGGAGGCCGGGGACATCTGGCGCGCCTGCCAGACCAAGGACGCACCGATCCGCAACTGGGTGGAGCTCGCCGTCGGGCGGGCGCGGGCCACCGGCTGGCCTGCCGTGTTCTGGCTGGACGAGACCCGCGGCCACGACGCGGAGATCATCAAGAAGGTGCGCGCCCAGCTCGCCGAGCTGGACACCGACGGCCTGACGATCGAGATCCTCCCGGTCGCCGAGGCCACCCGGTACACCCTGGCGCGCGCCAAGGCGGGCGAGGACACCATCTCGGTCACCGGCAACGTGCTGCGGGACTACCTGACCGACCTCTTCCCGATCCTCGAGCTCGGGACCAGCGCGAAGATGCTCTCGATCGTCCCGCTGATGAACGGCGGCGGGCTGTTCGAGACCGGCGCGGGCGGCTCGGCGCCGAAGCACGTGCAGCAGCTGCTCAAGGAGAACCACCTGCGGTGGGACTCGCTCGGTGAGTTCCTCGCGCTGGCCGTGTCCCTGGAGTTCCTCGCGGACGCCACGGACAACGCCCGTGCCAAGCTCCTCGGCACCACGCTGGACGCCGCGACCGGCACGCTGCTGGAGACGGGGAAGTCGCCGTCGCGCAAGGTCGGCGAGATCGACAACCGTGGCTCGCACTTCTACGTCGCGCTGTACTGGGCGCAGGAGCTGGCCCGCCAGACCTCGGACCCCGAGCTGGCCGCGGTCTTCGCCCCGCTGGCCGAGAAGCTGGCGGCGGCCGAGGAGACGATCGTGGGCGAGCTGAACGCGGTCCAGGGCGAGCCCGTGGACCTCGGCGGCTACTACTACGTCGACAAGGCCAGGACGGACACCGTGATGAAGCCGAGCAGGACGTTCAACGAGGCCCTCACCTCCTTCTGACCCGAATCCGCGAGTAGCGGCTGGCCGGGGACGGTGAGATGACGATAGGTGCCCGCT
>NZ_BAABGT010000022.1:0-81553 GCF_039541715.1 Pseudonocardia xishanensis
AAGACCTTGGTGCCGCCGTAGATCGACGAACCCTCGGGCAGGGACGGGTGGGCGATCTCGGAGAGCGACTGCTTCTCGAGATCGGTCAGGTCGGCCATCTTCTTTCCTTCTCCTTGGTTCAGACCGGCAGGAGTGCCGGTCGGGTGAGGGCGCCGTACAGGTCGGGGCGGCGGTCGCGCAGGTTGCCCATGCCCGCGCGATGGGCGTCGATGTCCGCCCGCAGGTCGAAGTCGGCCGTCACGAGGCCTTCGGCATAGCCGGTCGCGGCCACGATCTCGCCGCCGGGATCGACGATCTTGGCGTTCGCCACGAAGTCCAGGGACCCGAAGGAGCCGGACTGGTTGGCGGCCACCCAGACCACCTGGTTCTCCAGTGCTCGGGCGCGGTCGAACAGGTCGAACCGGCGCGCCCACCGGTCCCGCAGCGGGTCCGGGTGCCGGTTGGTGGCGCTGAGCGGCCACGCCGACATCGAGACGATCACCCGTGCGCCGTCGAGCGCCAGTGCGCGGGCGGCCTCGGGGAAGCCCTTGTCCCAGCAGATCTGCATGCCGATCCGACCGACGGGGGTGTCGAAGGCCTCGAACCGGTCGCCGGAGGCGTAGGTCGCGCCCTCCCGCAGCGGCTGGTGGACCTTCCGGTAGGTGCCGAGCACACCGTCCCCGGTCACGCAGACCGCGGCGTTGTACCGGTGGCCGTCCGTGCCCTGCTCGCAGAACCCGGCGGTGACGACGAGGTCGCCTGCCAGAGTGGCCAGCCTGCGGATCTCCGGTCCGTCGACCGAGAAGGCGGGCGGCGGGGTGGCCGATCCGCCCAGATCGGAGACGTAGCCGCCCAGGGCGGCCTCGGGCAGCGCGAGCAGCTCGGCGCCGCGCTGCTTCGCCTCGTCGATCAGAGCGGCGATCCGGTGGAAGCCCGCCTCCAGGTCCCGGTCGAACGGGGCCGCGGCGGTCGCGATCCTGGTCATGGTGTCCTCCTCAGCTGGCCGACCGGGGGGCGACCCAGTCGTCGTCGGACGGGAAGGTGCTGGACGGGGTGCCCGCGAGCCAGTGCAGGCCGTCCGCGACGGTGCCCCGGCGGGTCTCGGTGATGCGGTCGACGAGGTACTCCGCGTCCGCCGCGACGCCGGAGAAGCGCCCGGAGCCCCAGGTGTACTGCCACGGCAGCCCGACGAAGTAGAGGCCGGGCTGGCTCGTGACGCCGCGCTCGTGGGTGGGGTAGCCGCGGCCGTCGAAGATCGGCAGCTCGATCCAGCGGTCGTCTCGGCCGTAGCCGGTCGCCCAGATCACCGCGACGACGTCCTCGGCGGCGACGGTCTCCGCGGCGTCCCGCTCCGGCGCCCAGACCGGGGCGCGACGCTCCTCGACGGGCGCGTCGATCCCGTTGGCCTCGATGTAGGCGTCGATGGAGTCCTTGATGCCCTCGGCGACGGCGTCCGCCCCGTCGAGGTTGGCCCGCAGCTCCGGTCCGAAGTGGAGTGCACCGTCGTCCCCGATCCGGTGCAGCCTGCCGTGCAGCCGCATGCCCTCCAGGGCGAACCTGCGCAGGTCGATGTCCCGCCCGCCGTCCCGCCCGGTGACGTAGTGGTTCGTCTTGTGCCGCACCGCTTCCGCGTCGGCGAACGCGTCGATGCCCTTGGTGTAGGTGCCCATGTCCGACAGCCAGGCGACGCAGTCGCGGCCGCGGTAGAACCGGGCGACGCGAGGGGCGGTTCCGGTGGCGAGGTGCACGGTCCGGCCCGCGAGGTGCAGGTCCTCGGCGATCTGGCAGCCGGACTGGCCGGTGCCCACGACCAGGACCGCGCCCTCCGGCAGCTGCTCGGCGTTGCGGTACTGCGAGGAGTGCAGCTGCACGACGGAGTCCGGCAGGCGCTCGGCCATCCGCGGGGTGCGCGGGACCTGGTACGGCCCGGTCGCCACGACGACCTGGTCGGCGGTCAGGGTGCCGCGGTCGGTGTCGAGCTGGAAGGTGCCGCCTGCCCGGGCACGCAGCGAGGTGGCGCGCACGCCCTCCACCAGCGGCGGGTCGAAGGAGGCGACGAACTTCTCCAGGTACTCGGTGATCTCCTCGCGGACCATGAACCCGTCCGGGTCCGGTCCGTCGTAGGCGAAGCCGGGCAGCGCGCACTGCCAGTTCGGCGTGACCAGGCAGAAGGAGTCCCAGCGACGGTCCGCCCACTCGTGCCCGGCGGTCTTCGACTCGAGGACCAGGTGGTCGATGCCGCGGTCGGCGAGCACGCGGCTGACCGACAGGCCCGCCTGGCCGCCGCCGACGACGACGACCGAGCGGTGGGCGCCGTCGAGTTCGGCGCGGACGGGATCGGGGACGGAACGCAGGTGGTGTGCTTCCGGGGACATGGTCTTGTCAGCTCCTGGGAACTCCGGGGGTGGATGTTCGAGCCGGACCGTGCTGGGCTCGATCACTAGTTCACGGGGCTTCGATTGCCGGCGTGTGTCATCCGGAACGCTTCTGTGTTTCATGATCGGACCGATGTTGCGCACAGGTGAATCGGGCGGGCGAGAGCCCAGCGGGGCCGCGGACTCCCCGTTCGGCCGGACGCCCGTCGCCGAGGGTCGGCACGCCGCGTGTCGGGGTCGGAGGACCCGACGGCGTGGCGAGGGTCATGCTCCGTGACAACCTGTCGCCGTCGGTGACGATGCGTGCCGGACTCCGCCGACGTGTGGCCTCCGCAATTCGGTGGTACACCTGGGGAAACGGCCGGGCTGCGCCGGATGCCCGGGTCGGCGCGGGTTAAACGGCATCGTGAGACGGATCACGAAAGATCCACTCGAAATGTTGTCGACAATGGTGGATACCTGCGATCACGCAATATGCCTGTTACGTTCGATGGCCATGACGGCAGCTACCGCAGAGGTCACCGCAGAACCCGTGCTCTCCGTGGGTGCCCCGTCGCCGCAGGACGGCCTCGCGATGTGGCGGCTGGCAGCCGAGACCGGGGTGCTGGACGTCAACTCCCGCTACTCCTACCTGATCTGGTGCCGCGACTTCGCCGCGACCTCCGTGGTCGCCCGGCTGGACGACCAGGTGGTCGGCTTCATCACCGGCTACCGCAGGCCCGAGGCGCCGGACACGCTCCTCGTCTGGCAGGTGGCCGTGGGCGAGGCCGCCCGCGGGCGCGGAGTCGCCGGACGGATGCTCGACACGCTCTGGTCGCAGGTCACCGACATCGCGTTCATGGAGACCACGGTGACCCCGGACAACGAGGCCTCCATCGCGATGTTCACCGCGTTCGCCCGCCGGAACTCCACCGCGATCCACCGGTCGGATCTGTTCCCCGGCGAGCTGCTCGGCGACGGACATGAGCCCGAGAACCTGTATCGCATCGGCCCGATCCCGAACGAAGGACGCTGAGTAGAGAATGACCATCTTCGAGGACGTCGAATCCGAGGTCCGCTCCTATTGCCGCAACTGGCCCGTCGTCTTCGACACGGCGAAGGGCGCGGAACTGTGGGACGTCGACGGCAACCGCTACCTCGACTTCTTCGCGGGTGCCGGGGCGTTGAACTACGGCCACAATCCCGAGCCGCTCAAGAAGAAGCTGATCGAGTACCTGACCCGGGACGGCATCACGCACGGCCTGGACATGTACACGACGGCCAAGGGCGAGTTCCTCGACACGTTCCGGGACAAGATCCTGGCGCCGCGGAACCTGGACTACAAGGTCCAGTTCCCCGGTCCGACCGGCGCCAACGCCGTCGAGTCCGCGCTGAAGCTCGCGCGGAAGATCACCGGCAAGGAGGCGATGGTCAACTTCACCAACGCCTTCCACGGCATGACCCTCGGCGCGCTGTCGGTCACCGGGAACTCGATGAAGCGCGGCGGTGCAGGCATCCCGCTGGTGCACTCCACGCCGATGCCGTTCGACAACTACTTCGACGGCAAGGTCCCGGACTTCCTGTGGTTCGAGCGGGTGCTGAGCGACTCCGGCTCGTCGCTGAACGACCCGGCCGCCGTGATCGTGGAGACCGTGCAGGGCGAGGGCGGCATCAACCCGGCCCGAATCGAGTGGCTGCAGGGCCTCGCCGACCTGTGCAAGCGGCACGACATCCTGCTGATCGTCGATGACGTCCAGATGGGCGTCGGTCGGACCGGTCCGTTCTTCTCCTTCGAGACCGCGGGCATCGAGCCGGACATCGTCACCATCTCCAAGTCCATCTCCGGCTACGGGCTGCCCATGGCGCTCGTGCTGATCAAGCCGGAGCACGACGTCTGGGGCCCGGGTGAGCACAACGGCACCTTCCGCGGGCACAACCCGGCGTTCGTGACCGGCACCGAGGCCATCCATCGGTTCTGGAGCGACGACACCCTCGAGAGGGACGTCATCCGCAAGGGGGAGCGCGTCGAGGAGGCGTTCAACCGGATCGTCGCGGACACCACCACGACCGAGCTGACGGCCAAGGGCCGCGGGCTCGCGCGCGGGCTGCAGTTCGCCCACCACGAGCAGGCGGCCAAGGTGTGTAGCGCGGCCTTCGAGCGGGGACTGCTGATGGAGACCTCCGGTCCGGACAGCGAGGTCATGAAGATCCTCGCCCCCCTGACCATCACCGACGACGAACTCGACGAGGGGCTGGCCGTCGTCGCCGAGTGCGTCAAGACCGTCACGTCTGGAGCTTGAGTTGCAGGTCCGCAGGATCGACGACGTCACGAACACCAGGAACCACGTCGACACTCCCGGCTGGTACTCCCGCCGGATCGTCACCGCGCACGACCGCGTGGGCTTCTCGGTCGGCGAGACCGTGCTGCGCGCGGGCTCGGTGAACGACTTCTGGTACGCCAACCACGTCGAGGCCGTCTACATCGTCTCGGGCGAGGGCGAGCTGTACGACAAGGTCAACGACACGACGTACGAGCTGGCCCCGGGCACGATGTACCTGCTCGACGGCCACGAGAAGCACCAGGTGCGGCCGAAGACCGACATCACCTGCGTGTGCGTGTTCAACCCGCCGGTCGTCGGTACCGAGGTGCACGACGAGAACGGGGTCTACCCGCTGCTGGAGCTCCCCCCGGAGCCCGCCGGGCAGGCCTGACGCCCGCACCACCGCCGGGTCCCCACGGGGGTCCGGCGGTGGAGCGCTGTACCACCGCACTTCCGCCTACCGACGAGAGGAGCAGGCATGACCGCCCCCAGCAGCAGCCACACCAGCACCACCCACGACCGGTACTACACCCGGGTGTCCTCCCGGCCGGCGCTGATCGAGCGCGTCGAGCCGACCGTCTGGGGCAGCGAGTCCGGTGCGGGGATGTACGGGGCGCAGGAACTGCACGGGCACTCCGTCCGCGGCTTCAGCCAGGTGCCCGGGCTGCTCAACCCGGACGAGGTCGCGGGCTACGCGGCCGAGCTGGACCGGCTGGCGCACGACCCGCTCGTCCGGCAGGACGACCGCTGCATCGTCGAGAAGAAGTCGAACGAGGTCCGGTCCATCTTCGAGGTCCACAAGATCTCCGACGCCGTCGCCCGGCTCGTCCGGGACGAGCGCGTCGTCGGCCGGGCGCGGCAGATCCTGGGCGGGGACGTCTACGTCCACCAGAGCCGGATCAACTACAAGCCGGGCTTCGGCGGCGGCGGGTTCTACTGGCACTCGGACTTCGAGACCTGGCACGCCGAGGACGGGATGCCCACCCCCCGCGCGGTGAGCTGCTCGATCTCGCTGACCGAGAACTTCGAGTACAACGGCTGTCTGATGATCATGCCGGGGTCGCACCGGACCTTCGTGTCCTGCGTCGGCGAGACGCCGGAGGACAACTACCGGTCCTCGCTCAAGGAGCAGGAGATCGGCACCCCGGACGAGGACAGCCTGACCGCGCTGGCCAACCGGCACGGCATCGCGATGCTCACCGGCAAGGCGGGCTCGGCGACGTTCTTCGACTCCAACTGCATGCACGGTTCCGGGGACAACATCACCCCGTACCCGCGGTCGAACATCTTCATCGTGTTCAACAGTGTGGAGAACGCCTGCGTGGAGCCGTACTACGCGCCCAAGCGGCGCCCCGAGTACATCGGCGCGCGGGACTTCACCCCCGTGCGCTAGAACTCCGTGAGCTTGGGGCGCTTGGGCAGGTAGCCGTCCCCGGTGTGGCCGCCGCGGAGGCGCTTGCGGGCGTAGGGCAGGACGTGCTCGCGGACCCACCTGAGGTCCTCGGCCTGCCGGGCGCGCCAGTCGGGGGCCTCGGCGGCGGGCCACGGCGTGCGCCAGTCGCCCGGCACCGGCTCGCCCAGCACCTCCAGGGCGCGCAGGGCCACGCGCTCGTGGGCCTCGGGTGTGAGGTGGAGGCGGTCGCTCGCCCAGGCGCGCGGGTCGGCCAGCACGTCCATGCCCCACAGGTCCACGACCCGGCAGCCGTACCGGTCCGCGATCGCGCGCAGGTTCTCGTTGTACGTGGCGACCCGGCCGCGCAGCCTGCGCAGCAGCATGTGCATGCGGCGCAGGTCGAAGCCGGTGAACATGATGATGTCCGCGCCGGTGGCCTTGAGCCGGGCGGTCGCGGCGTCCACCCGTTGGGCCAGGTCGTCCGGGTCCGAGGTGATGCCGATGATGTCGTTGCCGCCCGCGCAGAAGGAGACCAGGTCCGGGCGCATGTCCTCGGCCACCGGCACCTGGTCGGCGACGATCTGGTCCAGCAGCTTTCCGCGCACCGCGAGGTTGGCGTAGGTGAAGCCGGGACGGCCCGCGGCCAGGCGCTCGGCGAGCCGGTCCGCCCAGCCACGTGGTGAGCCGTCGTCCCAGAGGTCGTCCAGGCCCTCGGTGAAGCTGTCGCCGATGGCGACGAAGCTGTTCCACCTGTTCATGACCGTCCTCCTTCGCGGACTCGTTGCCGGGCGTCCACCACCCCGTCATCTACTGATCGGTTCAGGATCACCCATCCGTTAGCGGTTGCGCCAGACGCGTGGTGATCTCCACGGACTGATAGGGCACCCTAAGGGGGTGTCAGACGGACCCCACGACCCCGATGCGCGCGACTCGCTGCGGGAGATCCTCGGCGGGCGGCGCGGCGCGCTGGACGCATCCGTGCCGGTCGTCGCGTTCGTGCTGGTCTGGTTGCCGGCCGGGCAGCTGCAGTGGTGGTCGCCGGTCGGGATCGCGGCGGGCGCGGCGATCCTGGCGGGTGTCGGCGTGGCTGTGTGGCGGCTCACACAGGGCCGCAGGCCCCGCGCGGTGCTGTTCGGCCTGCTGGGGGTCACGGTCGCGGCGCTGGTCGCGCTGTACACGGGACGGGCCGAGGACTTCTTCCTCGTGCAGATCTTCTCGAACGCGGCGAGCGCGCTGGTCTGGGCGATCTCGATCGTGATCCGCTGGCCGCTGCTCGGGGTCATCGTCGGCGCCGCGCTGGGGCAGCGGACGCGGTGGCGCCGCGATCCGGACCTCATGCGGGGCTACCAGCGGGCGAGCTGGGTCTGGGTGGCGCAGTACGTGGTGCGGGTGGCGGTGTTCGTGCCGCTCTACCAGGCGGAGTGGGTGTTCGCGCTCGGCGCGGCACGGGTCGCGTTCAGCCCGGCGCTGGTCGCGCTGTCCGTCGTGCTGTCCTGGCCCGCCCTGCGCTCGGCGCTGCCCGCGGACCATCCGGGGATCCGGCACCCCCGGGTGCCCGCGGCGCCGGCCGGAGGCCCTACCGTGGACGGTTCCCCCACGAACGGGTGAGCCCTCTCACGTCCGGTGATCATCGGGTGCGTTCCCATGATCGACCACGTTCATACGGAGGAGAGAGTCACCCGCGCCCCGCATGATGTGAACGGAGTCATGGCCCAGAACCCCCGCCCGCCGTACCGCCCGTCGTCGACCCCCGGGTCCGTGCCTCCCCAGGCCGGTCCGCCCCGCTCCGGAGCCGCGCAGCGGCCGGGTGGTGGTCAGGGCGGCTCGCACGCCCCCCGGTCGGCCGGAGCGGGCCCGGGCGGCACCGGGCCCGCCCGCCGCACGACCGGCGTCGAGCGGCCCGGCGGGTCGGTCCTGCCGCGGCGACCCCTCGGGGACGTGAGCGACCCGAGGCGGGTGACCGGCGGGACGTCGACGGGCGCGGCCCGCCCCACGGTCGCGACGACCGTCGCCGAGGCGGAGAAGAAGGAGAAGAAGGACCTCACGATCAACAAGGTCCTCGCCGGTGCGGGCGCCGCGGCGACGTCGGCCGTGTTCGGCTCCTACTTCGGGGCCGCGGGCACCGTGGCCGGGGCGGCGCTGGGGTCGGTCGTGACGACCCTGGCAGCCACGATGTACCAGCGCTCGCTGGACCGCACCCGGGAGATCGCGCTGCAGAAGGTGCGGCTGCCCGGCCGGGGCGACACCCGGGTCCTCGCCGAGCCGGTCGACCCGCTGGCCACGATCCCGCTGCAGCGGGGGAGCACGGGCTCGCCGATGCTCGCGCCGGTCCTGCCCAGCGCACCCAAGCGGGCCCGACTGACGCGCAAGCGCGTCGTCGTCGCCCTGGTGAGCACGGTCGCGGCCTTCCTGATCGGGCTGCTGGCGATCACCGGGGTGGAGTGGATCAAGGGGTCGCCGATCTCCGGGGGCGAGTCCGGGACGTCGGTCAGCCGGGTCGTGACCGGCGGTTCCGCGGCCCCGGACGGCGAGACCACGGGGACGACCGAGTCCGTCAGCCCGACGACCACGAAACGGGCTCCCGAGTCCACGGACGGGTCCACCGAGAGCACCGGCGGTGCGTCCCCGACCACGAGCCCCGCCCCGACGAGCTCCACCACACCGACGACCACCAGTCGGGCCCCCGGCAGCGCGGGGCAGGACGGCACGGGGCAGAGCGGGGCGATCCAGGGTGGCGGTGGCTCCGCGGCCGGTGGGGCCGCGAGCACGGGCTGACGCCGGGTCGGGGCCCGGTCAGACGCGGGCGGCCTGCGCGCTCAGCCAGGTCGCGAAGTCGGTGGCCCCGATCCGGGCCTCGCCCCGCGGGACCAGGGCGTCGCGCTCCAGGGTGGCGCCGAAGTAGCCCGTGGCGGGGTCCTCGTCCACGGGCCGACCATCGCCGAGCGCGGCGAGGGCGGGCCGCACGAACCGGGCGAAGGGCGCGCGCTCCGGACCCGCCAGGTCCAGGACGCCACCGCGCGGCGGGGCGGTCGCGACGTCCGCGAGCGCGGCGGACACATCCCGCGCGGCGACGGGCTGCAGGTCGGCGGTCGGCAGCACGATCCGGTCGCCGACCGCCGAGCCCTGCGCGATCATGCCCAGGAACTCGAAGAACTGCGTGGCGCGCACGATGGAGAACGGCACCCCCGACCCCCGCACCAGCTCCTCCTGCGCGGCCTTCGCCGCGAGGTAGCCGCTGTCCGGCAGCAGGTCGGTCCCCACGATCGAGAGCACGACGTGGTGGCGCACCCCGGCCGCCCGTTCCGCGGCGAGCAGCGTGCGGGTCGAGGCGGTGAAGAACTCCAGGATCGCGGCGGGCTCGAACTCCATCCGGTTCGTCACGTCCACCACCACGTCCGCCCCGGCCAGCGCCTCGGCCACGCCTTCCCCGGTCAGCGTGTCCACCCCCGTCGACGGAGAGGCGGGCACGGCCTCGTGGTCGGCTTCCCGCAGCGCCTCGACCAGCGCCGACCCGATCAGTCCCGTCCCGCCCGCGACGACGATCCGCATGACCACTCCCTCAACTCGGATAACTTGTGTCCGAGAATGTACTCGGACACAAGGTGTCCGAGTCAAGTAGGCTGGCCGGGTGAAGATGTCCGGCGGGGTCGAATGGGGCCTGCACTGCTGCGTGGTGCTGAGCGGGTCCGGGGAGCCGGTGCCCGCGGCCAGGCTCGCCGAGTTCCACGACGTCTCGGCCACCTACCTGGCCAAACAGCTCCAGGCCTTGTCCCGGGCGGGGCTCGTACGCTCCACGCAGGGACAGGCCGGGGGCTACGCGCTGACCCGCCCGGCGGCGGAGATCAGCGTGCTGGAGGTCGTCGAGGCGATCGACGGGGCGGACCCGGCGTTCCGGTGCACCGAGGTGCGGCAGCGGGGCCCGCTCGCGGCGGCTCCGGAGGCGTGCACACGACCCTGTGGGATCGCGGCGGTGATGGGGGCCGCGGACCGGGCCTGGCGCGAGTCACTGCGCGCCGTGACCATCGCCGACCTGGCCGCGGACGTCACGCGCACCGTCGGCGTCGACACACTGCCACGGGCACGCGCCTGGCTGACGCGGTGATCAGACGAGCCTGGCGCGGAGGGATTCCGCCGCCGACCTCGGGTCCTCGGCCTCGGTGATCGCGCGCACCACCACGATCCGGGTCGCGCCTGCGGCCAGGACCTCGTCCAGGTTGCCCTCGTCGATGCCGCCGATGGCGAACCAGGGGCGGGCCGGGACGCGGTCGGCCACGGTCCGGACCAGGTCGAGGCCGGGGGCGGGGCGGCCGGGCTTGGTCGGGGTGGGCCAGCAGGGGCCGACGCAGAAGTAGTCGATCCCCGGCTCGTCGGCGGCGCTCAGGGTCTCGGTGGCGGAGTGCGAGGACCGGCCGAGCACGACGTCGTCGCCCACGATCCGGCGGGCCCACTCGACGGGCAGGTCGTCCTGGCCGAGGTGCAGGACGTCCGCGCCCGCGGCGAGCGCGACGTCCGCCCGGTCGTTGACGGCGAGCAGCCGGTCGTGGCGGGCGCAGGCGTCCGCGAGCACCTCCAGGGCGGCGAGCTCCTGCTTCGCCTCCAGCGGCTCGGCGCCCTTGTCCCGCAGCTGGATCACGTCGACACCGCCCGCCAGGGCGGCGTCGGCGAACTCGGCGAGGTCGCCGGTGTCCCGCCGGGCGCCGGTGCAGAGGTAGAGCCGGGCGTCGGCGAGGCGGGTCAGCACGGTCTCGCGGTCGAGTCGGGGCACGGGGGACGAGCCTAGTGACGCGCGGGCGGCGCCGGCGGAGGAGCGTAGGCTGCGGGACGGAAGGCACGGGAGTCCGCGAGCGAGCGGGCTGAGAGGGGACTGGCCGGTCCCGACCGTCGAACCTGATCCGGGTCATGCCGGCGCAGGGAGGAGATCGTGGAGGAAGTCGTCGTCGCCGGGGGCGGCGTCATCGGGCTCTCCTGTGCCTGGCGGGCCGCGCAGGCGGGTCACCGGGTGACGCTGTGGGACCCGGCGCCCACCGCGGGCTCGTCCTGGGTCGCGGGCGGCATGCTCGCGCCGGTCACCGAGGCGTGGCCGGGTGAGGAGGCGCTGCTCGAGCTGGGGCTGGAGTCGGTCGCGCGCTGGCCGGACTTCGCCGCCGAGCTCGCCGCCGCGGGCCGGGACCCGGGGCTGCAGACGGCGGGCACCGTCGTCGCGGCGACCGGGACGGGGGACCGCGCGGAGCTGGACGCCCTGGCGGACCACCTGGCGCGGCTGGGTCGGTCGGTGGACCGGCTCACCGGCCGTGAGCTGCGCAGGCTCGAACCCGCCCTCGGCCCGGACGTCCGCGGTGGCCTCTCGGTGCCCGCCGACCTCTCCGTGGACAACCGCACCCTGCTGGACGCCCTGCGGGTCGCCGCCGAGAAGGCGGGTGTCGTGGTGGAGGACCGCGCCTACGCAGGCGAGCCCGCCGAGACACTGCTGATCTGCGCCGGAGCGCACTCCGCAGCGTTGCACCCGGCGCTGGCGGGCCTGGTCCGGCCGGTCAAGGGTGAGATCCTGCGGCTCGCGCACCGGCGCGGCGCCTTCCCGGTGCCCGGCCGCACGATCCGCGCGCTGGTCGACGGGCGGCCGGTCTACCTCGTGCCGCGGCCGGACGGGCTGGTCGTCGGCGCCACGCAGTCCGAACAGGGCTTCGACACCGAACCGACCGTCGGCGGGGTCCGGGACCTGCTGCGGGACGCGGAGCGGATCGTGCCCGGGATCGCCGAGTACGGGCTGACCGAGGTGGCGGCGGGCCTTCGGCCGGGTAGCCCCGACAACGTGCCGCTGATCGGGCGGCTGGACGAACGGACGATCGTCGCGACGGGCCACAGCCGCAACGGCATCCTGCTGGCTCCGCTGACCGCGGAGCTGGTCGTCGGTGCGCTGCGCGGGGAACCGGTGCCCGCCGCCGTCGAGCCCGGCCGATTCGGGAGGACGACATGACGATCCGGATCAACGGCACCGCCCACTCGGTCGAGCCGGGGGCCACGGTGGCGGACGCGCTCGCGGCGATCGACGCCCCCGCCCGCGGTGTGGCGGTGGCGGTCGACGGCGCGGTCGTGCGCCGCGGGAGCTGGGCCACGCACGTGCTGAGCGAGGGCGCCGAGGTCGAGGTGCTGACCGCGGTGCAGGGAGGATGATCATGGGCGAGCTCGTCGTCGGGGGCCGCAAGATCGGGAGCCGGCTGATCACCGGGACCGGCGGGGCGGCCAACCTGGAGGTGCTGGAGCGGGCGCTGGTCGCGTCCGGCACCACGCTGACCACCGTGGCGATGCGCCGGATCGACGCGGTGACGGGCACCGGCGTGCTCGACCTGCTGCGGCGGCTCGGGATCGAGGCGCTGCCCAACACGGCGGGCTGTCGCACCGCGGCCGAGGCGGTGCTCACCGCCGAGCTCGCCCGCGAGGCGCTGGAGACGGACCTGCTCAAGCTGGAGGTCGTCGCGGACGAGCGGACCCTCCTGCCGGACCCCATCGAGCTGCTGGACGCCGCGGAGCAGCTCGTCGACGCCGGGTTCACGGTGCTGCCCTACACCAACGACGACCCCGTGCTCGCCCGCAAGCTGGAGGCGGTCGGGTGCGCGGCGGTCATGCCGCTGGGGTCGCCGATCGGGACCGGGCTGGGTATCCGCAACCCGCACAACATCGAGATGATCGTGGCCGAGGCGGGGGTGCCGGTCGTGCTCGACGCGGGCATCGGCACGGCCTCCGAGGCCGCCCGGGCCATGGAGCTGGGCTGCGACGCGGTCCTGCTGGCCACCGCCGTCACCCGCGCCGCGGACCCGGAGCTGATGGCGACGGCGATGCGGCTGGCGGTGGAGGCGGGCTACGCCGCCCGCCACGCGGGCCGCATCCCGAAGCGCTTCTGGGCCCAGGCCAGCAGCCCCACCACCGACTGAGACACCCCACCCTCCGCGAACGGGACCGCCGCCACCCGGAGAGGCCCCACGGACCGTGAGTGAGACCCCGCGGCCTGCGAGTCGGACTCGCGGGCGGTGGTGTCTCACTCGTGGGAGGGGGCTTGATCGTGGGGTGGGGCGGGGGAGTCGTGGGGATGAGAGGGTGGGGTGTGCCGATGTTCGCGTTCGAGGGTGTCTCGCCCACCGTCCATCCCACCGCCTTCGTGGCGCCGACCGCGACCCTGGTCGGGGACGTGCGGATCGAGGAGGGCGCGTCGGTCTGGTACAACGCCGTGCTCCGGGCGGACTTCGGACCCATCGTCGTGCGGGCGGGGGCGAACGTGCAGGACGGCTGCGTGCTCCACGGCGGGGACGATCCCGTCACCGAGATCGGCGCGGGCGCCACGATCGGCCACCTCTGCGTGGTCCACGGCTGCGTGATCGGGCCCGAGTGCGTGATCGGCAACGGCGCCACGATCCAGGACGGCGCCCGGATCGGGGCCCGCAGCCTGGTCGGCGCGGGCGCCACGGTCCCGCCGAACAAGGTGATCCCCGAGGGCACGCTCGTCCTGGGGCTCGCGGGATCGGCCAAGGGCCCGCTGACGGCCGAGGCCGAGTGGTGGGTGCGCAACAACCCGGGGACCTACCGCGAGCTCGCCCAGCGTCATGCGCGCACGATCACCGAGGTCTGACGCTCCGTAGCGATCGCGTCACCCGACCGTGGAGTCTCGGCTGGGGTGGCGGCGCGGCGTGACCGGCGTGTCCGTCACCGTCGGACATGCTGGGGCCATGTGGGGTCGGAGCAGGTGGGCGTTCCTGGCCGTCGGCGCGTTCCTGCTGGCCGGGTGCGCGGGCACCGGGGACGCCCGGGACCGCATCACCCCCGCCCCCACGGCGCCGACGACCGTCCCCGCCGATCCCGCGAAGGGCGCCGTCCCCGTGTGGTTCGTCGGCGGGACGCCGGCGGGAGACCGGCTGTTCCGCGAGGTCAGGGCCCTGCGTGACGGCGGCCCGGACGGGGAGCCGCCCGATCACGTCGGCACCGCGGTGACCGCCGTCCTCGAGGGCCGCACGGACGATCCGGACCATCGCACCGACTGGCCGGAGGGCGTCCGGCTGCGCAGCCCCGTCACGCACGGGAACGGGGTGCTGACCGTGGACCTGGCGGTCGCCGGACCGCTGCCCGGGCCCGCCGGTCTGGCCCTGCAGCAGCTCGTCTACACCGTGCAGTCGGCGGCGGGCAGCACCGATCCGGTGCGGGTGTTGGTCGGTGGGGAGCCTGCGTCGAGCCTGCTCGGCGAGCCCGTCGACGCGCCGCTCACCGCCGCGGACCCCTACCGGGTCCGCGCGCTGGTGGAGATCGACGACCCGGTCGACGGCGTGCGGGTCGCGAGCCCGGTCGTGCTGAGCGGGGAGGCCGCCGTGGTCGAGGCCACGCTGCTGTGGGAGGTCCGCGACGACGCGCGCGAGGTCGTCCGGGCGGGGGTCACGAGCACCACCGAGGGACAGACCTTCGCGCCCTTCCGGCTGGAGATCCCGCTCCCGCCCGGCGACTACACCGTGGTCGTGTCCGAGGACGACCCGTCCGGCGGCGCGGGCCGCCCCCCGATGTCCGACTCGGTGCGCCTGTCCGTGCGCTGATCAGCGCCGCAGCGACCGCAGCCCCAGCGCCCTCAGCTCGACGTCCGCCAGCGCGGCGACGGCGTCCGGGTCGCCCGCGCGCCACAGCGCGGCCGGATCGGTGCCGGAGACCGGCAGCCGCCGCGTGACGAGGGCGCGCAGCGCGAGCAGGTCCCCGCCTGCGGCGCGGGCGGCGACCGCGTGGGTCGCGGCGCGGGCGAAGCGGACCCGCAGCGGCAGCCAGACCGTCAGCACGGGGAGCAGCCCGATCAGGGCGACCAGCAACCCGGCGCCCACCGCGACCCCGCCGACGGTGTCGACGAGCTGCTGCCCGGCCGTGACCAGCGAGCGCCCCGCGTCGGAGCCGGGGGCGAAGGCCTGGGAGAGCTGGTCGCCGACCAGGGGCACGTTCCCGACCCCGCGCGCCGCCCCGTCGAAGGCGCCGGACACCGAGTCGCCCGCCTGGACGAGGGTGCGGCCGGGGGCCTGCAGGGTCAGGAGCAGGTCGTGAGTGGTGGTGGCGAGCTGGATCCAGCCGACGGTCCAGGCCACGGCCAGGAGGTCCGACAGGGCCTGCAGGCCGAACCGACCGGGCCGCTCCGCATACACGCGCATGGGGCGGGTTCCTACCAGCTCCCGACCGCCGGAGATGTCCGACTCGCGTGGCGGGAGTGGGGGACTCGCGGAGCAGGGCGGCCCGCGAGCGGACCGGCACCGCGCACCACCCGCTCCACCGGAGTCACGGTCAGAGGAGACCGAGCTTGGTCGCGGCGTAGACGGCCTCGGCGCGGCGGCTGACCATGAGCTTGCGCATCAGGTTGCCCACGTGGAACTTCACCGTGGTCTCGGAGATGAACAGCTCGGCGCCGATGGCGCGGTTGGACAGGCCGCGGGCGAGCAGGCGCAGGACGTCCAGCTCGCGCTCGGTGAGCCGCTCCCGGTCCGGCACCCCGCCCGAGAGCGAGCGGACCATGGCGCTGGCACTGCGGGCGTCGAACGCGGACTCGCCGCGGGAGACCGCCCGGATCGCCCGCACCAGCTCGGTGGTGTCCACGTCCTTCACCACGTACCCGCGCGCCCCGGCCTGCACGGCCTCGACGACGAGCCGGTCCTCGGCGAACGTCGTGAGCACCAGCACGCCGATGCCCGGGTGGGCGGCGCACAGGGCGCGGCAGACGTCCAACCCGTCCGTCTGCGGGCCGGAGGTCAGCTTGAGGTCCAGCAGCACGACGTGGGGGCGGGTCGCGGCGACCGCCGCGACGGCGTCCTTCGGGTTCCCGGCCTCCCCGACGACGTGCAGGTCCTCCTCGCGCTCCAGCACCGCGCGCAGCCCCTGGCGCATGATCGAGTGGTCGTCGACCAGCACGATCCGCACCGGCCGGACCGCGCGCGGCGGCGTGCCGCCCGGTCCACCGCGCACCGCGGGCCGCGGGGACGACCGGACCGCCTCCCGCAGCCGCGCCGCCTCCGCCGTCGAGACCGTCCTCATCGAGCCACCGCCTTCCCGCTCACGGGCACGTCCACCTGGACGGCCAGCCCGCCCATCCGGGCCCGGCGGAACTGCACCGTCCCGCCCATCTCCGCGGCCCTGGTCTGCATGTTCACCAGGCCGCGGTGCTCCCCCGACGGGGTCAGCGCCGAGGCCTTGAGGCTGCGCCGGATCTCCTCGGGGCGGCCGCGGCCGTCGTCGGACACGGTGAGCCGCACCGCGTCCGGCCGGTAGGCCAGCCGGATGGACGCCCGCGAGGCGTCCGCGTGCATCGCCGTGTTGAACAGCGCCTCGCCCGCGATCCGGAACAGCGACTGCTCCTGCTCGGGCTCCAGCGGCACCGGCTCGCCGCCGATCCGGACGTCGATGCGCAGCTCGTCCGGCATGTGCACGGTGGTGAGCTGGCGCAGCATCGCGGGCAGGTCCCGGTCGGCGCTCTCGTGGTGGCTCAGCGCGTAGATCGCCGAGCGCAGCTGCTCCACCGCGCGCTTGGTCAGGTCCTTGGCCGTGTCGAGGTGCCCCAGCAGCTTCGGGTCGGACACCTCGCCGCGCACGAGCTCGATGTGCATCCCCGCCGAGAGCGCGTACTGGGTGACCGAGTCGTGCAGCTCGCGGGCGATCCGGTGCCGTTCGCCGTCGAGCACCTCGCGCTGCCGCGCCGCTCCCAGCTGTTCCTGGGTGGACTGGAGCTCGGCGTTGCGCGCCTTGAGGTCCTCCGCCTGACGCGCGGTGCGCGCGTACAGCTTCTCCGACCGTTCCAGCAGCGCGCAGTTCTGCAGGGCCGAGGCCGTCTGGCCTGCGAGGATCCGCATCACCGACTGGTCGGTGTCGTCGACCTCCCGCTCCCGCGGGGTCCAGGCGACGAACCCGCCGACGGTGCGACCGTCCAGCCGCACGGGGACGTGCAGGTGCCGCCGCGCGGACTCGCGGTCGTGCTCGGGATGGTCCGCGCCGCGGCGCACCGCCTCCACGTGGGCGCGGACGCCCGCGGGGACGAGGTCCAGGTTCGACCACTCGACGCCGTCCGGGCCGAGTACGAGATGGCGCGGGCGGGCGTCCGCCAACCGGCCGTCGACCAGCGCGAACGCCACCCAGTCCGCGGAGAGGTGGTCGGCCGCGGCGTCGACGACGGCCCGTACCAGCGCCTCCGAGCCCTCCATCGTGCGGATGAGCGCCGCCGAGATCCGCTCCAGCGCGAGGATCACCCGGCGCAGCCGCACGGCCGAGACCCGGTACTCGGGGTAGAAGGACGGCTTGCCGGACCGCAGGCCCGTCAGCGCGTCGAGATCCGGGCCCGGCCACGACCTCCCGGACGGCGCCTCGGTGCGCTTGGGCGGCCAGGCGGCACCGGTCACAGTGCGGCCCGGAACAGCGCCTCGACCTGGTCGACGTCCGCGGGCCGCGGGTTGGTGGTCAGGCACGCGTCGCCGAGGGTCAGCACGGCGAGCCGCGGGATGTCCGCCTCGCTGACGCCCATCGCGCCCAGCCCGCCGGGCACCCCGACCTCGTCCCCGAGCTTGCGGATCTCCGCGGCGACCATGTCGACCGCCTCGTCGCCCGGCACGCCGTGCCCGGCGAGGCCCATGGCCTGGGCGATCGGCACGAACCGCTCCGGGGTGGTGGCGCCGTTGAACCGCACGACGTGCGGCAGCAGCACCCCGTTGATCACCCCGTGCGGCAGGTCGAGCATGCCGCCGACCTGGTGGCTCATGGCGTGCGTGGCGCCGAGGATCGCGTTGGTGAAGGCGAGCCCGGCCTCCAGCGCGGCCTGGGCCATCGCCTGCCGTGCCCGGCGGTCGTCCGGCTTGACCATCGTGTGCGCCAGGTTGGCGTTGACCAGCGAGACGGCCTGCAGCGCGTGGTGGTCGGTCAGCGGCCCGTGGGCCAGCGACACGAACGCCTCGATGCCGTGGGTCAGCGCGTCCAGCCCGGTGGCCGCGTTGAGCCACTCCGGCATGGTGACCAGCAGCCGCGGGTCGATGACCGAGACGTCCGGGACCAGCGCCCGGCCCATGATCGTGATCTTGGTGTGGCGCCGGGTGTCGGTGACGATGCAGAACTGCGAGACGTCCGCCCCGGTCCCGCTCGTGGACGGCATCATGATCAGCGGCGGGATCGGGTTGGCGATCCGGTCGATGCCCTCGTAGTCGAGGATCCGGCCGCCGTTGCTGGCCAGCAGGGCCACACCCTTGGCCGCGTCGATCACCGAGCCGCCGCCCAGCCCCATCACGACGTCGCAGCCCGAGGCCACGTACTCGTGGTAGCCGGCCTCGATCTCGTGGTCCTTCGGGTTCGGCGTGACGTCCGTCCACAGCCGGGGGGCGAGACCCGCCGCCCGCAGGTCCGCCAGCAGCTCGTTCGGCCATCCCGCCTCGAACACCCCGGGATCGGTGACGACGAACGGGCGCCTGCCGCCGAGCCGCGCCGCGGCGTGCGCGGCCTCCCGCAGCGAGTCCGGGCCGAAGACGATCTCCGGGGCGTGGAACTTGGAGACCCGGGGGTTGCCCGACGGCGGCGGCGCGCCACAGCCGCCACCGGTGGTGACGGTGAGGTCGGGTTCGCGGTCGAACTCGTCGACCAGCACGGTGTCCCCCGCCCGACGACAGGCGTCCACTCCGGGTCCGTCGATGAGAGCCACGTCGCCCCCCGCCACCTCGTTCACGACTGTGTGAGCCAGGCTACGCGGGCCGCGGCGATCCGCCCGTGGGTCGAACGGCAGGACGAGGCCTCCGGACGGCATCACCAGCGTCCTCGGTGCATGCGGACCTCCCCGTCGAGTGGGCTCGACGCTAGAGGACCGACACCCGCCCGCGGACCGCCCCGTCGGACGGGCCGACCTGTCCGAACGGCCAGGCCCGGCGCACGGTCAGGTGTGGATGGGGCCCTCCCGCTCGGCGAGCCGGGTGCCCGCCCCGCCCCAGTGCTGCGCGATCATCTCGGCGGCGATCGACACCGCCGTCTCCTCCGGGGTGCGGGCGCCGAGGTCCAGCCCGATGGGGCTGGACATGCGGGCGATCTCGGCCTCGGTGAGACCGCGCTCGCGCAGCCGCTCGAGACGGTCCTCGTGGGTGCGCCGCGAGCCCATCGCGCCGATGTAGGCCACCTCCGGAAGCCGCAGGGCCACCTCGAGCAGCGGGACGTCGAACTTCGGGTCGTGGGTGAGCACGGTCAGCACCGTGCGCCCGTCGATCCGGCCCTCCGCCGCCTCCTTCTCCAGGTAGCGGTGCGGCCACTCGACGACGACCTCGTTCGCGCCGGGGAAGCGGCTGGCCGTGGCGAAGACCGGACGGGCGTCGCAGACGGTGACCCGGAAGCCCAGGAAGTTGCCCATCTTCGCGACGGCGGCGGCGAAGTCGATCGCGCCGAACACGATCATGCGGGGCGGCGGGGCGAAGGACTCGACGAACACCATCAGGCCCTCGCCGCGGCGCTGTCCGTCCACGCCGTAGGTGATCGTGGCATTGCGCCCGGAGGCGAGCAGGCCGCGGGCGTCGTCCCCGACGGCGTCGTCCAGCCGCGCCGAGCCGGTGCCGCCCTCGACCCGGTCCTCCCAGACGATCAGCCGCTTGCCGAGCCGGTCCGCGGGCCCGGAGACGACCGTCGCGACGGCGACCGGGGTCTCCTCCCGGATGGCCTCGGCGATCCGGCCGAACTCGGGATAGGCCTCGGGGGAGACCTCCTCGACATAGACGTCCAGGATGCCGCCGCAGGTCAGCCCGACGGCGAACGCGTCGTCGTCCGACACGCCGTAGCGCTGCAGGACGGGCCGCTTCTCGGTCAGGATCTCCTGGCCGAGCTCGTAGACCGCACCCTCGACGCAGCCGCCGGACACGCTGCCGACGGCCTCACCGGCGGGCCCGACGAGCATCGACGCACCGGGCTGCCGGGGCGCGGACCGGAAGGTGGCCACCACCGTGGCCAGCGCGGCCCGGTCCCCGTTCTTCCACCAGCCCTCGAGCTGGTCGACCACATCACGCATCGGGAACCTCCATCATGCCGCCCGCACGACGTCGAGCAGGCGTTCCAACGTCTCCAGGCTGTGCCCGGCGAGCAGATGGTCCAAGTAGGGAAGCACGGCGACTATTCCCCCCTGCACCGGGGCGTAACCGTCCTTGCCCGCGTGCGGGTTGACCCAGACGACCTTGTGGGCCAGCCGGGCGAGCCTGCCCACCTGGG
The DNA here is from genome assembly GCF_039541715.1 of Pseudonocardia xishanensis. Taxonomy (NCBI): domain Bacteria; kingdom Bacillati; phylum Actinomycetota; class Actinomycetes; order Pseudonocardiales; family Pseudonocardiaceae; genus Pseudonocardia; species Pseudonocardia xishanensis. Next base: position 20,262 of record NZ_BAABGT010000022.1, read on the forward strand.
TGCCGAGCAGGTCGGTGTCGCCGCGCTCCCAGCCGTCGGAGAAGATCACGACGATCGCCCGCCGCGCCGCCCCGCGCCTGCCCCAGCGGTCGACGAAGGCGCCGATGACCTCGCCGAGCCGGGTGCCGCCCGACCAGTCCGGGATGGCCTCGCTCGCCTCGCTCAGGGCCCGCTCGGGGTCGCGCTGGCGCAGCTCGCGGGTGACCCGGGTGAGCCGGGTGCCGAGGGTGAACGCCTCGGTGCTGCGCGGCGAGCGCCGCACCACGACGTGGGCGAAGCGGAGCAGGGCGTCCGCGTAGGGCTCCATGGAGCCGGAGACGTCCAGCAGCAGCACGACCTTGCGCGGACGGCGGGTGGCGTCCCGGCGCAGCAGGGTGCCGATCTCGCCGTGGTTGCGCAGGGCCGCGCGCAGGGTGCGGCCGGGATCGGGGGCGCCGTGCCGGGACGGCCCGCGGCGGCGCGAGGGCCGGGTGGGCGGCTCGGGGCGCAGCAGGGCCAGCAGCCTGCGCAGGTGCTCGCGCTCCAGCGGGGAGAGCTCGCCGAGGTCCCGGTGGCGCAGCACCTCGGTGCCGGTGGCCGTGGCCCGGACGATGTCCTCGTCCTGCTCCTCCTCGTCGTCCTCGGCCGCGCCGCCCTGGCGGGCGGGCAGCAGCGAGGTCAGCCGCGGCGGCGGGGCCTGCGGCGCGCTCGGGGGCGAGGTCGACGGGCCCTGGGCCGGGTCGAACCAGGCCTCGAACGCGGCGTCGTAGCGGCGGATGTCGTCCGGATCACTGCAGAGTGTGAGACGACCTGCCCAATAGGTGAGCTTCCGGTCCGTCACGTCCAGCGTGTCGAGCGCCTCGGTGAACGCGGCGACCCGGTCGGTGGTCATCGGGACGCCCGCGGCGCGCAGCGCGGCGGTGAACCCGACGAGCCCCGGGAAGGGGTCGGGATCGCGGACGAGGGTCTCGGCCGGGGGCGGCAGGCCCGGGGGGAGGGGCGAGGGCATCTAGCTGGCCAGCAGCGACTCGAGGCGGTCCCGGACGCGGTCGGCGTCCTCCCGGTACTTGAGCACGGCGCCGAGGGTCCGGGCGGCGCTGTCGACGTCCAGGCTGCGCGCGCCCACCAGCTGCAGCGCCCGCGCCCAGTCCAACGACTCCGCGACCCCGGGCGGCTTGATCAGGTCGGTCTGCCGCAGCCGGTGCGCGGCCTGCGCCACCTGGGCGGCGAGCCGCTCCGGCACCCCGGGCAGCCTGCTGCGCAGGATCTCGATCTCCCGCGCGACGTCCGGGTGGTCCAGCCACAGGTAGAGGCAGCGGCGCTTGAGGGCGTCGTGCACCTCGCGGGTGCGGTTGGAGGTGAGCACGACGATCGGCGGCGTGACGGCCTTGATCTCGCCGATCTCCGGGATGGTCACCGCGTGCTCGGACAGAACCTCCAGCAGGAAGGCCTCGAACTCGTCGTCCGCGCGGTCGATCTCGTCCACGAGCAGCACCGACGGGCTGGTGCGCAGGGCCCGCAGGATGGGCCTGGCCAGCAGGAACCGGTCGTCGTAGAGGGAGGCCTCCACCGCGTCCGCGTCGAAGGTGCCCTGCGCCGCGGCCTCCAACGTGCGCAGGTGCAGCAGCTGGCGGGGGAAGTCCCAGTCGTAGAGGGCCTGGGAGGCGTCGATGCCCTCGTGGCACTGCAGCCGGATCAGCTCGGCGCCCAGTACCTGCGCGAGGGCCTGGGCGAGCGCGGTCTTGCCGGTGCCCGGCTCGCCCTCGCAGAACAGCGGGCGGTCCATGGCCAGCGCGAGGTAGGCGGCGGTGGCCAGACCGTCGTCCGCGAGGTACCCGGTGGCCCGGAGCGCGTCGGCGAGGGCGGTCGGGGAGTCGAAGGAGACGGGAGTGCTCACATCACCAGAATGGACCATCGCCGCCGGCGCAGCCAGTCGCGGCCGGACGGTCGAACATCACGCTGGGCCATTCGGTGGTCACGGAGCGTCGCAAGAATCTTGTGAGCGACCCGACAATATTTCCGGATCGGTTCCATTCATCGGGCCGTGATACTTCCGTGATCTCAATGGGCTGACCTGCGGATATCTAGATATCGGCCGGGTCTCGGTATCGTTACCGTGACGGACGTCACCAATGATCGGTTTGACCGGAGCCCTTGTTCGAAACGTAGCGTCCTCGTTCGGCTGTTCCACCGGAACGGCTTCACTGCATCCGGAACCGTCGTGCAGGCGCCCCCGTCGCGCGGTTTCCGGTCCGTCGAGAGAAAAGGAAGGCGGCGGGGCGAGGAAGTATTTCCGGAACGGAAATGTCGCGATCTGTGAATGACACGGATGTGGGCATACGAGCACTCCCCATGGCTCACCGACCGGTTCCTCGAGCAACGGAGTCCCCACTCCGTCGCGCGATATCTGGAGCTCCACCATGTCGAAGACCGGTCGAAGTCTCGCCCGCATCGCCGTTGCCGGAGCCGTGGTCGCGGGTATCCCGCTGGCCCTCTCGGGCACCGCGAACGCCGCCCCCGTCTCCGCGTGGGATGCCCTCGCGCAGTGCGAGAGCGGTGGCAACTGGGCCATCAACACCGGTAACGGCTACTACGGTGGCCTGCAGTTCAACGCCACGACCTGGCGCGCGTACGGCGGCACGGGCATGGCCCACCAGGCCAGCAAGTCCGAGCAGATCGCCGTCGCCGAGCGGGTGCTGGCCGCGCAGGGCTGGAACGCCTGGCCCTCCTGCTCGCGCAAGGCGGGCGTCCGTGGCAACGCGGCCGACACCGGTGGCGGGGCCTCCGTGGTCCGCGCCTCCGCGCCTGCTCCGGCGGCCGCTCCCGCGGCAGCGGGTGGCAACTACACCGTGAAGGCGGGCGACACCCTCGGCAAGATCGCCGCCGGGAGTGGCAAAACCTGGCAGCAGATCGCCCAGCAGAACGGCCTGGCCAACCCGAACGTGCTGGCGGTCGGTCAGACCCTCCGCGTCTGATGCTCGAGTGGCACGGGCGTCGCGTCGGGGCGCCCGTGCCGCACGGGCGGTACGTCAGGTGGAGTTGACCCACTCGTCCGTGCCGTCGGCGAAGGCCTGGTGCTTCCACACCGGCAGGAGCCTCTTGACCTCCTCCACGAGTTCGGAGCAGGTCGCGAAGGCCTCCTGACGGTGATCGGCGGCCACCGCGCAGGCCAGCGCGACGTCGCCGATGGCCAGGGTGCCGACCCGATGGCTCACCGCGATCGCGCGCACGCCCCGTGCCCGGCGTGCGACGCTCGCGGCGACCTCGGCCACCACGCTCGTCGCGGTGGGGTGCGCGCTGTACTCGAGGCCGCGCACCGACTTGCCGCCGTCGTGGTCGCGGACCACGCCTGCGAACGTGACCACCGCTCCGGCGGCGGGATCGTCCACCAGGCGGGCGTGTTCGGCGACGTCCAGGACGTCCTCGGTCACGAGGGCGCGGAGCACCTTCATGTGTGGTCACCTCCATGGAGCTGGTCGACGGCGTGGTCGAGGATCGGGTCCAGCACGGCCAGCCCGTCCTGCACCCCGCCCGTCGAACCCGGCAGGTTGACGACGAGGGTCCGCCCGGCCACGCCGGTCACCCCGCGGGACAGCACGGCGGTGGGGACCTTCGGGGCCCCGTGGGCCCGGATGGCGTCCGCCAGGCCCGGGACCTCGTAGTCCAGCAGTGCCCGGGTGACCTCGGGGGTGGCGTCGGTCGGTGAGATCCCGGTGCCGCCGGTGGTCACCACGACGTCCACACCGGACTCGACGGCCGCGCGGATCGCCTCGCCGACCGGTTCACCGTCCGGCACCACGGCGGGGTCCTCGGTGTCGTATCCCTTGGCGCGCAACCACTCCGCGATGATCGGGCCGCCGCGGTCCGGGTAGACGCCCTGGGCGGCGCGGTTGGAGGCGGTCACGACGCGCGCCGTCCTACTCATCCGGGCCGTCCTCGTGTCGCTGCCACAGCCCGGTCTTGCCGCCCTCCTTGCGCTCAACGCGCACGGCGTCCAGCGTGGCGGCCGGGTCCACGGCCTTGACCATGTCGTGCAGCGTCAGCCCGGCCACCGCGACGGCGGTGAGGGCCTCCATCTCCACGCCCGTGCGGTCCGTGGTGCGGACGGTCGCGGTGATCCGGACCTCCGCGTCCCCCGGCTCGAGGTCGAGCGTGACGCCGGACAGGGCGATGGGGTGGCAGAGCGGGACGAGGTCCGGCGTGCGCTTGGCGCCCATGATCCCGGCGATCCGGGCCGTGGCGAGCGCGTCGCCCTTCGGCAGCCCGTCCCGCCGCAGCAGGTCGAGCACCTCGGCGGTGGTCCGGAAGACCCCCGTGGCGACCGCGGTGCGGGCACTCGCGGTCTTCTCCGACACGTCCACCATCCGGGCCGCGCCCGCGGCGTCGACATGGGTGAGTTCCACGTCGGGAACCCTACGTCGGGGGTGACGCAGGCCGCGTTCAGGGTCCCCGATCTCTGTGATCTGAATCACAGCACAACAACCATGTCGTTTGCTGATCCGTTCGTATCCGTCCCGTTATACGGGCGCCTGGCCTGCGAGAACGCGATCTACCACAGATCACGGGATGATTGAAGTCGATCTTGGGACACGCTCGGGCCACCGCTTTCGCTCGCCGCGGCTCGGCCGTACCGTCCCCGTCGGCCCGCGGGACTCCCCCATTGCCCGCGAGCCCCGGAACCGCAGCGCGCTCCCTGTCCGGCGGATCCGGTCCCCGAAGCACGAGCGGGACAGGGAACGGAGAGGCGACCACCCATCGCCGCTCATCGGAATACCTCCGGTGGCCTCCGCACGCGCCGCGGGAGAGACACGCGCCATGGCTCCTCATCGTGGAAAGCACCGCAAGCCGTCCACCGCAGGCCGCACGATCGCCCGCACCGCCATCGCCGGTGCGGTCGCCGGTGTCCCGCTGGTGGCCGTCGCGCCGTCGGCGAGCGCCGCCACCGACTCGGCCTGGGACCGGCTCGCCCAGTGCGAGAGCAGCGGGAACTGGGCGATCAACACCGGCAACGGGTTCTCGGGCGGGCTGCAGTTCACCCCGTCGACCTGGCGGGCCTTCGGCGGCGCGGCGTTCGCGCCCGTCCCGCACCAGGCCACCCGGGAGCAGCAGATCGTCGTGGCCGAGAAGGTCCTGGCGGGCCAGGGCTGGGGCGCGTGGCCCAGCTGCTCGAAGAAGATGGGGCTGACCGGCCAGCCGGTGACCCTGCGGGACGCGCCCGCGCCTGCCGCCGCGCCCGTCCAGTCCCCGGCTCGGCAGTACCTGAGCGCGCCCGCGGGCGGCTCCTACACCGTGAAGCCCGGAGACACCCTCGGGAGGATCGCCGCCGCGCACGGCATGGCGAACTGGAAGGACCTGCTGGCGAAGAACCCGGCGCTCGCGGGCAACCCGAACATCATCAAGCCCGGACAGATCCTCACGGTCTGACGGCCTGCGAGGACGGCGCGTCGGGAGTCCCCGGCGCGCCGTTCGACTACCGGTAGCGGGCGAGCTGTTCCGGGGTGTCGACATCCTCCGGGGACGCGACGTCCCCGCACTCGACGAGGACGACCGCCGGGTTGCCCTTCAGATACCCCCTGGCGCCGGCGTCACCTCGGGCCCGGGCCGCGACCGCGGGCCAGTGCTCACGGCCCAGCAGGACGGGATGAGCGGGCACGCCGTCGTAGGCCGCGCGGGCGAGCACGGTGGGGGAGCTGTGCGCCGCCAGCCGCGCGACGGCCTCGGAGGTCACCCCCGGCAGGTCGACCAGATGCACCACGACGGCGTCCGCCCCGGGATCCGGCCCGGCCAGCCCGGCCCGCAGCGAGGCGCCCATGCCCTCGGCCCAGTCCCGCGCCACGACGATCCGGGCCAGGCCGCCGACGAGCGGGGCGACCCGGTCGGCCTCCGCGCCCAGCACGACGGTCAGCGGCTCGCAGCCGCCCTCCGCGAGTACGCGGAGGGCCCGGCGGACGAGTGGCTCGCCGCCGAGCTCCACGAGGGCCTTCGGCCCGCCCATCCGGCGCCCGGCGCCGGCCGCGAGCAGCAGGCCTGCGGTCACCGCTACTTGTTGATCTCGGTGACGGGGTGCTCGTAGGGCACCTCGTCCAGCGGGAACTCGACGTCCCCGAACGGCGACATGTTCCCCTGCACCGTGCCGAGGAGCTCGGTGAGCGGGTGCTCGCCCTCGGGCAGCTCCGGCCACGCAGGGTCGATACGGCCGGCCTTGAGCGGCTTCGCCACGGCTGTCCTCCACAGTGTCGTGTTCTCGGGCGCCCCCAGTATCCCTGATGCGGACCCGGACCGTGTCCCGCGGATGGCCGCGACCTCCCACCCGTGCGGACCGCCCGCCGACGACGGGGATCACCCGGGCCGGGACCGCAGGTCCGCGGAACACGGCCTACCGTGGAGGGGATGACCCTTCCGTTGGTCGACTGGCTGCGCGCCCAGGACGACGAGACGCTCGCCGGGCTGCTGCGCCTGCGGCCCGATCTCGCCGTGCCGCCGCCCGCCGACCTCAACGTCCTCGCGACGCGTGCGGGCGTCCGGGCCTCGGTGCACCGCGCGTGCGACGAGCTGGACACGGTCGCCCTCGCCGTCCTCGAGGCGATGGTGGTCGCCGATGCCGACCACGCCGCCGTCGAGCTGGGGGAGGTGGCGTCGCTGCTGGGCCCGGACGTGCCCGCGGAGGCCCTGGACGGGGCCGTGGCGGTCCTGCGGTCCCGGGCGCTGGCCTGGGGCGAGGACGACGAGCTCCGCCTCGTGCCCGCCGCCAGGGACGTCGTGCCCGCGTTCCCGGGGAACCTGGGGCGCCGGGCGGGTGGCCCGGCCGCGTCGAGCGAGCTCGGGGCCCTGCTGAAGGACCTGCCGGAGGACCAGCACCGGGTGCTCTCCGCACTCGTCGCCGGGCCGCCGATCGGGCGCAGCCGCTCGGCCGCGGACCCCGCGGGCCCGGTGGGGCAGCTGCTGGCGAAGGGCCTGTTGATCCGGGTCGACTCCGAGACCGTCGAGCTGCCGCAACAGGTGGGAATCGCGCTGCGCGGCGAGCGGCCGATGGGGACCATCGTGGCCACCCCACCCGTCCCGCGGACCCGGCAGTGGCCCGTCACGCAGGTGGACGGCACCGCGGGTGGTGCCGCCCTCGAGCTCCTCCGGCGCGTGGAGCGGCTGATCGATGCCTGGGGCGCCACCCCGCCGCCGGTGCTGCGCGCGGGCGGGCTCGGGGTGCGGGACCTGCGTCGAGCCGCCCGCGAGCTGGAGACGGACGAGGCGGGCGCCGCACTGATCATCGAGGTCGCCGCGGCCGCGGACCTCGTGGCGGAGAACGACTCCCCGAACGCCGAGTGGATGCCCACCACCACCGCGGACGTCTGGGCGGCGGGCGGCCCGGAGCACCGCTGGACCACCCTCGCGCGCGCCTGGCTGGACCTGCCGCGGCTGCCCGGGCTCGTCGGCGGTCGGGACGACGCGGACCGCCCGATCAACGCGCTGTCGGAGACCCTGCGCCGCCCGCTCGCCCCGCGGGACCGCCGCCGGGTCCTCGAGGCGCTCGCCGGGCTGCCGCCGGGCACCGCCGTCACCGGGCCCGAGGACCTCGCCGAGCTGTTGGCCTGGCGCGCGCCGCGCCGCGGGGGACGGCTGCGGGACGAGATCGTCCGCTGGGCCCTGTCCGAGGGCACCGTGCTGGGCGTCGTGGCGCTGGACGCGGTCTCCGAGCCAGGCCGGGCGCTCCTGGCCACCACGGACACCGCCCCGGTCGTGGCCGCCCTGCGGGCGGTGCTGCCCGAGCCCGTCGAGACGGTCCTGCTGCAGGCCGACCTCACCGCCGTCGCCCCGGGACCGCTGGTGCCCTGGCTGGCGCGGGAGCTGCGGCTGATGGCGGACGTGGAGTCCGCGGGCGGGGCGACCGTCTACCGCTTCACCGAGGCGAGCGTGCGCCGCGCCCTGGACGCGGGCCGCTCGGCCGCCGAGGTCGCCGAGCTGCTGGCCGAGCGGTCCTCCACACCGGTGCCGCAGGCGCTGACCTACCTGATCGAGGACGTCGGGCGCAGGCACGGCAGGCTGCGGGGCGGCGTCGCCTCCTCGTTCCTGCGGTCGGACGACGAGGTGCTGCTCTCCGAGGTCCTCGCCCACCCCGAGACCGTGACGCTGGACCTGCGCCGCATCGCCCCGACCGTCGCCGTGAGCACCGCGCCGCTGGCCGAGGTGCTCGACGGGCTGCGCGCCGCCGGGTTCAGCCCGGCTGCCGAGGACGCCGCGGGCGGGGTGCTCGACCTCGGGCCGCGCGGGGCACGCACCGACCCGCGCGGGCCGCGGGCGCGGGCCACCCTGCCGGATCCCTCGGGCGAACGGCTGGACGCCGTCGTGGCCAAGATGCGTGCGGGAGACGCCCTGGCGTACGCCCGCCGGGGAGCGGGCAGGACGCCGTCGGCGCAGGGCTCCAGCCACACCCTCGCCACGCTGCAGCAGGCCGTGCGGGACCGGCGCCAGGTGTGGATCGGCTTCGTCGACGGGCACGGCGTCCAGAGCGAGCGGGTGCTCGCCCCGGTCACCGTCGGCGGCGGGATCGTCGAGGGCCGGGACGCCGTCGACGGCGAGACCTACCGGCTCCCGCTCCACCGCATCACGCGGATCGCGCTCGTCGACGGCTGACGGGTCAGCGGGCGCCCGCGGCCATCCGGGCGGCCATGGCGTGCTGGACCAGGGCGATCAGGGCCTGCTTCGTGGACTCCCGGTGCCGGGCGTCGCAGGTGATGATCGGGATCGACGGGTCGATCGACATCGCCTCGCGCACGTCCTCCACGCGGTGGAGCTGCTCGCCGTCGAAGGCGTTGAGCCCCACGACGTAGGGCAGGCCCCGGTCCTCGAAGAAGTCGATCGCCGAGAAGCAGTCCGCCAGCCGGCGGGTGTCCACCAGGACGACGGCGCCGATGGCCCCGCGGACCAGGTCGTCCCACATGAACCAGAACCGGTGCTGCCCGGGCGTGCCGAACAGGTACAGGATCAGGTCCGAGTCCAGTGACACGCGGCCGAAGTCCATCGCGACCGTGGTCGTCTGCTTGTTCGGGGTGGCGCTCAGGTCGTCGTGGCCTGCGCTCGCCTCGGTCATCACGGCCTCGGTCGTGAGCGGGTCGATCTCCGAGACCGAGCCCACGAACGTCGTCTTGCCGACGCCGAAGCCACCCGCGACCACGATCTTCGCCGAGATCGTGGTGGGGCCGGGGCCGGGACGGCGGGCCGGGGACGGTGACGGGCGGGACATGGCCGGGGTGACCGGCGGCCCGCCGACGGGGAAACTAGAGCCGACGGAGTCCACTCAACACCCTTTCCATCAGTGCGAGGTCCGGCTCGTTGCCGGTACTGGTCGCGGTCTGGTGCACGGTCACCACGCCGAGCCCGGCCATGTCGCCGAGCAGGACCCGGGCGACGCCGAGCGGGAGGGACAGCAGCGCGGCGACCTCGGCGACCGACCGGGGCTGGTCGCAGAGGTCGGCGACGGAGCGGTGCTCCATCTGCAGCAGGCCGAGCTGGTCCCGGCCCTGCCTGCTGGTCGAGACCAGGGTCTCGATCGCGAGGTCGAAGTTGGTCGTGGTCCTGCCGCGGGTCCAGGCGTAGGGCCGGACGGCCGCCGCGCCGGAGGGCGCGACGGGCGGCAGGGGATCGTCACGGATCGGCTCGATCGGGCCGGTTTCGTAGCCCCCGTAGCCCGATCCCGCGAACCCGGTGTCGCCCGTGGGGGCGGCCGGGAACGGGGGCGGGGTCACGGGCGCGGAGCCGGTGCCCGTCCGGTCCTCCTCGTCGCGACGTCTGCCCCAGCGCTTGCGCTTGCGGGGCCGTTTCGCGTCGAGGCTGAACCCGTTCATCACGTCCGCGAACGTCGGCTCCTGCGGACGCCGCGACGCGTCGTCGGGACCGCTGGTCATCGAAGATCTCACCTGCCTCGCCGGTCGTTCGTCGGACGGATGGACGGGGGCTACGCGGGGACTACGTGGGGACTTCGTGGGGACTGAGTGGGGACCACATGGTCTCGCGGGGCCCGCTCAGGGCCCGAAGGACCCCTGCAGCTCGGCGCGCAGCTCCGGGGTGAGCAGCTGGCCGACCCGGTCGACCAGCAGCGTCATCTCGTAGCCGATGAGGCCGATGTCGCAGCTGGGCGAGGCCAGCACGGCCAGGCACGAGCCGTCGCTGATGGACATGAGCAGGACGATCCCGCGGTCCATCTCCACGACGGTCTGCACGACGCCGCCCGCGTCGAAGCAGCGCGCCGCGCCCTGGGTCAGGCTGACCAGCCCGGACGCCACGGCGGCCAGTTGGTCGGCGCGGTCGCGGGGGAGCCGGTCCGACGCCGTGAGCAGGAGCCCGTCGGCGGAGACCACGATCGCGTGCGCGACCCCGGGGACCTTCTCCGCGAAGTTGGTCACCAGCCATCCGAATCGGCTGGGCTGGGTCTGTGGTGCGGTCACGCCGCCCCCTCCTCGACGTCGGTCGGACAGTGCTGAACCTGGGGGGCCTGCTGCTGCCCGGTCATCGGTTCTCCTCGTTCTGCTGCTCGTTCGCACCCGGCACCGGGGACGACTGGCGCCGCAGCCTGCTCTCCCGCCCCTGCCGGACACCCTGCTGGTAGCTGGCGAGCCGACCCCGGATGGCCTCGGCGTTGCGCGCGGGCCCCGAGGGCGGGGCCAGCACCGCGGATCCTGCCGCGCTGCCCGGGACGAGCCGCGCCCGGGGCCTGCGCTTGGGCAGTCCCGCGTCCGTGGTCTCGCCCTGGGCGTCCGATTCCGCCGCCGTGGCCTGGGCCGTTGCGTCGGCGACCCGCCAGCCCTCGTCCGCCGCGGTGGCGAACACGGGCTCGGCGACCTGGCGGTCCGCCGGTTCCGCGCCGCCCTCGCCGCCGTCGCCGCCCTCGGCCCAGCGGACCGGGACGTCCCCGTTCGACCGGAACCAGGCCGACGCGATCTCCTCGAAGATCGGTGTGGTCTGGCCGAGATCGAACCCGGACGGGCCGCGGCTCGGCTCCGGGGCGGCCCCGGAGCTGCCGGGCAGCCCGGCGTCGTCCCGGGGTCCCTGGGCCTCCTGGGGCTCGGGACGGGCCGTCTCGGGGCGGCCGGCGGGCGCTGGCACGGCGCCCCGGTCGGCGCCGGGGGTCCGGCTCGACAGCCCGCCCGGCCCGCCGAGACCCGGGCGGCTCCGGTCCGCGCGGGGCGGGCCCTGGGGCTCGCGCCCGGGCAGGCCGGGGCGGCCCTGCGGCTCCCGGCCGGGAAGGCCGTTCGGGGCCTGCGGCTCGCCGCTGGGCGCCTCGCCGGTGGCCCGTTGCGGGTTCCTGGTGGGCAGGCCCGCGGAGCCCTGTGGGTCCCTGCCGGGCAGGCCGTCGGGGCCCTGCGGGTCCCGGGGCAGGCCGCGGGAGCCCTGCGGGTTCCTGGTCGGCAGGCCGTGGGGGCCCTGCGCGTCTCTGCCGGGCAGGCCGCGCGGGTCCCTCGTCGGCGATCCTGCGAAGCCTTGCGGGTCCTTCGGGGGCAGTCCGGTGGCGCCCTGTGGGTCCCGCGTGGGCAGGCCCTCGGCGGGTTCCCTCCGAGGCAGGCCGTTGGGGGCCTGGCCGTTCGCGGGCTGGGCGGCGAGGCCTGCGAGGCCCTGCAGTCCGCCCGTGGAGCCGGTGCCGTTCGGCCCTTGCGGGCCGGTGGCGCGGGCGGCACTCCGGTCGGTGGGTCGGCCCACGTCCTGGCCTGCGGAGAGACCGGCGCCGTTCGTCCCTGCGCCCGGCTCCGCCGGGGCTCCCGTGCCGAAGGCCTCGGCCGAGACGTCCGCGTCGCCCGACGCGGTGTGGTCCGTGGAACCGAGCGCGCCCGGCGCGGTCGGGGCGCCACCGCGGGTGGGCCTGCGGGAGGCGAACCCGCCGGGGCGGCGGAGCTGACCGGTCGTCTGGGAGTCGCCCGGGGTGGAGGCTGCGAACAGGGTCTCCGTCCCGGTGGTCTCCGCCTGCTTGGGGCGCCGCGGGGTGCGCTGCGGCAACCCGGCGGGGCCCGTGGGCGGGGCCTCGCGCGCCACCGGACCGCGGTGCGGGAGATCGGCCGCCGGGGTGTCGGGGGCCCGCCTGGGTAGCCCGCCGACCTGCTCGGGCGGTCTGCTCGCCACCGTCTGGTCCGCCGCCCGGCTCGGCAGCGGGCGCCGCTGCGGCAGACCCTCCTGCCGCCCGTCCCCGGAGTCCGAGCGGGAGGCGTCGCTCTCGGTCCCGGTGCCCCGGCCGTCGGCGCCCAGTGCGGCGGCGCCGAGCGCGACGCCACCGAGTGCCCCCAGGGCACCGGCCTCGACGCGCCCGGTCGACGACTGCTCGTCCCGGCCCCGGTCGGCGCCGGAGGACGAGTCGGCGGATGTGCCCACCGGGCTCGTCGTGGACTCGGTGGCCGCGATGTCCTGCGCCGCCACTCCCTCGGTCCGCGGAGCGCCGGCCGGGTTCTCGCCGGCTGCGGAGGACTCGTCGGTGGGGGACCCGCCGACCGTCTCCTGCTCCGGCGCGGTGCCGTTCACCACGGGCAGGGCCGTGGTCGGCTCGCCCGTCTCGGTCTCGGCCGCCACCGGCAGGTCCGCCGGGCTCCGGGTCGGCGAACCGCCCTGTTCGGGAGCGGCGGTATCGGGAGTGCGGCGGGGCGGGGACGAGGCAGCCGACCTCGCGCCGTTGACCGTGGGGGTGCGGCGGGGCAGCCCCGAGGGGAACATCGGCCGCGGCGCGGAGCGGTCCGCGGCCGGGCGCGCGGGTGCGTCGCCCTCACCCTCGTCCTCGGCGTCCGCTGCCGAGGTGTCCTGCGTGGTGCGGGAGCGGAGATCGTCCGCCGCGCCGCTCGCGGGAGCGCCACCGTCCACCGCGGTGCTCTCTAGCGCAGTGCTCTCGGCTGCGGTGCCGTCGGCCGCGGTGCCGTCGACCGCGGTGCCGTCGACCGCGGTGCCGTCGACCGCGGTGCCGTCGACCGCGGTGCCGTCGACCGCGCTGCCCGTCGCGGGGGTGTCCGCTTCGGTACCCACGGAAGCGTCGGCAGGTGCGTCCGTCTTCGAGGTCTCGGTGGTCTCCGGACCGGTGGGCGCCTGAGGGGCCACTCCGCGGCCGCCCCGCGACGGGCTGCGGACGGGGAGTCCGGCGGGCCCGTGGGTGTCCGTCCGGTCGTCGGCGTTGCGGGCGCGGTCCCGGGCGCCGCCCTCGGCCGCGGCCGGGGCCTGGTCGGCGCCGGAACGGCTGTCGCCGGGCTCCGTGGTCTCCGGGGTGGTCGGACCGTCCGTGGAGCGCCGCAGCGCGGACGCCCCCGCGGCGCCGATCAGACCGGCCGCACCGGCGGCCGCCCCGAAGGTGCCGGACGTGGTGTTGCCGGACGTGCCCGTCTCGGACGGCGCGCTGCCGTCGACCCCGCGCGGGGTCCGCTTGGGCAGCGGGCCCGCCTCGCCCGGGGTGAACCCGTTCGTCTGCCGGGTCGGCACGACGCCGCCGTTCGGCGGGCGGCGCAGGCTCTCCACCGGCCAAGGGCCCCGCTCCGGCCCGGCGGGCCGCGGCACGTCCCCCGCGGTGGCCTCGGACCCGTCCACCGCGGGACGGGCCTCGGGCTCGTCCTCGGAGGGGACCGGCCCCGGCCGCCGCTGGGGCAGCCCGTTGCCGTTGAGCGGCGGGGCGGCCGGGGGCCGTCCGCCACCGAAGGCGGGGGCCGGGCTCATCGGCCCGTCGTCCCCCGCGACCAGCGAGGACAGCGAGCGCCCGTTCGAGCCGGGGCGCTGGGCGGGCAGGCTCGGCGAGGCGGCGGGCGCCGCCGGGGCGCCGCTGTAGGCCGAGGCCGGGACCGCGCCCGCCCGGGCGGGTCGCCGGTCGACGGGCTCCGCCGAGGGCACGAGCACCGACGGCACGGTGACCGTGGCCGTGAGGCCGCCACCGGTGCCGCCCGCGGAGCCGCCGCCGAGCCGGATGCCCAGCCCGTGCCGGTTGGCCAGCCGACCGACCACGAACAGGCCCATCCGCCGCGAGGCGGACACGTCCACCGCCGCGGGCTGGCCGAGGCGCTGGTTGGCCTCCGACAGCTCGTGGTCGGCCATGCCGACGCCGCGGTCCGCGATCTCGACGATCAGCGACCCGTCGTTCGCCCGCGTGGTCGCCATGACGACCTGCGAGTCCGGCGGGGAGAAGTTGGTGGCGTTGTCCAGCAGCTCGGCGATGAGGTGTACGAGGTCGGACGCCGCGCGCCCGGCCACGGTGGCCACGGGCGGCGGCTGCACGACGACGCGCTGGTACTGCTCGATCTCGGACACCGCGGCCCGCAGCACGTCCACCACCGGGACCGGCGCGACGTTCCGCTTCGCCAGGTCGGTGCCCGCGAGGACCAGCAGGTTCTCGCTGTTGCGCCGCATACGGGTGGCCAGGTGGTCCAGCTGGAAGAGGTTCGACAGCTGGTCCGGGTCCTGCTCGTTGCTCTCCAGCTGCTCGATCAGCTGCAGCTGGCGCTCGACCAGCGCCTGCGACCGGCGCGAGAGGTTGACGAACATGTTGGACACGTTCGCCTGCAGGGCCGCCTGGTCGGCGGCCAGCCGGATCGCCTGGCCGTGCACGGCGTCGAACGCCCTGGCCACCTGGCCGACCTCGTCTCTCCCGGTGAGCGGCACCGGCTCGACCATCGCGTTCAGCGGCTGCCCGCTCCGCATGCTCTCGACGGCGGCGGGCAGCTTGCGCTCCGCCACGTCCAGCGCGGAGCGCCGCAGGATGCGCAGCGAGCGGATCAGGGTGCGGGCCAGCAGCACGATGATCGCGATGCCGAGCAGCACGCCCAGCATCAGCACGACGGAGTTGACGCCCGCCTGGTTGCTCGCGCTCTCCTGCGCGGCCACCGAGGACGCCGTCAGCTCCTCGCCGACGCCCGCGGCCGAGCGGTCCACCACCGCGACCGAGCTGGCGTAGGCCGCGTCCCACGCCGCGGGGTCCGCCACGACGGGCCGCCCGGGCGGGGTGGCCATGATCTCGGTGCGCATCCGCTCGCGCTCGACGTTCGCGCCGTTCGTGGCGAAGTTGCCGTACCGGCCGAGCTGCTCGGGGGTGAGCGCCACCTGGTAGTCGGCGAAGGCCGAGGTGAACGCCGCGTCGGTGCCCGTGACCGTGATGCGGTCCGCCTCGCGCAGCTCACGCGACACGATGGCGCCCGCGATCGTGGTGTGCTGCAGGGCGAGCGCCTCGCGGGCCTCCGAGGTCGCGGTGACCGCGTCCCCCAGCCCGGCGGTGTCCGCGCTCGCGGCCTGCCGCACCAGCGCGCGCTCCAGCACACCCGCCCGCTGGATGATCGCGGTGTAGCGCTGGTTGACCGCGTCCGTCGGGACGAGGGAGTTGCCGACCTCGCTGCGCAGCACGGAGAGCTGGGTGAAGCCGCCCTCGGCGTTCTGCAACGCGGTGGTACCGGACGCGTCCAGTAGGGTGGGGTCCGCCAGCCCGGTCCGGACCGCGTCCAGCGCGCCGTCGCTCGCGGCGACGGCCTGGTCCAGCGGCCCGCGGTCGCCCTGGCGGCCTCCGGCCACGAACAGCACCGCCGCGTTCCGCTCGGCCTGCAGCGCCTGGGACGTGGTGGTCACGCCCTGGCGGATGTCGAGCAGCCGGTTGTCCTCGCCGAGCCGGGCGGCGACGCCCGCCTGGTCGGAGATCCGCAGCACACCCAGCACCAGCGCCAACAGCGTGGGCACGAGGCCCACCGCCACGAGCTTGGCGGCGAGGCTCCAGTTGCGGGGGTTCAGCCGCTCCGACCACGCGGGGTCGCGTTCGGTGCTGGTCACGTCAACGTCTCCCTGGTGTGGCTCGCGACGACCTGACCGACCTTGACACGCCCCACCGACGATTCGCGCCCCGTGTGCGGTTGTGCGAGCCGAGGTGCGGGCCACCAGCGACCAGTGGCCGAGCGGCTCGCACGGGTGTTCGGCGAGATCGGGGGCGGTGCGGGGGAGCGGGCGGGGAGCGCGGGGGCGGTTCGGGTGTGCACACGGCGGTGATCGTTCGGGCCTTCCTGACGGGGTGCCGGCGGCCCGGACCGTCGGTTCCCCGGGCCGGTCCGCCGCTCGTCCAGCGGTTTCCGCGACACGCGCTCGCCGTGACGAGCCGCCGACCGGGCGGCGGGGATAGGATCGTCTCGGCACACGTACGTGCTGCGGGCAGTGCCGGGCAAGCATAGTCGGAGGTCGCTCTCCGACCACCCCGGACGGGCGACGCGCCCCCACCCCGACGGGGTGGCGCCCACCTCGACCGCTCACCGTGCGTGGACAGCCGTCCGGCTCCTCGTGACCGGAACCAGAAGGGACCCCTGCGTGACCGACGGACCACTCATCGTCCAGTCCGACAAGACGCTGCTGCTCGAGGTGGACCACCCCGCTGCGGCGGACGCCCGTACGGCGATCGCCCCGTTCGCCGAGCTCGAGCGTGCTCCCGAGCACGTCCACACCTACCGCGTGACCCCGCTCGCGCTCTGGAACGCGCGCGCCGCGGGCCACGACGCCGAGCAGGTCGTCGACGCGCTGGTCCGCTTCTCCCGCTACGCCGTCCCGCAGCCGCTGCTGGTGGACGTCGTCGACACCATGGGCCGCTACGGCCGCCTCACGCTGGCCAACCACCCCGCCCACGGCCTGGTCATGAGCTCCACGGACCGCGCGGTGCTGGAGGAGGTGCTGCGCCAGAAGAAGATCGCCCCGCTGCTCGGCGCCCGGATCGACCCGGACACCGTGATCGTGCACCCGTCGGAGCGCGGGAACCTCAAGCAGCTGCTGCTCAAGGTCGGCTGGCCCGCCGAGGACCTCGCCGGGTACGTGGACGGCGAGGCGCACGCCATCGACCTCGTCCAGGACGGCTGGGAGCTGCGGGACTACCAGGCCCAGGCCGTCGAGGGGTTCTGGGCGGGCGGCTCCGGCGTCGTCGTCCTGCCCTGCGGGGCGGGCAAGACGCTGGTCGGCGCGGCCGCGATGGCCCGGGCCAAGGCCACCACCCTGATCCTCGTCACCAACACGGTGAGCGGCAGGCAGTGGAAGCGCGAGCTGATCGCGCGCACTAGCCTGACCGAGGAGGAGATCGGCGAGTACTCCGGGGAGAAGAAGGAGATCCGCCCGGTCACCATCGCGACCTACCAGGTGATCACCCGGCGCACCAAGGGCGAGTACAAGCACCTGGAGCTGTTCGACTCCCGGGACTGGGGCCTGGTCGTCTACGACGAGGTGCACCTGCTGCCCGCCCCCGTCTTCCGGATGACGGCGGACCTGCAGTCCCGCCGCCGCCTCGGGCTGACCGCGACCCTGGTCCGCGAGGACGGCCGGGAGGGGGACGTCTTCTCCCTGATCGGGCCCAAGCGGTACGACGCGCCGTGGCGGGACATCGAGGACCAGGGCTGGATCGCGCCCGCGGAGTGCACCGAGGTCCGGGTCACGCTGACCGAGAACGAGCGGATCGTCTACGCCACCTCGGAGCCGGACGAGCGGTACCGGATGGCCTCCACGGCGCGGACCAAGCTGCCCGTCGTCAAGGCCATCCTGGAGCGCCATCCGGACGAGCCCACGCTGGTCATCGGGGCCTACCTCGACCAGCTGGACGAGCTGGGGGAGGCCCTCGACAGCCCCGTCATCCAGGGTTCGACCAGGAACAAGGAGCGGGAGGCCCTCTTCGACGCCTTCCGCAAGGGCGAGATCAAGCGCCTGGTGGTCAGCAAGGTCGCGAACTTCTCCATCGACCTCCCCGAGGCCACGGTGGCGATCCAGGTGAGCGGCACGTTCGGTTCCCGGCAGGAGGAGGCCCAGCGGCTCGGCAGGCTGCTGCGGCCCAAGGGGGACGGGCGGCAGGCGCACTTCTACTCGGTCGTGTCCCGGGACACCCTGGACACCGAGTACGCGGCGCACCGTCAACGTTTCCTGGCCGAACAGGGGTACGCGTACCGCATCGTGGACGCAGACGACCTACTCGGACCGGCCGTACCCGAGGTCGACTGATCGGAGGGTGACCGCGCGTCCCCGAGAAGGGGTACGCGCTCACTCCGATGCCTGGGTGCGCAGGCCGCTGCGTTCGTGGACACTCGTGGTCACAGCGTTACGGGAGGCCGAGAGTGTCCGTCGGGGGATGGATCGCCGTCGGGGTGGTGGCGTGGGTCGCCATCGCCCTGCTGGTCGCTGTGCTCGTCGGACGCATGGTGCGCATGCGGGACCGGCAGGTCCCCGCGGACCCGATGCCCCGTCCCACGCGCCCGGCCGAGTCGGACTCCGCCTGGCCGCACGGCACGCCCCGGACCCCCGAACCCCGACGTCCCCGGGGCTGATCCCGGGGTCCGTTCCGGGTTCCGCCCGGAGGACGCGGGCCCCCCGCGCGGGCAGGCTCGTGGTCATGGAACAGCAGACGATCGAGCAGCCCCGGACCCTCGAGCCCGCCCCGGCCCCGGCGTTCCGGCTCCACCGCAGCCGCACCGACCGCATGATCGGCGGTGTCTGCGGCGGCCTCGCCGAGAGCCTCGGCGTGGACGCGGCCCTGATCCGGATCGGCCTGGTCGCTCTGACCGTGCTCGGTGCCGGGATCGGCGTCGTGCTCTACGTCGCGGCCTGGCTGCTGGCCCCCGAGGGCTAGAGACACCCCTCTGCAAACGGGTGTGTCGCCGATCACTGGGTTCGTGACATCGTCCCCGGGTGCGATCGACCGACCGTGCCGCCGAGCACGCCCATCTCCTCGACCTGCTGCTGGCCGAGCGGGAGGGACTGCTCTCGGTTCTCGACCGGGTGCTGGCCCTGCGCGGCACCGCCCGGCTGATCAAGGAGGCCGCCGGGGCGGACACCGGCTTCCTCGGTGAACGCTCCGGGACCGGCACCGTGATCCGCTGGACCGCGGGCACCCGGACGGATGCGCTGCAGGATCTCGCGGTCGAGCACGGCCGAGGGATCGGCGGCCGCGCCATCGCGCTCGGCGAGCCGGTGCGGGTCAGCGACTACGTCTCCGCGGAGACGATCACCCACGACTACGACGAGCGGGTCCGCCGCGAGCGGCTCGGCGCGATGATCGCGGTGCCGATCCTGGACCGCGGCTGCACCCTCGCGGTGGCCTACGCGGGCCTGCACGGGCCCGGGACCTTCGGCGACTCCGCCGTCGACGACCTGCGCCGCGCCGCCGAGCAGGCGGTCCCGGCCCTGCGGCTGGCCGACGCCGCGGCGGCCCAGGCGGACGGCGCCGTCGCCGCCGAACGCCGTCGGATGCAGGCCAGCCTGCACGACTCGGTCGGCGCGATGCTCTTCTCCATCGGTGCGCAGGTCCGTGACCTGCGCACCGACAACCCCTTGCTGGCCGCCCGCCTCACTCGGATCGAGTCGGACGTCTCCGAGGCCTCCCGTGCGCTGCGGGAGGCCCTGCTGGCGTTGTCGGACAGCTCGCCGGAGCGCGCGCTGCCGGTCGAGCTGGCCGAGCACTGCCGCAGCTTCGCCGCGCGGACCGGGGTGAGCTGCCGGTTCGTCCAGCTCGGCCCGGTCGCCCCTCTGGACGCCGAGCGCACCGCGATCCTCGTCGCCGTCGCGCGGGAGGGGCTGGTCAACGCGGAGAAGCACGCCGGGGCGGGCACGGTGATCGTCAGCCTGGCGCCCGAGGAGTCCGGCGGGGTCCAGCTCGCCGTCGCGGACGACGGCGCGGGCGAGACACCGCCCGCCGCCGGGACCGGGCTCGGGGTCAAGATGCTCGCGAACCGCGCCGCGCTGCTCGGCGGCAGCGTCCGGCTCGTGCACGACGAGGACGGCTGCACCCTGCGGCTCGTGCTCCCGGCCGCGCCGTGAGCCCCGCGCGGGTGATGGTCGTCGACGACCATCCCGTGGTGCGTGACGGTGTGGCCCTGCTGTTGCGGGGCGACCCGTCGCTGATCGTGGTGGGGTCCGCGGAGTCCGGCCGGACGGCGTTGGAGCGCGCTCCCGGGCTGCGCCCCGATCTCGTCCTGCTGGACCTGCGGCTGCCGGACATGCTCGCGCCCGAGGTCGTCACCGGGCTGCGGGCCGCCTGTCCGTCCGCGCGGGTGGTCGTGTTCACCGCGCACGGCGACCACCACGGCATCCAGGCCGCGCTCGACGCCGGCGCCCACGGTTGTCTGGTCAAGGATGCCGCCGCGACCGACCTCGTCGCCGCCCTGCGAGCCGTGCTGCGCGGGGAGCGGATCGTCGACCAGCGGATGCTGCCCGCGGGCGAGGCGGCGGCGAGCGCCCTGGAGCGCAGCGGCCTGACGCGGCGCGAGTACGAGGTGCTGCGGCTCGCGGCGCAGGGCCGCACCAACCCCGAGATCGCCGAGGCCACCGGCCTGACCAGGAACACCGTGAAGACCTACCTGCAGTCCGCGCTGCACAAGCTCGGCGCGCGCAACCGGGTCGAGGCCATCGGCAAGGCGAGCGAGGCGGGATTGTTGTGATCGGGGTCTCCACGTGGGGGTGCAGGGGGAGTGTGAGCCCCACCACGATGTGCGCGTGCTGAGCGTTCGCGGGCTGAATGTCCGATACGGCAGGTCCGTGCGGGCCCTGGAAGGCGTCGACCTGGAGGTCGGGGCGGACAGCGTGCTCGCCGTCCTCGGCGGTAACGGCGCCGGGAAGTCCACGCTGCTCCGCGCGGTCTCCGGCACCCTCGGACTGCACGGCGGGGCGGTCGCCGGTGGGGAGATCCGGTTCCGGGACGAGCGCATCGACCGGCTCGATCCCGCTCGGATCGTCCGCCACGGGATCGTCGCTGTGCCGGAGGGCAGGCAGGTGTTCGCCCGGATGACCGTGGAGGAGAACCTGCGCGCAGGCGGTCTCGGCGCCCGGTCGGCGGAGGTCCGCGCCCGGGCAAGGGAACGGGTGGCGGAGCTGTTCCCGGTGCTGGGCGAACGGTCGGGCCAGCGGGCGGGGCTGCTCTCCGGCGGCGAACAGCAGATGCTCGCGATCGGCCGCGCGCTGATGAGCGGACCCGAGCTGTTGCTGCTGGACGAGCCGTCGCTCGGTCTGGCCCCGCAGATGGTCGGCCGGATCGCGCGGATCATCGGCGAGATCCACGCGCAGGGGACCGCGGTGGTGCTGGTGGAACAGAACGCCACCATGGCCCTCGACGTCGCGGACACCGCGGTCGTGCTCGAGGTGGGGCGGGTCGCGCTGACCGGCAGCGCCGCCGAGCTCGCCGCGAGCGACGACGTCCAGCGCCTCTACCTCGGCGGGCACGCCGAGTCCGCCGAGCAGGCCGAGGCGGAGCAGGCCGAGGCGCTGGAACACCGCCGCGGCCGGACACTGTCGAGGTGGGTCGGATGACCGCGGCCACGGACATCCGCGAGGGCGTCGTCGCGCTGTCGGTCGAGGCGGTCACCCTGCGGTTCGGGGGGATCACGGCCCTGTCCGAGGTGTCGTTCACCGTCGCCCCCGGCACCGTGCACGCCCTGATCGGGCCGAACGGCGCGGGCAAGTCCAGCTGCTTCAACGTGATCAGCGGGCTCTACACGCCGACCGAGGGCCGGGTCCGGCTCGGCGACCGCGAGCTGACCGGGACCTCGCCACACAAGCTGGCGGGCCTCGGCGTCGGACGGTCCTTCCAGAACATCGCGCTCTCCCCGCACAGCACGGTGCGGGACAACGTGATGCTGGGCAGGCACGTGCTGACCCGGGGCGGGTTCGTGACGGGCGGGCTGCGGCTGCCGCGCACCGTGCGGACCGAGCGCAGGCACCTGGCCCGGGTCGAGGAGATCTGCGCGTTCCTCGGCGTCGCCGACCGGCTCGACACCCCCGTCGCGGCGCTGCCCTACGGCGACGCGAAACGGGTCGACATCGCCCGCGCCCTCGCCGTCGAGCCGACGATCCTGCTGCTCGACGAGCCCGCCGCGGGCCTGAACGCGACCGAGACCGCCGAGATGGGCGTGACCATCCGCGACCTGCGGGACGCCCTGGGGATCTCCGTGCTGCTGGTGGAACACGACATGGGACTGGTGATGGGCATCGCGGACCGGGTGAGCGTGCTGGACTTCGGTCGGTTGATCGCCGACGGACCGCCCGCGGAGGTGCAGTCCGACCCCCAGGTGATCAAGGCCTACCTCGGGACCGGCGGGGAGGACGAGGAGTGAACACGTTCCTGCAGCTGGTCCTCAACGGACTGGGCAAGGGCGCGGTCTACGCCCTGCTGGCGCTCGGCTTCGTCATCATCTTCAAAGCGACCGAGGTGGTGAACTTCGCCCACGGCTCGCTGGTGCTGATCGGCGGCTACTTCGTCTACGCCACCAAGGACACGCTCGGCTGGGTCGGGGCGGCGGCGCTGGGCATCGTCTCCGCCGCGGTCGCCGCGCTGCTGATCGAGCGTCTGCTCGTCGCCAACGCGCGCAACGCGGACGTCAACAGCCTGGCGCTGCTCACCATCGGTGTCGACGTGATCGTCACCGAGGAGGTGGTGCGCAGGCTCGGCGCGGACATCCCCTTCATCGGGGACCCGTACGACGCCCAGTCGATCCAGGTCGCGGGGCTGACGGTGTTCCGCACCCAGCTCGTCGCGCTGGTCGTCGGGATCGTGCTGATCACCGCGTTCTTCCTGGCCTTCCGGTTCTCCACCTGGGGCGTCGCGATGCGGGCCCAGGCGGAGAACAAGGAGGCGGCCGCGCTGATGGGGATCCGCAGCGCACGGGTCACCGCCACGGCGTGGCTGATCGCGGGCGCGCTCGCCGGTGTCGCGGTGCTGTTCATGGCCACGCAGGACTTCTCCGGGGCCGGGCTGGGGCGCGGCACGCACGCGATCGCCCTGATCGCCTTCCCCGCCGCGATCCTCGGCGGGCTGGACTCGACGGTCGGTGCGGTCGTCGGGGGCCTGGTCGTGGGGCTCACCGAGGCGCTCTGCGCGCAGTACGTGTCCTTCGAGTTCTCCAAGAGCGCGGTCTTCCTGGTGATGCTGGTGATCCTGGTGTTCCGGCCCAACGGACTGTTCGGGACGAGGGAGCTCAGTCGTGTCTAACGCGGTCGTCGAGGCCCCCGTGTCCGAGTTGCAGCCGACCCCGAAGCCCCGCCGGAACTGGCTGAAGATCGCAGGCGTCGCGCTCCTGCTGATCGTGCTGGTGCTGTTCCCGGTGATCACCGGCACCGAGGTCGCCTACCTCAAGGCCGGGCAGTACGTGCTGATCGGCGTGGTCGGGGCCGTCGGGCTGACGCTGCTGGTCGGCCAGGCCGGGCAGCTGTCGTTGGCCCACCCGTTCTTCCTGCTGGTCGGGGCGGTGAGCTACGCCGTGCTGGCCGGGGACTCGGGGGACTCCGGCGACCTCGTCGGGCTCGGGCTGCCGCCGCTGGTCGCGATGATCGGGGCCATCGCGATCTGCGCGCTCGTGGGGCTGGCGTTCGCGCCCGTCGCGGGACGGCTGCGCGGCATCTACCTCGGTGTCGCGTCGCTGTCGCTGGTCTTCCTGGGGCTCTACCTGGGGCAGTCGCTGGACATGTTCTCCGGTGGCACCTCGACCGGCCGCCCGCCGCCCACGTTCGACCTGTTCGGCTTCCGCTTCGCCAACACCGAGCCTGCGCCGACGGTCCTGGGCGTCGCGATCCAGAAGCAGCAGCGGCTCTGGTACCTGTTCCTCGTCCTCGCTCTGGGCGCCTACCTGCTGGCCCGCGGGGCCGTGCGCAGCCGCGTCGGGCGGGCGTGGCGGGCGGTGCGGGACAACGAGGCCGCCGCCACCGCCATGGGTGTGCACGTCACGCGGGCGAAGGCCCAGGCCTTCACCGTCTCGTCGGCCTTCGCCGGGACGGCCGGGGTGATGACGGCCCTGTGGCTGGACCTGGTCAAACCGGACGAGAACGAGTTCGTCGGCACCTACTCGATCACCGTGGCCATCGGCTTCCTGGCCATGGTGCTGATCGGCGGGCTCGGCTCGATCCCCGGGGCCGTCGCCGGTGCGGTCGTGGTCAACGGCCTGCCGCAGCTGCTCACCCTCGGCGCCACCGAGTTCGGGTGGTCCATCGGGACCCTGTCCCCCGTCCTGATCAGCGCGTTCGTCTACGGCGCCGCGATCGTGCTGGTCGTGTTGTTCGAACCCGGCGGGCTGGCGGCGATCGGCCGCAGGCTCACCTCCCGACAAGGAGATCGATGATGATCAAGAACTGGGGCCGGGCGGCCCTCGTGGGGGTGTCGGCGCTGCTGCTCGCGGCGTGCGGCAGCACCGCCGACAGCGGGTCGGGCGGCGGGTCGAGCGGCGCGGGCGGGGTGAAGACGGACAAGGGCGTCACCGACACGACGATCACCCTGGGCGTGATGGGTGACCGGACCGGCGTGTTCAAGAACCTCGGCGACGCCCTGATCGGCGGCAACGAGCTCTGGGTCTCCGACGTCAACGCCGCGGGCGGCATCTGCGGCCGCCAGCTGGCGCTCGAGATCGTCGACCACGGGTACAAGGCGGACACCGCCAAGACGCTCTACCCGCAGCTGGAACCGAAGATTCTCGGCATCGTGCAGCTGCTGGGCTCCCCGGTGCTGGCGGCGCTGAAGCAGAACCTGATCGACGACAACGTGTCCGCGGCCCCGGCGTCGTGGTCGTCGGAGATCCTGAGCAACCCGAACATCATGATGATCGGGACCACGTACGACGTCGAGATCATCGACGGGCTCTCGTACCTGCAGCAGCAGGGTCTGATCAAGCAGGGCGACACGATCGGGCACATCTACATCGACGGCGAGTACGGCGGCAACGGCCTGCGCGGCTCGAAGTTCTACGCCGAGAAGCACGGCATGACGATCGCCGAGGCCAAGATCACCTCGACGGACAACGACCTGGCCAACATCGTCACCGGGCTCAAGGGCCAGGGCGTGAAGGCGATCGTGCTGACCACGACCCCCGGCCAGACCGCGTCCGCGATGGCGAACAACGCAGCCCTCGGTCTGAACGTCCCGGTGCTGGGCAACAACCCGACCTTCGACCCGGCCCTGCTGCAGAGCCCGGCCGCGGCGGCGCTGGACAAGCTGTACGTGGCGGCGTCGAGCGCACCGTTCTCGTCGAAGACGCCCAAGGCGGTCGAGGTGGCCACGGAGTACAAGCAGAAGTACCCGACCAGCCCCGAGAACGCGGGCGCGCAGGCCGGGTACGTCGAGGGACTGGTCTGGCAGGCGGTGCTGGAGAAGGCCTGCCAGAACGGTGACCTGTCGCGGGCCGGCATCCAGACCGCGCTGAAGTCGCTGACCTCGGTCACGACGGAGGACCTGGTCGCGCCCCTGGACTACAGCTCCCCGGGCGCCCCGCCGACCCGCGGCGTGTACATCGCCAAGGTCGACCAGAACGCCGAGGGCGGCCTGACGGAGGTGGCGCCGTTGTTCACGGCCCCCGACGCGGCGGAGTACAAGGCCCCGCACCAGCAGGGCTGACGTCCCGACTCACCCGCCGGAAGTGGGGGACTCGCGGAGAGTTCGCGAGTCCCCCACTCCCACCCTCCGAGGAGTCCGACGCCACGGCTCTCGAGTCGGACCGCGGCCGTCGTCACCAGCGGTGGCCGGACCAGTTCGCCAGGCGCTCCGTCGGGCCCGCCTCGGGGCGGGGGGTGACCGCGGGGGCGAAGGGGGAGCCGTCGCGCTGCTCGGGGATGAGCCGCTGCGCCGCGCCCAGCACCGGCTCGACCAGCCCGGCGGGCGCCTCCGGGTGCTGACCGGTCGCGACGGCGACGTCCCAGGTGTGCACGAGCAGCTCGTTGACGTAGCCCCACAGCGCCACCGCGCCCGGCGCGGTCCCCCAGGGGACGCGGACCTCGCGGGCGAGGGCGTCGTCGGCGGACCAGACCCGTTCCATCTCGGCGCGAGCGGCGGCGAGTGCGGGGCAGTCCCCGGTCGGCACCTGGAACGGCAGGGTCGTCGGGTCGGCGCCGTCGCCGATCGCGGCGATCTTGTGGACCGTCGCGACGAGGTGGCGGAGCAGGCCGTCGACGTCGAGTTCCGGGCACGGGGTGGGGAGGCCGCGCTGGTCCGGGCGGACGCCGTCGACGACGGTCGCGGCCCAGTCCAGGGCGCCGGCGTAGGAGGTGCGGGGGTCGATCTCGGTGGTCGTCATGGGGGAACTCTCTCGTCGAATCACGACACCTTGTGTCATGTTTTCCGAATGCGTGCGGACCGGTTGCTCTCACTCGTCCTCCTGCTGCGCCATCGCGGCCTGATGACGGCACGCGCGCTGGCGAAGGAGCTCGAGGTCTCCACCCGCACCGTGCTACGGGACGTCGAGGCGCTGTCCGCGGCGGGCATCCCGGTCTACGCCGAGCGCGGCCGGACCGGCGGCTTCGCGCTGCTCCCGGGCTTCTCGACCGACCTGACCGGCCTGACCCCGGACGAGGCGGTCGCCCTGTTGACCTCGCCGGCGCGCAGCACGTCCGATGCGTTGGGCCTGGGCGGCGCGTTCTCGTCGGCGATCCGCAAAGTGGTCGCGGCGATGCCGGAGACCGCTCGGGACGCCGCCACCGACGCAGCCGGACGCGTGCTGGTCCGGCGCGGCGGCTGGCTGCGGGACGCCGCCGAACCCGGCGTCGGCGAGCTCGCGGCGATCCAGCGTGCGGTGTTCGCGGGCATCCGGGTGCGGATCCTCTACGGCTCGGCGACCGCGGAACCGAGGTGGCGGACGGTGGACCCGCTCGGCCTGGTCGAGGCGGCCGGACACTGGTACCTGCTCGCACTCGACGGCGGCGCCGACCGCACCTACCGCGTGTCCCGGATCGAGGCGACCGAGCAGCTCGCGGAGCCCGCGCAACGCCCGTCCGGCGTCGACCTGGAGGCGCTCTGGCAGCGCAGGCGCGCGGAGTTCCGGCGCCGGATGCCGGGAACGCCCGCGCGGATCCGGGTGCGCGGGCAGCGTCGGGAGGAACTGGTCCGGACCGCGGGGACCGTGACGTCCGTCGAGCCCGACGGGGACTGGGAGGTCGTCGTGGCCGCCTTCGGCGACCTCCGGCACGCCGAGCGGGTGGTGTGGTCCCTCGCCCCCGACGCCGTGGCACTGCACCCTCCGGAACTGGTCACCGCCCTCCGCGCCCGCGCCGAGCAGGTCGCCACCGCCCACTCGTGATCCACACCCGGGGAGCGGACGGGTCGGAGATCGACCGCCGCGCTCCCCGAGGACGGATCACCGGCGGGTTCACGTGGTGGCGCCGGGGTGGGGTGGTGGCAGCACCACTGTGCGCTGACCTGCGCGTTCCTACGGTGGAGCCATGACCACGACACCGCACCACGACGGCGCCGCGGCGCGGTACCGCGCCGATCTCGACGCCCCCGCAGGCCTCGGCACCCCCTACCCCGGGCAGGGTGATCCCTGGACCGGCCTGCCCGGCGTTCAGTTCCCCTACCCGCGGACGCCGGACCAGGCCCAGCCCTACCTGACCTTCCCGACGGCGCGGCGGCCGCAGCCGTCGAGCGTGCTGGCCACCCGGATCGTCGGCTTGATCGCCACGATCCTCGCCGCACTCTGGCCCGCCTTCTTCGCGCTGATCGCGCTGGCCTTCGGCCTCGGCATGGAGAACCTGGCCGGGATCCTCGTCGGGGTGGTCGTGGCGGTGCTGGCGATCGGCTGGCCCGTGGCCTTCTGGTTCGCGACGAGCCGGGCGCGGCGGGTCCGGCCGGTGCTGGTCGCGCTGGTCCCGACGGTGGTGACGGCGGGCTGGACCCTGTTCCTGGTCATCTCGGGCTAGCGGCCTGGAGATCCCGGGCCGGCGGGAGGAAGCGCGGAGCCGCCCTGACCGCGGGTTCAGCTACGCCGGCCGCGCGAGGTGGGCGCGTCGTCGTGGTGGGCCCACCCGCCGGGCGCGGCCTCGATCTCCGGCGGCCCGACGACCATCCGCGCCGGGTCTCGGAACTCCAGACGGCGAAGAGGGGCGGTGGGCCGGAGCCCACCGCCCCTCTCAGGCAGTGCGAGGAGGCGTGGATCAGAACAGATGCCTCGTTACGCAGGCTTCTCTCAGAAGTCCATGCCGCCCATGCCGCCGGTCGGGTCGCCTGCCGGAGCGGCGTTCTTCTCCGGCTTGTCGGCGATGACCGCCTCGGTGGTGAGGAAGAGCGCGGCGATGGAGGCCGCGTTCTGCAGCGCGGACCGGGTGACCTTGGCCGGGTCGATGATGCCGGCCTTGACCAGGTCCTTGTACTCGCCGGTGGCCGCGTCGAGGCCCTCGCCCGCGGGGAGGTTGCGCACCTTCTCCGCGACGACGCCGCCCTCGAGGCCTGCGTTGATGGCGATCTGCTTGAGCGGCGCCTCGAGCGCGACCTTGACGATGTTCGCCCCGGTCGCTTCGTCGCCGTCCAGGCCGAGGCCCTCGAACAGGCCCGCACCGGCCTGGATGAGCGCGACGCCGCCACCGGCGACGATGCCCTCCTCGACGGCCGCCTTCGCGTTGCGAACGGCGTCCTCGATGCGGTGCTTGCGCTCCTTGAGCTCGACCTCGGTCGCGGCTCCGGCCTTGATGACCGCAACACCGCCTGCCAGCTTGGCCAGGCGCTCCTGCAGCTTCTCGCGGTCGTAGTCCGAGTCCGTGCGCTCGATCTCCGCGCGGATCTGGTTGACGCGACCGGCGATCTGGTCGGCGTCGCCCGCACCGTCGACGATGGTGGTCTCGTCCTTGGTGACGACGACCTTGCGCGCCCGGCCGAGCAGCGACAGGTCGGCGTTCTCCAGCTTGAGGCCGACCTTCTCCGAGATGACCTCGCCACCGGTCAGGATGCCCATGTCGGTGAGCATGGCCTCGCGGCGGTCACCGAAGCCCGGCGCCTTGATGGCGACGGACTTGAAGGTGCCACGGATCTTGTTGACGACCAGGGTCGCCAGGGCCTCGCCCTCGACGTCCTCGGCGATGATCGCGAGCGGCTTGCCGCCCTGCATGACCTTCTCCAGCAGCGGGAGCAGGTCCTTCACCGTCGAGATCTTCGACGACACGAGGAGCACGTACGGGTCCTCGAGCTCGACCTCCATGCGCTCCGCGTCGGTCACGAAGTACGGGGAGATGTAGCCCTTGTCGAAGCGCATGCCCTCGGTCAGCTCGAGCTCCAGACCGAAGGTCTGGCTCTCCTCGACCGTGATCACGCCCTCCTTGCCGACCTTGTCCATCGCCTCGGCGATGAGCTCGCCGATCTGCGGGTCGGCGGCCGAGATGGAGGCCGTGGCAGCGATCTGCTCCTTGGTCTCGATCTCCTTGGCGGACTTGAGCAGCTGCTGGGAGACGGCCTCGACGGCCTTCTCGATGCCGCGCTTGAGGCTCATCGGGTTCGCACCCGCGGCCACGTTGCGGAGACCCTCGCGGACCAGCGCCTGCGCGAGGACGGTCGCGGTGGTGGTGCCGTCACCCGCGATGTCGTCGGTCTTCTTCGCAACTTCCTTGACGAGCTCGGCCCCGATCTTCTCCCAGGGGTCCTCGAGCTCGATCTCCTTGGCGATCGACACACCATCGTTCGTGATGGTGGGCGCGCCCCACTTCTTCTCCAGGACGACGTTGCGGCCACGCGGGCCGAGCGTCACCTTGACGGCGTCGGCGAGGGTGTTCATGCCACGCTCGAGCCCTCGGCGCGCCTCCTCGTCGAACGCGATCTGCTTCGCCATGGGGGTGTGGTCCTCCGATTGGGATGACTCGTCTGCTCGAGCTCAGCGCCCGCGACGGACGACCGGCAACCCTGCGCCGATCTCACCGGGCTCGAACTGGCACTCACCACAGGCGAGTGCCAATGCCGTTTTTAGCACTCGGGGTAGGCGAGTGCAACCGAGACTAGGGTGGTGTCATGCCGCGGACAGTGGAGGAACACCGGGCCGTCGTCGCGGCGTTGCTCGGGCCGACCGAGATCGTCGAGCTCCCGCTGGCCGAGGCCCGCGGGAAGGTGCTGGCCGAAGCGGTCACGGCCGCCATCTCGCTGCCGCCCTTCGACAACTCCGCGATGGACGGGTACGCCGTGCGGGCCGCCGAGCTGGCCGCCGCGTCCGAGGGCTCGCCCGTCACGCTGCCCGTCGCCACCGACATCCCGGCAGGCCGCACGGACGTGCCCGCGCTGGCGCCGGGCACCGCGGCGCGGATCATGACCGGCGCGCCGATGCCGGAGGGCGCGGACGCGATCGTCCCCGTCGAGCTGACGGACGGCGGCACCGAGACCGTGGCGATCCGGCTGGCCCCGGAGGTCGGCAGGCACCTGCGGACCGTGGGGGAGGACGTCCGGGCGGGTGACGAGGTGCTCGCCGCGGGCACCGTGCTCACCGCGGCGCAGATCGGGGTGGCGGCCGCCGTCGGGCGGGCCACGCTGCCGGTCCGCCGCCCGCCGCACGTGCTGGTGCTGTCCACCGGTTCCGAGCTCGTCGCGCCGGGGGAGCCACTGCTGCCCGGGCAGATCTACGAGTCGAACGGCGCGATGCTCGCCGCCGCGGCGCGGGACGCGGGCGCCACCGCCGAGCAGCTCCGCTTCGTCCCGGACGACGTCGAGCAGTTCCGGAAGGTCCTCGGCGAGCGGATCGTCGCGGGCGTCGACCTGGTCGTGACCTCGGGCGGGGTGTCCGCCGGGGCCTACGAGGTGGTCAAGGACGCGCTGACCGGGCACGGGGTGGAGTTCGTCAAGGTCGGCATGCAGCCCGGCGGGCCGCAGGGGGCCGGGATCGTCGAGTTCGGCGAGGTCGCCTGCCCCGTGGTGACGTTGCCGGGCAACCCGGTCAGCTCCCAGGTGTCCTTCGAGGTGTTCGTCCGGCCCGTCCTGCGGCGCGCGATGGGGCACCCGCACCCCGATCGGGCCATCGTGGCCGCCCGGTCCCGGGACGAGCTGTCGTCCCCGGCCGGTAGGCGGCAGTACCGCCGCGGCAGCCTCGACGCCCGGGACGGGACCGTCGGCGAGGTCGGCTCGCCCGCCTCGCACATGCTCGCGTCTCTGGCCAGGGCGGACTGTCTGTTCGTCGTGCCGGAGGACGTGACCCGGGTGGCGGTCGGGGACGTCCTCGACGTCTGGTTGCTGGACTCGCCCCTTTAGGGGTTGCTCGGGGCCCCTGTCACTCGAAAAGTGGTACGGGTCACATGCACAGGGTGCAACACTCTGGGCCGTCTCGACGTCTTATCCAGTGAGCGTTCGGCCGATCGGTGCAGATCATCGGGTTCCGGACTGATTGTTCTGGACGATCTGTCGAGCGCTGGGGATACTTTGAGGAAGAAGGGGTACCCACCCTTCGACGCACAGGACCTACCGCCCGTCGCTGGGGAGCGGACGAGCGGTTCCAAGGCCGGGGTCACCGTCTCGGGGGATGGTGGCCCCGGCCCTTTGCGTCCTGTGGATGAGTCGGCGGTCGCCGGCCGTTCCGTCACCCACTGTCGGTAGCGTGGCGCCAACGCGCCCGACCCGCCCGGCACCCGTCGGGACCGGGGTCGCCGACCGGGCGCGGACGAGGAGCCGACCCGCGACCATGGCCGCGACCTCTGAAGGCGACGGGGCAGTCCTGCACGCCGCCAAGCTCGTCCGCGACTCGGTGCCCCCGATCCATCCCGGTGGCCGCCCCGTCATCGCCTCCGTCGCCGCGGCCGCGGCCGGGATCCGGCTGCTGACCGGCCGCGGGACCGGGCTCGGGCTGCTGGCCACGGCCGCGACCGCCGCCTTCTTCCGGGCGCCCACGCGGGTGCCGCCGCCGCGGGTCGGCGCGGTCCTGGCTCCGGCGGACGGGACCGTCGCGCTGATCGAGGAGGTCGTGCCGCCGCCCGAGCTGGACCTGCCCCGGGAGCCGGTCAGCCGGGTCAGCGTCTTCCTCTCGGTGCTGGACGTCCACGTGCAGCGCATCCCCATGCACGGGCGGATCCGCTCGGTGAGGTACGTCCCCGGGGTCTTCCTGTCCGCGGACCTGGACAAGGCGAGCACCGACAACGAGCGGAACGCGCTGGTCCTGGAGACCCAGACCGGGCATGCGCTCGGCGTCGTGCAGATCGCGGGCCTGCTCGCCCGGCGGATCGTCTGCGACGTGCGGGCGGGGGACGAGGTCGCGGCGGGGGAGACCTACGGGCTGATCCGCTTCGGCTCGCGGGTGGACACCTACCTGCCCCCCGGCGTCGCGCCCGAGGTCGCGGTCGGCCAGCGCACCATCGGGGGCGAGACCCCGCTGGCCGTGCTGTCGCGAGCGGTGTCGTGAACCCCTACCAGGCCGGCATCCGGCTGCTGCCCAACGCGGTCACCGTCCTGGCGCTGTGCCTGGGGCTCTCCGCGGTCAACTTCGCGCTGGCCGGGCGGTTCGAGCTGTGCATCGCGGCCGCGTTCGGTGCCGCGCTGTGCGACGCGCTGGACGGCGGCCTCGCCCGCCTGCTCGATGCCTCCTCCCGGATCGGCCAGGAGCTGGACTCGCTGTCCGACCTGGTGTCGTTCGGGGTGGCGCCCGCGCTCGTCCTCTACATCTGGGCGCTGGAGGGGACCCGGCTCGGCTGGGTCGTGGCGCTGATCTTCGCGGTCTGCATGGCGCTGCGACTGGCCCGCTTCAACACCCTGATCGACGACGAGGACCAGCCCCCGTTCGCCAAGGAGTTCTTCGTCGGCGTCCCGGCGCCCGCCGCGGCGCTCACCGCGGGCCTGCCGCTCTACCTGTTCCTGCACTTCGGGCCGGGATGGTGGTCCTCGCCGGTGGCGGTCGGGCTGTGGGCGCTGTTCACCGCGGGCCTGATGGTCAGCCGCATCCCCACCCTGTCGTTCAAGACGGCGCGGGTGCGGCCGCGGTGGATCGCGCCGCTGCTGGTGCTGGTCGGTCTCGGCGCGGCCATCCTGCTCACGGCACCCTTCCTCGGCATGGCGCTGATCGCGCTCGGCTACCTGCTGCTGATCCCGTACACCGTCTACCGCTACCTGTGGCTCTCCCGGCATCCCGAGGCGTGGGGCGTGCCGGTACGGGAGCGCCGGGCCGTGGCCCGGGCCGCCCGCTCGGCGCGCAGGCTGGGGCTGCGCCCCCCGCTGCGCCGTCGGGTCGCGGGGCGGGCCACCGCCGTCGCGCGCGGGATGGCGGGGATGGGGCGTCGGCGCGGGGGCGAGGGCGAGCTGGAGCACGGCCCCGCCCGCCCCAGCCGGTCCCTGGGCCCGCTGGGCCCCAACCGTCGCCTCCCGAGCCGAGACCGCCGCCGCCTGGGCCTGCGCCGCCGCTGACCCGCGCCCGCCCCCACCCGCCGTCACACACGCGCGCCCCGGTGTCGGACTCGCGGGCTTCGGTGTCGGACTCGCGGGTTGTGGTCGGACTCGCGGGTTCCCCGGTTTCGGCGTGCGAGTCGGACATCCGGGCGGCCGATACGGTGGGCGGGTGCCCGTGATCACCTTGGTCGCCCGACTCGCCACCTCCGCCGTCGACGCCCGCCGCGGGGTGGTCCGGTTGCACCCCGAAGTGCTCGACGCCCTGCACCTGCGCAGCTGGGACGCCGTCACGCTGACCGGGTCCCGCGCCACCACAGCGCTCGCCGTCGCCGGGGATGCCGCCGCGTCCCCGGGGCAGGCCCTGCTGGACGACGTCACGCTGTCCAACGTGGGCCTGAAGGACGGGGCCGAGGTCGTCGTCGGGCCGGTCGCGGTCCAGTCCGCCCGGCGGGTGGTCCTCGCGGGCTCTCAGCTGGTCCGGGCCACGGTCACACCCGCCACCGCGCGGCTGGCGCTGCTCGGGAAGGTGCTCACCGCGGGGGACGCGGTGTCCCTGCTCCCGCAGGACATCGCTCCGCCGCCCGGCGCGGACGTGCCCCGGGCCCGCCGGGCGCTGTCGGCGGCGATCGGCGGGGCATGGACGAGTGAGCTGGTCACGGTGGCGCGGGTGGAGCCCGCCGGTCCGGTCGCCGTGCAGCCGACGACCATCGTGGGCTGGCTGGACGGGCCGACCACCGCCGACTCCCCGACGGCGCAGGGCGGTCGCACCTCCGGCGTCGGCGCGCCCGGGGGCGGTCCGGACGCGCAGGGTCGCGCCGCGGTCTCGGGGGCGGGGTCCGCTCAGGGGCAGGGCTCGTTCGGTGTCGGAGCGAGTGCGGGTGCGGCTGTGCGGTCGACCGGCGCCGCGAGCGCACAGGCGTCCTGGGGGTCGAGCGCCCCCGAGGCCGTCGAGGAACCGCCCCTTCCGCTCGACGCCCTGGTCGGCAACACCGCCGCCGCCCGCCGCCTGGTCGAGTGGCTGGAGCTGACCTTCTCGCGGCCGGAGCTGTTGGTCCGGCTGGGCGGCTCGCCCCGGCTGGGCGTGCTGGTGACCGGGCCGGAGGGGGTCGGGAAGGCGACGCTGGTCCGCAGCGTGGCCGCCGCCGTCGAGGCGCGGTGCGTGGAGCTGGCCGGGCCGGCGGCGGCCGCGCTCGAGCCTGCCTCGGCCGCCGCGCGCGTGCAGGAGTCACTCGCCGCCGCCCGCGACCAGGCCGCCGCCGGACGACCGACGGTCCTGCTGGTCACGGACGTCGACGCCCTGCTCCCCGCCGCGACGCCGCCGCCGCTCGCCACGCTGGTGCTGGACTCGCTGAAGGAGGCGGTGGGGACCCCGAACCTCGCCCTCGTCGCGACGACCGCCGAGCCGGAGAACGTCGATCCCCGGCTGCGGGCGCCGGAGCTGGTCGACCGTGAGCTGGGCCTCGGCCTGCCGGACCAGGCCGTGCGGGCCGACCTGCTGCGCAGGCTGCTGGCGGAGGTCCCGTTGGCCGAGGAGGTCGATCTCACCGAGATCGCCGCCCGCACGCCCGGGTTCGTGGTGGCGGACCTCGCCGCGGTGCGTCGGGAGGCCGCGGTGAACGCGGCCCTGCGCAAGCACGAGGACCCGAAGATCGAGAACGGCGACCTGCTCGACGCCGTCGGCTCCGTCCGCCCGATCTCGATGTCCTCGACCGGCACGCTGCAGACCGGCGGCCTCACCCTCGACCAGGTCGGCGACATGACCGAGGTCAAGCAGGCGCTCACCGAGGCCGTGCTCTGGCCGCTGCGCTACCCGGACTCGTTCGCGCGGCTCGGCGTCCAGGCCCCGCGCGGCGTGCTGCTCTACGGTCCGCCCGGCGGTGGCAAGACCTTCCTGCTGCGCGCCCTCGCGGGATCGGGGCAGCTCAACGTGTTCTCGGTGAAGGGCGCCGAGCTGCTGGACAAGTACGTGGGAGAGTCCGAGCGGGCGGTGCGGGAGCTGTTCCGCAAGGCCGCGGACGCCGCGCCCGCGCTGATCTTCCTCGACGAGGTCGACGCGCTGGCGCCCCGGCGGGGCGGGTCCACGGACTCCGGTGTGGCCGACCGGGTGGTCGCGGCGCTGCTCACCGAGCTGGACGGGGCCACCCCGCTGCGCGACGTCGTCGTGGTGGGGGCGACCAACCGGCCCGAGCTGGTCGATCCGGCGCTGCTGCGCCCCGGTCGTCTGGAGCGGCTGGTGTTCGTGCCGCCGCCGGACGCCGCGGCCCGCGCGGACATCCTCCGCGCGTCGAGCCGCAACACCCCGCTCGCCTCCGATGTGGACCTCGACGCGCTCGCCGGGGAGCTCGACGGCTACTCGGCCGCGGACTGCGCCGCGATCCTGCGCGAGGCGGCGCTGACGGCCATGCGGGAGTCCCTCGACGCCGCGGAGGTCACCGCGGCGCACCTGGAGAAGGCCCGCCGCACCGTCCCGCCGAGCCTGGACCCGGTCCAGGTCGCCGAGCTGGAGGCCTACGCGGCGCGACGGTCGTCGGACTGACGCCGGCCGGTAGTGCACGTTTCGTGCTGAGAGCGCTGTGCGACCCGCGCTGAGAGCACGGAATCAGCGATCATGCCGCGCTGACAGCACGAAACGTGCACGGGGCAGGCGACAGACGAACGGCGCGCCCCGGAGAACCGGGGCGCGCCGTCGCTGGGGAGCGGAACGGTTCCTAGGCGCCCTTGAAGTCGCGCGTCACGATCACGATCAGGCCCGGGCTCGCGTCCTGTATCCCCTGGAACCGCGGTTCGACCCGCAGGCCGAACTCGTCCGCCAGGCGTTGCGCCGAGGCCTGCTCGGCGGTGCCCGGTCGGTAGTAGACGGTGCTGGTGGGGATGATGCCGTCCGGGTAGTTGGTGGTGTCCGAGACGGTCCAGCCGCCGCGCTGGAAGTCCGCCGCGGCCGTGGCGGCGAGCCCGCTGATGGTGCTGTTGTTGTAGATCCGCAACGGCATCGTGGGGGCGACGGACCCGGCGTCGGGCACGGCGGCCGCGACGGGCGGGGCGACGGCCGCAGGCGTGGTCGTGGGCGCGGCCGCGGGGGTCGGGGCGAACGAGGGCAGCGGCACCTCGTTCGGGTTGGAGGTGGCCGGGGTGGCCGGGGCGACGGACTCGGTGGGCGGCGCCGCGGTGGCGTCCGCTCCCTCGTCCGAGCCGCCGGTGCCGAGCGAGACCAGCCCGATCACGGCCGCGACGACCGCGACCCCGATCAGTCCGATCCCGCCGATCCTGGCAGGCGACGGTCCGCTCACCGCATACCTCCCGCGTGGGTCACCAGGGCTCCATGCCCAGCCTGCGCGCGGCGCGGGTGCGCTGACGGCTGGCCCGCAGCCGCCGCAGCCGCCGCACCAGCAGGGGATCGGCTGCCAGTGCCTCCGGGGTGTCCACCAGTGCGTTCAGCACCTGGTAGTACCGGGTCGCCGACATGTCGAACAGCTCGCGGATGGCCTGCTCCTTGGCCCCCTGGTACTTCCACCACTGGGCCTCGAACGCGAGGATCTCGCGCTCGCGGCGGTCCAGCTCCCGGGCGGGTCTGGCCGCGGGACCATCCGTCCCGCGGGGTTCGGTGGCGGACTCCATCACGCTCCTGCCGACGCTCGCTGCCACTCGAATGACACGGCTGTCATTCGATGCGCCATTCAACCACGGAGCACCGACGGGAAGGCCGCGGACGCGCCACCCGTGGGCGTGAATCCGCGATCGAGACATTACTGTCACCGGCGTGGCCGTCCGACCCATCGTCATCATCGGTGATCCCGTCCTGCACACCCGCACCCGCCCCGTCGAGCAGTACGACGCGGAGCTCGAGGCGCTGGTCGCGGACATGTTCGACACCATGGCCGCGGCCCAGGGTGTCGGCCTCGCGGCGAACCAGATCGGCGTCGACCTCCGGGTGTTCGTCTTCGACTGCCCGGACGAGCTGACCCGCACGAACCGCCGCGGCGTCCTCTGCAACCCCGTCCTCGAGACCTCTGAGCTGCCGGACGGGCGGATGCCCGACCCGGACGAGGACGAGGAGGGGTGTCTCTCGGTCCCCGGCGAGCAGTTCCCGACCGGCCGGGCGGACTGGGCGAAGGTCACCGGGACCGACGAGAAGGGGAACCCGGTCACCGAGGAGGGCACCGGCTTCTTCGCCCGCTGCCTGCAGCACGAGACCGACCACCTGGACGGCGTCATCTACACCGACCGGCTCGTCGGGCGGTACGGGCGGGCCGCCCGCAAGGCCGTGCGCAGGCGCGGATTCGGCGCCCCGGGGAGCTCCTGGGACCCGGCGGCGGTCGAAGCCGAGGACGTCTGACGGAACACCCCGGCGACCTGCCACGTTAGGACTTCTGCAACGTTGTAAGCGGGAGGCGCAGGAGGCTCGGATGGACGCCTACTCACAGACCGTCTCCGCCGTCGCCGCGGAGCTCACCGCCAAGGTCGCCGCCGTCCGGTTCGGACGCGGCTCCGGCTCGGCCGTGGTCGTCGCGCCGGGGGAGCTGGTCACGAACGCGCACGTCGTGGGGAGGTCGTCGACCGGCCGCGCGGCGTTCGGCGACGGGACCGAGGTCGCGGTGCGCGTCGCCGGTGCCGACCCGCTGTCCGATCTCGCCCTCCTCCGCACGGACGACGCCCTGCCCGAACCGGTCCGCCTCGGCAGCGCGGACGAGCTGGTCGTCGGGCAGCTGGTGGTGGCCGTCGGCAACCCGTTGGGGCTCGCGGGGTCGGTCACCGCGGGGGTGGTCAGCGCGCTCGGCCGGGCCCTGCCCACCCGCGACGGCAGCGCGGGCCGGGTGATCGAGGACGTCATCCAGACCGACGCCGCACTCAACCCCGGCAACTCCGGTGGCGCGCTCGCCGACTCGCGGGGCCGGGTCGTCGGGATCAACACCGCCGTCGCGGGGACGGGCCTCGGGCTCGCGGTCCCGGTCAACACCACGACCCGCCGGATCGTCGACGCCCTGCGCGCCCACGGCCGGGTCCGCCGCGCCTACCTCGGCGTCGTCGGCGCGCCCGCCCCGGTGCCCGCGGCGGTCGCGGAGAGGTACGGCCGCAAGAACGCCCTCAGGCTGGCCGAGGTCGTCGGCGGCAGCCCCGCCGAGCACGCAGGCCTGCGACGCGGAGACCTGGTGCTAGACGTCGGCCGCAGGCCCGTCGAGGACGCCCAGGGCATCCAGCGCCAGCTCTTCGGCGAGGCGATCGGCGTCCCGCTGCCGGTCACGGTGCTGCGCAACGGCGCGATGGTCGACGTCGTGGCGGTCCCGACCGAGCTCGCGTGACGGTCGGAACGACCACCGCCGGTGGGCGTGACGGGAGCGCGCTCCCATCACACCCGGGGATCAGGAGACGGGCTCCAGCACGAAGACGGGGATCTCCCGGTCCGTCTTGGTCTGGTACTCGGCGTAGGAGGGGTAGGCGGCGACCGCGCGCTCCCACCAGGCGGCGCGCTCGTCGCCGGAGACCTCGCGCGCGGCGTAGGTCTTCGTGGTGGTGCCGTCCTGCAGCGCGAACTCGGGATGCGCCTTGATGTTGTGGTACCAGACGGGGTGCTCGTCCGCCCCGCCCTTGGAGGCGACGACGGCGTAGTCCCCGTCGTGCTCCACGCGCATCACCGGCGTGTAGCGGAGCTTGCCGCTCTTCGCGCCGCGCAGCGTCAGCAGCACGATGGGGGAACCGAGGACGTCGATCCCCTCGGTCGTCCCGCTCTCGAGGATCTTCTCGGTCTGGTCGCGCACCCAGCCCGCCGGGGGCAGTTCCACGTTCTCTTCGGCCATGATCTCAGGGAACCCGCTGCGGGCGGCATCCATTCCTGTCCCGAGGGTGATCTCGGCAGGCGGAGGGCGGCGCGGTCGATCCGCGCGCCGAACGGCTACCGTCCACACACGCGGGAGCTCGACCACGGGCTGAGAGGGCGGGATCGCCGCCGACCGCAGGAACCGGCCGGGTAATGCCGGCCAGGGAGGACACGGCGACACCATGGGCGAGCCCACCCTCGGCACCACTCCGCCCCGCGCGCTGACGGTCGCGGGCACCGACTCCGGCGGCGGCGCAGGCATCGCCGCGGACCTGCGGGCGTTCGCCGCCTGCGGGGTGCACGGCTGCCTCGCGGTCTGCGCGGTGACCGTCCAGAACACCCTCGGTGTCACGGGCGTGCACACCATCCCGCCGGAGACCGTCGCCGGGCAGATCACCAGCGTGGCCTCGGACATCGGGATCGGGGCCGCGAAGACCGGCATGCTCGCCACGGCCGAGATCATCCGGGCCGTGACCCGGGCCTTCGACGAGAACGGGATCGGCGTGAACCGCCGCACGCCGCTGGTGATCGACCCCGTGGCCGCCTCGATGCACGGCGACCAGCTGCTGGCCGACTCCGCCCTGGACGCCTTCCGCGACCTGCTCTTCCCCCGCGCCACCTTGGTCACCCCGAACCTCGACGAGGTGCGGTTGCTGATCGGCATCGACGTGCACGACCGCGCGGCCCAGTACGCCGCGGCGAAGGAGCTGCACGCCCTCGGCCCGGCCCACGTCCTGGTCAAGGGCGGTCACCTCACCGAGGACACGGACGGCTGCGTCGACCTGTTGTTCGACGGCGAGACCTTCACCGAGCTCCCGGGACCGCGGTTCGCGACCGAGAACACCCACGGGAGCGGGGACTCGCTCGCGGCGTCCATCACCGCGAGCCTCGCCCGGGGGCTCTCGGTGCCCGAGGCGGTCGCGCTGGGCAAGCGCTTCATCGTCGACACGGTCCGCTGGTCCTATCCCCTCGGCCAGGGCCACGGCCCGGTCTCGCCGCTCTGGGCGATCCGGCCGTGGTGGGAGACTCCGCCGAACGAGTGATCGTTCGTTCAGCGGAGCCGGTCGAATCTCCGCAGGTGCGTGGGCGATGTCGGCGGGCAGCCCGCTGATGCGGATGCATGAACGCTGCAACGCTTGCGTTAGGGTCGGCTCACCTGCAGGTCAGCGCTCCGTACCCCGGTCGCACCGCCGTCGCAGCGGGGCTAGTGTCGCGCTCGATGAGCATCTTGGGCACGCGCGTTGTCCGTACCGAGGACCCGGTGTTCCTCACACGGGGCGCGACATACACCGACGACCTGACCGACGAGCGGCTCACCGGGGCCCTGCACCTGACCCTGGTCCGCTCCCCGATCGCGCACGCGACGATCACCTCGATCGACGTCGAGGCGGCCAAGGAGGCACCCGGCGTCGTCGCGGTGTTCACCGGCGCCGACGTCGACCTGGCGCCCGCGCTGCTGTTCCCCGCCGCGAACCCGGCGATGGTCCGGCCCTTCCTGGCCACCGACCGGGTGCGCTACGTCGGCGAGGCGGTCGCGGCCGTCCTCACCGAGGAGGCCTACCAGGGCGAGGACGCCGCCGAGATGGTGGACGTCGACTACGAACCGCTAGACGTCGTGGTCGACATGAAGGACGCACTCACAGACGAGGTCCTCCTCTTCCCCGAGGCGGGCACCAACTCCGTCACGAAGATGCACTTCGCGAAGGAGGAGGCCCCCGAGGACCTCTTCGCGGACTGCGAGGTCGTGGTCTCGAAGGAGATCGTCAACCAGCGCGTGGCGGCGGCGCCGCTGGAGACCCGGGCCGCCTCCGCCTACTGGGGCGAGGACGGCCGCTGCACCATCTTCTGCTCGACCCAGAACGCGCAGTCCGCGCGGGACGAGGTCGCGGGCTGGATGGGGCTGGACACGAAGGACCTGCGGCTGATCCTGCCGGACGTCGGCGGCGGCTTCGGCGCGAAGATCGGCGCCGACCCCGAGTTCGCGCTGGTCGGCTGGCTGTCGAAGAAGGTGGGCCGTCCGGTCCGCTGGAACGAGAGCCGCTCGGAGAACATGACCGGGATGGTGCAGGGCCGCGGCCAGTTGCAGACCATCACGATCGGCGGGGACCGGGACGGGACCGTCAAGGCGTACCGGCTGGATCTCATCGCGGACGCGGGTGCGTACCCGCGCCTCGGCGTGGTGCTGCCGATGTTCACGCGCATGATGGCGCCCGGCACCTACGACATCCCCAAGGTCTGGTCGACCGCGAAGGTCGTCGCCACGAACACGACCTCCACCGCCGCGTACCGCGGGGCAGGGCGCCCGGAGGCCACCCAGGCCATCGAGCGCGCCATGGACCTGTTCGCGGACGCGATCGGCATGGACCCGGCCGAGCTGCGCAAGAAGAACGTCGTCAAGCCCGAGCAGTTCCCCTTCACCACGAAGGGCGGCGCGGAGTACGACTCCGGCGAGTACGCGAAGGCGATCGACCTCGCGCTGGAGGCCTCGGGCTACGACGAGCTGCGCGCGGAGCAGAAGCGCCGCCGCGAGGCGGGCGACCCGCTGCAGCTCGGGATCGGCGTCTCGTCCTACGTGGAGATCACCGGCGGCGGGGCGTTCGTCGAGAACGCGACCGTCGAGGTCCACGCGGACGGCACCGTCACGGTGCTGACCGGCACGTCGCCGCACGGGCAGGGCCACGCCACGGCGTGGGCGATGCTCGCGAGCGACCAGCTGGGCATCCCCGTCGACAAGATCACCGTGATCCACGGCGACACCGACCTGATCCCCAAGGGCGCCGGGACGATGGGCTCGCGGAGCCTGCAGACCGGTGGCATCGCCGTGCACAACGCGGCGGTGGAGCTGGTCGAGGTGGCCAAGCAGCGCGCGGCCGAGCGACTCGAGGCGAACGTCGACGACCTCGTCGTCGAGAACGGGACCGTGCAGGTCAAGGGCACCGGCAGCGGCATCTCGCTGGCCGAGCTGGCCGGGGCGGACGAGCTGAAGGTCTACCACGAGTGGGACGGCAAGAAGCCGACCTTCCCGTTCGGTGCGCACGTCGCGCTCGTCGAGGTGGACGTCGAGTCCGGCAAGGCGACCGTCGAGCGGATCTGGGCCGTGGACGACGCGGGCCCCGTCCTCAACCCGCTGATCTTCGACGGCCAGCGGCACGGCGGCATCGCGCAGGGCATCGCCCAGGCGCTGCTCGAGGAGGTCGTCTTCGACTCCGAGGGCCAGCCGCTGACCGCGACGTTCGCGGACTACGGCATCCCGTCGGCGGCGGAGCTGCCCAGCTTCGACCTGGTCTCGATGGAGACCCCCACGCCGATCAACACCATGGGCTACAAGGGCATCGGCGAGGCCGGGACCATCGGGTCCTGCCCCGCGGTGCAGAACGCCGTGATCGACGCCGTGTCCCACCTCGGCGTCGAGCACATCGACATGCCGCTCACCCCGCTTCGCGTGTGGGAAGCGATCGAGGAGGCACGCAAGTGAAGGTCGAGATCACCGTCAACGGCGAGCGCACCAGCGCGGACGTCGAGCCCCGCACGCTGCTCGCGCACTACCTGCGCGAGAACGTCGGGCTCAAGGCCACCAACATCGGCTGCGACACCACTTCGTGTGGGGCCTGCACCGTGCTGGTGGACGGCGAGTCGGTCAAGTCCTGCACGGTGCTGGCGGTCCAGGCGGACCAGCTGTCCGTGCAGACCATGGAGGACCTGGGGATGGACCACCCGGTCACCGCGGCGTTCCGCCAGGAGCACGGCCTGCAGTGCGGGTTCTGCACCCCCGGCATGGTCATGGCGGCGGTCGGGCTGATCGACGAGAACCCCGACCTCACCGAGGCGGACGTCCGCGAGGGGCTGGAGGGCAACCTCTGCCGCTGCACCGGCTACCACAACATCGTGCGCGCGGTGCTGGTCGCGGCGGGCAAGGACCCCGACGCGGCCCAGGCCGAGGGCACCGACGACAAGACGATCTCGCCGGGCTTCTCCGCGGGGGAGGGTGCCGCGTGATCCCCGTCGGATTCGAGTACGAGCGCCCCGACTCGGTCGCGGCGGCCCTCGCGCTGCTCGCCGAGCACGGCGAGGGGGCCACGATCCTCGCAGGCGGCCACTCGCTGCTGCCCGTGATGAAGCTGCGGCTCTCCGCCCCCGAGATCGTGATCGACATCGGGCGGCTGACCGAGCTCAACTACATCCGGGTGGACGG
This sequence comes from Pseudonocardia xishanensis, assembly GCF_039541715.1. NCBI lineage: Bacteria > Bacillati > Actinomycetota > Actinomycetes > Pseudonocardiales > Pseudonocardiaceae > Pseudonocardia > Pseudonocardia xishanensis. The sequence goes on from NZ_BAABGT010000022.1 coordinate 63,258, forward strand.
CGACGGTGCCGATTCCCACGTCGCCATCGGCGCGGGCACGCGCTACCGCGACCTCGTGATCTCCGACGTGCTGGCGGCGGAGTGCGCGCTGCTCCCGGCGGTGGCGCGCACGGTCGGGGACCCGCAGGTCCGCCACCGCGGCACCATCGGCGGTGGGCTCGCCCACGGGGACCCGGCGGCGGACATCCCCGCGGCCGTCCTCGCGTTGGACGGGGAGATCGTGCTCCGCAGCCCCCGCGGCGAGCGGATCGTGCCGATCACCGAGTTCTACACCGGCGTCTTCTCGTCGGTGAAGGAGCCGGACGAGCTGCTGGTCGAGGTCCGGGTGCCGCGCACCGGGGCCACGGGCTGGGCGTATGAGAAGTTCACCCGGCGCAGCAACGACTGGGCCATCGTCGCCGTGTCGGTGGTGACCCTGCCGTCCGGACGTCGTCAGCTCGGCCTGGTCAACATGGGCGGCACCCCGCTGCGGGCCCTGGCCACCGAGGCCGCGCTCGAGCAGGGCAAGTCGATCGAGGAGGCCGCGGCCCTGGCCGCGGAGGGCACCGAGCCCCCCGCGGACAACGCGGGTACCCCGGAGTACCGCCGTCACCTGGTGACGGTCCTGGCGAAGCGGGCGCTGAAGACCGCGTCCGCCTGACCCTCCCTTTACGCACGAACGGCACTGTGGTGCGGTAGGTCCGCACGAGAGTGCCGTTCGTGCGTAACCGGGTGGGCAGGCGTTGTGTTCCGGGTCACATGGGTGGACCCTGTCCGACGCGGCACCGGCGCCGCTGTCGGAAGGAGACCCCGTGTTCGCACGCTCCACCACGGTCCAGGCCCACCGCGGCTCGCTCGACCGCGGCATCACGCTCATCCGGGACGAGATCCTGCCCGCCGTGCTCGACACCCCCGGCTGCATCGGGATGTCCCTGCTCGCCGACCGCGACTCCGGCCGCTGTATCGCGACCACGGCGTGGGAGTCCCGCGCCGCGATGGCCGCCTCCGCAGGCGTGGTCCGCCCCATGCGTGACCGGGCAGCCGACACCATGGGCGGCACCGCGCAGGTCGACGAGTGGGAGATCGCCGTGGTCCACCGCGACCACGCGAGCCATCCCGGTGCCTGCGCCCGGGTGACCTGGCTGCGCTTCGACCCGGCCATGATGGACCGCGGCCGGGAGTTGTTCCGCGACGACATCCTGCCGCAGATGGAGGAGATGCCCGGCTTCTGCAGCGCCAGCCTGATGCTCGACCCGACCGAGGGCTACGCCGCCGCCTCCTTCGTGTTCGACGGCATGGAGGCCATGGAGGCCAGCCGCACCCGAACCATGCGGATGCGCGCCGACACGGCCGCCGAGCTGAGCGCGCAGGTCCTCGAGGTGGGGGAGTTCGAGCTGGTCATGGCCCATCTACGGGTGCCCGAGCTCGTCTAGCGGCCCGTGTCGAGGACGAGCCAGCCGCCGTGGTGCTCGGAGACCTCGTAGGGCAGGCCGGTGTCGGCGCCCAGGGCGTGCAGGGTGTCGTGGTCGAAGGTGGTGAGGTGGCCCCAGGTCTCGTTGGGCTCGGTCTCGAACGGCACGGCGACCACGACCCGCCTGCGGGCCAGCCGGATCGCCTCCGCGACCACCGCCCTGCCCTCCTCGGCGGGGAGGTGCTCGATGAGGTGCACGGCCAGCACGGTGTCCGCGTGGTCCGCGGGGAGCGGGACCGCGCGGGCGTCCGCTACGACGGTCTGCAGCGGGGTCCCGAGCCGCGGGGCCATCCGCGCGAGCAGCCCGACGGTGCCCGCCGTGAGGTCGGTCGCGGTGACCCGGTGACCGGCCGCGGCGAGCCGCAGGGCGAGGAACCCGAAGCAGCAGCCCAGCTCCAGCGCGGACCCGACGGTCAGTTCGGCGGCCCGCTCGTGCACCGGCTTGAGCTGGGCGTTGGTGCCGTTCGGGTCGGGCGTGCCGTGCAGGGCGGCGAGGGTGTTGCGGTAGAAGGCGAGCCAGGCGTCGTCGGGGTCGGCGGCGGAGCCGGTGACGATCGCGACGAACGCGTCCTCGAACCGCTCCGGGGGCAGCACCCCGGGCACGACGAGGGTCCGGTCGATCCACCCGGCGAGGTCGTTGTCCAGCTGCCCGAGCCCGATCATCGCGGCCCCTTTCGTCGGGTTCGACGCTAGGCAGCTCCGACTCGCCGCGGGGCGGATCCCGTCCGCCGGACAGCGCGGAACCGCCCGACCGGACAGGCCCGAACCCGCCGTCCGGCCGAGCAGCCACTCCCCCGGTGACGTGCCGCGCGCGGTCAGGGGAAGCGCTCGATGTTCGCCTCGACCCACCTCCGCAGCGCCTCGAGCGGGTCGTTCGCGTCCCGTCCGAGCTCGGTCAGGGCGTACTCGACGCGCAGCGGGACCTCGGGGAACACCGTGCGCTCCACCAGCCCGTTCTCCTCCAGCCTGCGCAGCACCGCGGTGAGCACCTTCGGGCTGATCCCCTCCAGTCGCGTGCGGACCTCACCGAACCGCAGCGGGCCCGCGGTCAGTGCACCGAGGGCCAGCGCGCTCCACTTGTCGGCCAGCAGATCGAGCACCGAACGGCACGGACAGTTCGCGAGGTAGGCGTCCGGCGGAGCGTTCAAGGCGGGCATGAGCTGGATGGTAACCGAAGGGAAGTCGGATCCCTTGCGGGTAACCGGTACCCAGTGCATACCGTGGTGGCCATGACGACCCGCACCACCGCCATCGACGCCCACACCTTCACGGAGATCGAGTTCGAGGTCCCGGATCCCGGCCCGCACGACCTGCTCGTCGAGGTGCGGGCGGTGTCGGTCAACCCCGTGGACACGAAGGTCCGCGCCGGCCTCGACGGGCCGAGGGTGCTCGGCTTCGACGCCGCGGGAGTCGTGCGTCAGGTCGGCTCGGCCGTCACCGCCCACGCCCCGGGCGACGAGGTCTACTACGCCGGGACGATCGACCGACCGGGTTCGAACGCCGGGTTCCAGCTGGTCGACGAGCACATCGTCGGCCGGAAACCGTCCACCCTGGACTGGGCGGAGGCCGCCGCGCTGCCGCTCACCACGATCACCGCCTGGGAGACCCTGTTCGACGCCCTGCGGCTCGGCGCGGGCTCGACCGGCAGGCTGCTCGTCGTCTCGGCCGCGGGCGGGGTCGGCGCGATGGTCACCCAACTGGCCACGACCCTGACCGGTGTCGAGGTGATCGGCACGGCCTCCCGCGAGGAGTCCGCCGCGTTCGCCCGCAGCATGGGTGCCGACCACGTCGCCGACCACCACGATCTCGTCGCGTCCGTGCGCAAGGCCGTCCCGGACGTCCAGTACGTCTTCTCGCCGGTCTCCGGGCGGAACGTCGAGGCCTACGCCGAGCTGCTCACCCCGCGCGGCGAGATCGTCGCGATCGACGAGCCGCCGGGCATGGACCTGCTCCCGCTGAAGTCGAAGAGCATCACCTGGCACTGGGAGCTGATGTTCACCCGCCCGCTGTTCCAGCCCGCCGACGCGACCCAGCGCGAGATCCTGAACCGCGTCGCGGACCTGGTCGACGAGGGCCGCCTCCGCACCACCCTCACGGCGACCCTCGAGGGCCTGACCGGCGACACCCTGCGCCGCGCCCACGAGCTGTCGGAGTCCGGCCGTGCCGTCGGGAAGATCGCGCTCACCCGCTGAGCTCTCGCCCGGCCCCTCGATCGCGAGCGCCCGGCCGGGGCCACCGTCTCGACACGGCCCCGACCCTCACCGGCCGATGAGGTCACCCGCCATCTCGTTCGTGGTGTTCTCCAGGCCGGTCAGGTCGCGGACCACGCGGACCCGGTCGCAGTGCTCGGCGTAGTCCGGCAGGTCGCAGCGCCCCAGGCCCCACGAGTACCGCGGCTCGGGGGTCAGCCAGATCGTCTCCCGGGCGCGCCGGGTGATCTCGACGAACGCCTCCATGTTGGGGTCGTTCCCGTTGCCCCGGCCGTCACCCAGGACGAGGACGGTGGAGCGGCGGGTGACCGCCGAGCCGTGCTCCTCCAGGAACCGCCCGAACGCGAGCCCGTAGTTCGAGTTGGCGTCCACGTCGACCACGTCCCCGCCGAACACCAGCCCCAGCGCGTGCTCCACGGGATGGTCCGCGAACAGCTCCGTGATCTCCGCGATCTCGTCCACGAAGGCGAACGAGCGCACCTGCCCGAACAGGTCCTGCAGCCCGTGGACCAGGTGCAACGTGAACCGCGCCGTCGCCCGCACGGACAGCGACACGTCCGCCAGCACGACGAGCCTCGGCTTGTCCTCCTGACGCCGCACCGTCACCGGGTTGAACGGGATGCCGTCGTAGCGCATGTTGCGGCGCATCGTGCGGCCCGAGTCGATCCGACCCTGCGGGGACACCCGACGCCGGTGCGTGAGTGCGCCGTGCAGGGTCTTCGCCAGCCGGCGCAGCGAGTCCTCCAGCTGCATCCGCTCGGTCTCCGACGCTCGGTCCACCGCCGCCGTCCGGCCCTCGCCCTCACCGCCGTCGAGGATCCGCTGCTCGATCGCCATCAGCTTCTCGAGGTGCGCCTTGATCGCCTCGGGGAGGTTCGCCAGCACACCCGCGAGCCGTCGGCGTAGTGCGGTGGCGTCGTCCTCGGTGCCCTCGGAGAGCGCGGCGTCCTCCTCGGCGGTGAGCCAGCCCAGCAGGGCCTCCTGCTCGGCGACGGACAGGTCGGCGTCCACCTTGGTGCCGGTGGCCGTCGAGATGTCGCCGGGCAGCCCGGCGCCGGAGAGCCGGTCGGTCTCGATCTGGACCCGGTTGCCCTCGGACAGCGGCTGGCCCTGGTTGTCCTTCGAGAAGACGATCTCCTCGGTCATCGCCGCGAGATCGATCTTGTTGGCCTCCTGGTGCAGGTTGTACTGCTGCGCCAGGTCCTCGGGATCGAAGTAGTCCCGGATGTCGACCGGTTTGCCGTGCTCGTGGCCCTGCTGCGGGGTCTCCGACGGGTCCTCGGACAGCGTGAAGTCGTCCAGCGTCCCCTCGTCGGAGAGGTCGCCGTGGCCGTGCCCGTGGCCGTGGCCGGTCTCGGGCTCCCCGATCTTGACCAGGGCGAAGAACAGGTCGAAGACCTCATCGTAGGTCGCCTCGTCGCGGCGGTCCTTGACCAACGCGACGCGCAGCGCCTCCTTGAGCACGGCCTTGTCGGCGAGCACGCCGGGCTGGGCGGCGCACCGCATGGCGTCGAGTGCTTCGGAGACCGAGATCCGCACGCCCCGGATGCGCAGCAGCCGGACGAACCGGTGGATGCTCGCCTCCACTAGAGCGCCCTCTTGCGTCCCAGCCCGAACGACCGCGAGCCCTGGCTCGACGTCACGGTGCGCGGTGTGGCGGGGGCGTCCTTGTCGGTGCCCTTGGCGTACTTCGGCGTGCCGTAGACGCCTTCACCGTGCCGCCCGGCGGTGTCCTTCGCGGAGCGGACGCCGCTGCCGTCGACGTCCCCGTCGTCGTCCGAGTGCCCGTGGCCGTGCCCGTGCCCGTGGCCGTGCCCGTGACCCGGCTCCTCGACGACGGCGTTCGGGTCGACCAGGCGGGGCAGCGCGTCGAGCGCCTTCTTGACGTCCTTGTCGTACTTGACGACCACGGAGACCGTGTCGGACAGGATCTGCGAGTTGAGCTCCTCGACGCCGAGCACCGCGAGCGTGCGCGCCCAGTCGATCGTCTCGGAGATGCTCGGGGCCTTGCGCAGCTCCAGCTCGCGCAGTCCGCGCACCACGCCCACGAGCTCCTCGGCGAGCGAGTCCGAGAGCCCCGTCTTCTTGCTGCGCACGATCTCCAGCTCGCGTGCCGCCTCCGGGTAGTCGAGGAACAGGTGCAGGCAGCGGCGCTTGAGCGCGGCGGCGAGGTCGCGGGTGTTGTTCGAGGTCAGCAGCACGTACGGGCGCTGCTCGGCCGTGAACGTGCCGATCTCGGGGATCGAGATCTGGAACTCGCCCAGGGTCTCCAACAGCACGGCCTCGAGGGCCTCGTCGGCCCGGTCGACCTCGTCGATCAGGAGCACGACGGGTTCCGGTGACCGGATGGCCTCCAGCAGCGGGCGCGGGGCGAGGAAGCGCTCGGAGAAGAAGACGCTCTCGTTCTCCCCGATCCGCTCGACGGCGGCGGTGAGGTCCGGCGCGTCCTCGACGACCTGCCCGATCTTCTCGCGCAGGATCTGGGTGTACATGAGCTGCTTGCCGTAGTCCCACTCGTACAGGGCCTTGGTCTCGTCCTGGCCCTCGTAGCACTGCAGGCGCAGCAGCCGCCGCCCGGTGGCCAGGGCGAGCATCTTGGCGAGCTCGGTCTTGCCGACCCCCGCCGGTCCCTCCAGCAGCAGCGGCTTGTCGAGGCGGGTGAGCAGGAAGACCGTCGTCGCGAGCCGGGTGTCGGCGATGTAGCCCTGCTCCCGCAGGGCGTCGACGACCGCGTCCACGGAGGCGAAGGGCGGGTCGGGGTCCTCGGTGGCGGGCACGGTCTCGGTCACGTCGTTGTGCTCCTTCCGACGGCTCGTCCTCCGAGCCGGGCGTACGCAGGCGGGCGGGCCCGTCGCACGGATCCGAGTGTGCCCCGGATCCGGGCGACGGGCCCGTCGATCAGCTCAGGACAGCAGGTCGTCCAGGTCGCCGTTGATGCAGTGGTCGACGACCGGGCGGACCGTCTCGAACGTGCACTCCTTGGGGTTGCCGGGGGTGCACGCGTCGCCGAGGACGTGGTTGGTGATGCGGTCGACGTCCGCCGCGTCGCCGCGGATGGACTTCTCGTTCTCGTAGAACTTGGTCGGGCCCTTGCCGAGCCGGTTCTTCGAGTACGAGTCCGCCGTGACGTCGATGAAGCGCTCCGGGATGCCCACGTCGCGCAGCAGCCGGATCGCGGCGGCGAGCGCGGCCTCCGCGGCCTGCACCTTGGTCATGCCGTGGGTGTCGATGCCCATGGCCTCCGCGATGTCGGCGAAGCGCTCGTAGGCGACCGGCATGTTGAACGCCCACACGCGCGGGAGCGCGATCGCGTTGTTGAGCCCGTGGTGGGTGTCGTAGAACGCCGACACCGCGTGCGAGATCGAGTGGATGATCCCGAGACCACCGGAGTTGAACGCCTGGGCGGCGATGTACTGCGCGTACATCATGCCCTCGCGGCCTGCCAGGTCCTGGCCGTTCCAGACGGCGGCGCGGAGGCTCTGCGCGGTCAGCTTGATCGCGTGCAGCGCGTTGCCGAGCGACGGCTGGAAGTTCAGCCGGGACACGTAGGGCTCGGAGGCGTGCGCCAGCACGTCGAAGCCGCACTGTGCGGTGTAGTCGATCGGGCAGTCGTAGTAGAGCACCGGGTCGTCGATCGCCAGGCTGGTCACCGAGGCGTCGTCGAACGCGACGTACTTGTGCGGGTTGTCCGGGTCCGTCGTGGTGTCCGTGATGACGTAGGCCCACGAGGTCTCCGAACCGGTGCCCGCCGTGGTGGAGACCGCGATGTGCGGCGGGTTCTGCGGGTTCTCGGACTTGTTGAAGCCCTCGAACTCGTTGACGTTGCGGCCGTCGTGGGCGACCGAGATCCGCGCGCCCTTGCAGGCGTCGTGCGAGGACCCGCCGCCGATCGAGACGAAGGAGTCGCAGTTGTTCTGCTGGTAGAGGCCCACCGCGTCCATGACGTTGTAGTCCTTGGGGTTGGACTCGACCTGGTCGTAGAGCACGACCTCGAGACCGTGGTACTTCATCGACTCGACGATCTTGTGGACGATGTCCGTGCCGCGCAGGCCGGACGTCATCACCAGGGTCTTCTTGAAGCCGAGCTTCAGGGCCTCCGGACCGATCATCTCGTGCGCACCCGGGCCGAGCAGCGCCTTCGGGAACGGGTGGAACTCCTTGAGCGGGAACGGCTTGAGCAGTTCGTCGACCTGCATGGCAGCCCTTTCTGGTGCAGGTGAAGCGGTCGACGGCGACGCTAGGGCCGGGAGTGACGCCGGGCACAGGGGTACGTGGGGCAAACCGTCAAGAGGTGGGGGCGGAAACCGTCCGGGCGGAGGGGGGATCCGGTGGCTGCTGCATCGTGTTGGCAACAAGGGCGGGGAGCCACGGCCGGGCCCGTTCGAGCTGGGTCGCCAGCGCGAGCAGCGTGCCCTCGCCGCCGAGCGGGCCGACGAACTGCACGCCCAGCGGCAGGCCCTCCGGGGTCCGGTACAGCGGGACCGACATCGCTGGCCTGCCGGTGACGTTGGCGAGCTGGGTGTAGGGGACGGGGCCGAGGTTGGCGTCGACCAGGCTGTCGACGAGGGGCGTGCGGCCCAGCAGGCCCGCGGTCCGGGTGCGCAGCAACACCTTGGCGACGGCGGTGACCGCGGCCGGCGTGGCCGACTCCCCGATCCGCATCGGCGGCCGGGCGAGGGTGGGGGTGAGCAGCAGGTCGTAGCGCTCGTGGAAGGCGGCCAGCCGTCGGGTGTGGACGTTCCAGCGGTCGTGGGCGGCGACGTAGGTCGGGGCCGAGGTTGCCCGGCCGAGTGCGGCCATGACCAGGGTGTCCGTTTCGAAGTCGGCGTCCGTGGCGCCGGTGAGGGCCCTGGCGTCGGCGACCTGGGTGGCGACGACCGCGAACCACATCGTCAGGAAGTCCGACGCCAGCGCGCGCTCGTCGACCCCGCTGCTCGCCTCCTCCACCTCGTGGCCGAGCTCGCCCAGCAGCGCGACGGCGTCGTCGACCGCCGCGACGGCCTCGGGGGCGACGGGGGTGCCCAGCGGCGAGGCGGTGCTGACACCGATCCGCAGCCTGCCGGGCTCGCGGCGGGCCGCCTCGGCCAGCGACCCGGGGCTCGCGCCCAGGTACGGACCGGTCGGGTCCTGGCCGGTGAGCAGGTCGAGCATCGCGGCGGTGTCCCGCACGGTCCGGGAGACCACACCGGTGACCGCGGCGCCGTGCAGCCGCTCCGCGACGTCCGGGCCCTCGGGGACGAGCCCCCGGCTCGGCTTGAGCCCGAAGATCCCGCAGCAGGCGGCCGGGATGCGGATCGACCCGCCGCCGTCGGACGCGCCCGCGACCGGCACGATCCCCGCCGCGACGGCCGCGGCGGCGCCGCCGGACGACCCGCCGGGGGTGTGGGCCGGGTTCCACGGGTTGCGGGTGGGGCCGCCGAACGCGGGCTCGGTGATGCCCTTCGCGCCGAACTCCGGGGTCGCGGTCTTGCCGAAGACCACGAGCCCGGCGTCTAGCCAGCGCTGCACCGCGAGGGCGTGGTCGGGGCGCGGGTAGTGGGCGAGCGAGCGCGATCCGGTCGCCGTGGGCAGGCAGGCGTAGTGCTGCCCGAGGTCCTTGAGCAGGAACGGCACGCCGGCGAACGGGCCGGTCAGCGGTCCGGCGGCGCGCTCGCGGGCGAGCTCGTCCATCCGCAGGACGAGGGCGTTGAGGTCGGCACGGGCGTCGGCGCGGGCCAGCGCGGCCTCGAGGAGCTCGGTCGGGGTGACCTCCCCCTTCGCCACGAGCTCGGCGAGCCCGACGGCGTCGTGCGCGGTGTAGTCCTGCATGGACGGGAGTCTCCCGCGCGGAGGCCGACCTGTCTCGGGCCCACTCAGGCGCGGCTCGCGGTCCAGCGCTCGTCCACGACCGCGAACCCGCGGCGGGCGTACCAGTCCCGCGGCCAGGAGTCGGCGTCCGCGTGCAGGCCGAGCAGGTCGCAGCCCGCCTCGGCGGCGATCGTCGAGGCCGCCCGGAGCAGGGCATCGCCGTGCCCGCGACCGTGCGCCGCGGGATCGGTCGCGACGGCCTCGAGCAGGGCGGTGGCGCCGTCGAGGAGCAGTGCCGCGGACGCGACCACCCGGCCCGCCTCGCGCACGGCGAGGAACCGGACGTCCGCGCCACCGTCGAAGACCCCGTACTGGTCCACGAGCCGGACCCGGTCGGGCGCGTCGACCGGCAGGTCCGTGCGCCACAACGCGATCCACAGCGGACGGACGGTCCCCAGGTCGACCTGCTCGGCGGGGCTCGGGCCGGGGACCGGCGCGCGGACCATCGCCACCTCGTGGTGCACCCGCCATCCCGAGCGCCCCAGCTCGCGGGCGACGGGGCCGGGATCGGTGCCGCGGACCGTCACGAGGACGGGGCCCAGGTCCGCGGTGCCCGCGGCGATGTCCTGGGCGGGGGTGGCGTCGTCGACCACGGCGTGCGACCAGGGCGCCTCGTCCTGTCGGGCGGCGAGCCCGCCGGGGACCGGCACCTCGGCCGTCGCGACCCGGCGGGGCAGACCGTCGACGAGCGCACGCAGCCGGGCGGCGTGGTCGGCGCGCTCGGGAGGGGGCGGCGGGGCGTCGAACCCGCCGTCGGGGCGCGGGCGGTAGGGGAGCCCGGCCAGGACCGCGGAGGTCGGGATCGGACCGTAGGCGTGCGGGAAGCGCATCGACTCGGGGTCGCCGGGGACGCCGGGCTCCCACCGGACGTCCAGCCCCGCCGGGTCGATGGCGAGCAGCAGCAGGTCCGCGCGTCCGGAGAAGAGCCGGTTCGCGGGCAACGTCACCTGGGCGGCGGTCGACAGGTGCACGAAATCCTCCAGCGGGGTGATCCCGCCGGTGCGCAGGGCCGCCCGCCAGTCCGCGGGCGTGGTCAGGTGCAGGAGCGCCACGCGATCAGCATGCCTGTGACCTGGGCGGACGCCGCGTCCGCCCCCACCGAACGGAGAGTCGTCCGCAGCGGACCCTTGCTTCCGGCACCGGGTGCCAATATCGTCCGAACTGCCCGACGCCGACGTCACACCTGGAGGTACCCATGGCCCCGATCGAGCAGAACGAGCAGCTCGAGGACGCCCCCGTCGTCGAGGAGACCCTCGTCGAGGAGGTCTCCATCGACGGTATGTGCGGTGTCTACTAAGACCGCCGAGGGTGTGGCCGGGGTCGAGTTCGACCCCGGCGCTCCCTACCGTTGCAGCCCCCAGGTGTCGCTGCGTCCGGAGCCCTTCGGCGCACTCGTCTACCACTTCGGCACCCGCAAGCTCTCGTTCCTGAAGACCCTGCCGCTGGTGGAGGTCGTCAAGGGCCTGGAGAGCCGGCCGGACGTCCACTCGGCCATCGTCGCCGCGGGCGTCGAGGAGGCCCAGCGCCCCGCCTACCTGAAGGCTCTGGCCGGTCTGGCCGCCTCCGGGACGATCGAACCGCGCTAAGGAGCTCGTAGAAGATGAAGCTGGTCGACCACTTCCAGTACGGCCTCAACTCGCCGATCTGCCTGACGTGGGAGCTCACCTACGCCTGCAACCTCTCGTGTGCCCACTGCCTGTCCAGCTCGGGCCGCCGCGACCCGCGCGAGCTGACCACGGCCGAGGCCAAGGCCGTGATCGACGAGCTGCAGCGGATGCAGGTCTTCTACATCAACATCGGCGGCGGCGAGCCCACGGTCCGACCGGACTTCTGGGAGCTGCTCGACTACTCGATCGCGCACAACGTCGGGGTCAAGTTCTCCACGAACGGCCTGAAGATCGACAAGAGGCGGGCGGCGCAGCTGGCGGCGACCGACTACGTCGACATCCAGATCTCGCTGGACGGCGCGACCCCCGAGGTCAACGACTACGTCCGCGGCCCCGGCTCGTACGACATGGCGATCAGGGCGCTGGAGAACCTGGCCGAGGCCGGTTTCCAGCAGCCCAAGATCTCGGTCGTGATGACCCGGCAGAACGTCGACCAGCTGGACGAGTTCAAGGCCATCGCGGACAAGTACGGCGCCCAGCTGCGGATCACCCGGCTGCGCCCGTCCGGCCGTGGCGCGGACGTCTGGGACGAGCTGCACCCGCTGCCGTCGCAGCAGAAGCAGATGTACGACTGGCTGGTCGACCGCGGGGACCAGGTCCTCACCGGCGACTCGTTCTTCCATCTCTCGGCGTTCGGCGAGGCCCTGCCCGGGCTGAACCTGTGCGGCGCCGGGCGCGTGGTGTGCCTGATCGACCCGGTCGGGGACGTCTACGCCTGCCCGTTCGCGATCCACGAGAACTTCCTGGCCGGGAACGTCCGCTCTCCGGGTGGCTTCCAGGAGGTCTGGGAGAACTCCGAGCTGTTCACCGAGCTGCGGCAGCCCCAGACCGGCGGGGCGTGCTCGGGCTGCCAGCACTACGACTCCTGCCAGGGCGGCTGCATGGCGGCCAAGTTCTTCACCGGTCTCCCGCTCGACGGACCGGACCCGGAGTGCGTGCGCGGGTTCGGCGAGGAGGCCCTCGCGGCGCGCGGGGACGGGCATGTCATCCCGAAGTCCGAGGTGGACCACTCGCGGACCAAGCTCGGCAAGAAGTCGCCGGTGCTGCTGCAGCTGAGCATGGGGCGCCCCGACCGGGCGTGTGAGACCAGCCCGCTCGCGGGCCTCGGCGCCTCGGAGTCCGACTCGGGGCTCCGCCCGGCCGGTCGAGGCGTTCCGGTCGCCGGTTCGTAACCGGCCCACAGTCCGCCGGCGCCGGACCCGCCCGCACGGGTCCGGCGCCGCGCGACCCACCCTGGAGGGGTGATGCTCGGGGAGGCGGTGCGGGTCGGGACCCGGCAGGCGCCGTCGCGCGTGCTGTTCGGCCCGCACGTCACCAACCTCGGGCGCGGCCGCGCGTTCTCCGACCGGCATCGCGCGTACTACGCCGAGCGGGCCGCGGGCGGGTGCGGCGTGATCGTCTGCGAGACGGCGTCGGTGCATCCGTCGGACCGGGGGTACGAGCGTGCGCCCCTGCCCGGCTGGGGCGCGATCGCCGGGTCGTGCGGGGGCGCGCTGCTGCTGGCATCGCTGGGGCACAGCGGTTCTCAGGGCACCTCGGCCTTCACCGGGCAGGCGATCTGGGGTGCCTCCCGGGTGCCGGACGTCGTGTCCCGCGAGGTCCCGCAGGTGATGGAGCAGCCGGAGATCTCCGCGCTGGTCTCCGGGTTCGCGGCCGCGGCGGCCCGGGCGACGGCGGACGGCCTCGACGGCGTGGAGATCAACGCGGGGCAGCACTCCCTGCTACGCCAGTTCCTCTCCGGCCTCACCAACCAGCGCACGGACGCGTACGGCGAGGACCGCACCCTGCTGCTCCGCGAGGTGCTGACGGCGGTCCGGGCCGCGGTCGGCGCGGACGCGGTCGTCGGCCTGCGCCTCTGCACCGACGAACTGGCCCCGTGGGCGGGCATCACCCGGGACCTGTCGCTCTCCTGGTTCCCGTCTCCGACGCGCGAGTCCTCCGCTTCCGACGAGCGAGCCGGACGTCAGCCGTTCGCGCACCTCGTCGACTACCTCGTACCCGTGCGGGGCTCCGGGCTCAGCGTCTCCGCGACCCGACCGGACGCGCACACCCCGCCGGGCTTCAACCTGTCGATGGCGCGCGCCTTCCTGGGCCGCGGAGTGCCGGTCGTGCTGCAGGGGAGCGTCGTGGACCCGTCGATGGCAGAGGTCGCCGTCCGGGAGGGGTTCGCGCTCGTCGAGATGACGCGGGCGCAGATCGCCGAGCCGCGGCTCGTCGCGCACGTGCGGGCGGGGGCGCCCGAGCGGATCCGGCCCTGCACGCTGGCGAACCAGCACCGCGCCCGCGACCCCCGCAACCCGCTGATCACCGACGAGACCGAGCCGCGCTCCGGGCACGAGACCGTCGATCCGCCGCTGCCGCGGTCGCCGCGTCCGCGGCGCGGCTCGCCGCTGCTGGTGGTCGGGGGCGGGCCGGCGGGGATGGAGGCGGCGCGGACCGCGGCGCTGCTCGGGCGGCCGGTGCGGCTGGTGGAACGGGCGGACCGACTCGGCGGCGCGCTGTGGCTCGCCGCCGCGCTGCCTGGGCGGGCGCGGTTCGGGCTGCTGGTCGAGTGGTGGGAGCGGGAGCTGGCCCGGCTCGGCGTCGAGGTGTGTCTCGGGCGGGAGATGCGGCGGGAGGAGCTGGTCGGGGACGTGGTGCTGGCGACGGGCTCGGCGCCGTCGCCGCCGACGTTCGCCTCGGATCCCGACGTGCGGGTCCTGCCCGCGGCCGAGTTCCTGGCCGGAGCCGCGACGGGCGCCGGAGCCGGGGGTCGAGGAGGGGGCGAGAGTGCACAGCGGTCGGGCAGCGGGGGGACCGTGCTCGCGGGAGGACCGGGCCTGCCCGCCGGCGCGGCGGTCGTCGTACACGATCCCCTCGGGGACTGGACCGGCGTGGGGGTGGCCGAGCTCGTCGCCGCGGGGGGACTGCGCTGCGCGCTCGTCACGCCGGACGCCGTCGCCGGGACCCAGCTCGCCCGCACCGGTGACCTCGCGGACGCCAACGCCCGGCTGGAGCGGGCAGGCGTCGAGCGGGTGCTGTTCTCCCGGCTCGAGTCCGTCGGCCGGGGAGCGGCGCTGGTCCGCGACGTGCACCACGGGGCGACGCGGGAGCTGCCCGCCACCGTGGTGATCGACTGTGCGCACCGGCTGCCGGACACCGCGCTGGGCGGTCATCCCCGGATCGGGGACTGCGTGGCGCCGCGGACGGTGCACGAGGCCGTCCGGGAGGGCCGTCGGGTGGTCGGATGCTGACCGAGCCGCTGCGGGTCGGCCGCGCCACGGTGCGGAACCGGATCGTGTTCACCGCCCACCTCACCGGCTACGCCGAGGACGGGCTGCCGACCGCCCGGCACGCCGCGTACTACGGCGAGCGCGCCCGCACGGCAGGTCTGGTGATCACCGAGGAACATGCGGTCCACCCGGACGACCAGCCCTACGAGCACATGATCCGCGGGCACGATCCCGCCGTCGTCCCCGGCCTGCGGACGGTCGCCGACGCCGTCCACGCCCACGGCTCGCTCGTCCTCGCCCAGCTCAACCACAACGGGCCGCAGGCCTCCGGGATGTACTCGCGCGCGCCCGTCCGCGGTCCGTCGCCGCTCCCGGACCCGATGTTCCGCGAGGTGCCGGTCGAGCTCACCGAGTCCGACCTCGACGTGATCGTGGCCGGGTACGCGCAGGTCACGAGGCACGTCGTCGCGGCGGGGCTCGACGGCGTCGAGCTGCAGTGCTCGCAGGCGTCGCTGGTGCGCTGCTTCCTGTCCCCGGCGACGAACCACCGCTCGGACGAGCACGGCGGCCCCCTGCGGAACAGGGCTCGGCTGCTGCTGCGGATCGTCGGGGCGGTGCGCGCGGAGCTCGGGGACCGGGTGCTGGCGGTCCGGCTGGGGCAGGAGGAGGGGCTCCCCGTCGGGGAGCTCGCCGCGGTGGGTGCCCTGCTGGAGACCGCAGGCGTCGACTTGCTCAACACGACGATCGGCGTGGCGACGTCCTCGCTGCACCTGGTGGAGCCGTCGATGCACACCCCGTCCGGCTATGCGACGCACGTGCCGTCCGCGGTGCGCGCGGCAGTGTCGGTCCCGGTGGTCGCCGTCGGCCGGTTCACCACGCGCGAGCAGGGCGAACAGGTGCTTCGCGAGGGGCACGCGGACCTCGTCGGGTTCGCGCGCGGGTTGGTCGCCGGGCCCGCGTTCGAGCGGGCGTGCGTGGGGTGCAACCAGGAGTGCGTGGGGCGGGTGGGCATGAACCGGGCACTCGGCTGCGCGGTGAACCCGCGGGCGGGGCGCGAGTCGACCCTCGGGCGGCACGGGAGTCGCTCGGTGACCCCGGGGCCGCCCAGGAGGCGGGTCACGGTCGTCGGGGGTGGGCCCGCCGGCCTGCGGGCCGCCGCGACCGCCGCCGCGCGCGGGCACCGGGTCACGCTGCACGAGCGGGGGAGGCTCGGCGGGCAGCTCGCGCTCGCGGCCCTCGCGCCCGGACGGGCGGAGCTGGGGTTCGTCGTGCGGGACCTCGTCGCGGAGTGCGGGGCGAACGGTGTACGGATCACCGACGACGAGCCGGAGCTCGACGCCGAGGTGGTCGTCCTGGCGACCGGCGCCCGGCCCGCGCGGCGCTGGGCCGGTGCGCTCGACGTGTGCGATGTCCTCGACGGCACCGCCGCCCCGACCGGCCGCGTGCTCGTGGTCGACGAGCTGGGGTTCCACCAGGCGACCTCCGTCGCGGAGCTGTTGGCCCAGCGAGGGTGCGAGGTCGAGGTCGTGACGCCCGCGATGGTCGTCGGGCAGGATCTCGGGCTCACGCTGGACCGGGAGGGGTTCCGCCGCCGCGCCCACGACCTGGGCGTCCGGCTGACGACCGACACACTCGTCACCGGCGTCGGCGAGGGGGTCACGCTGGTCCACCACCCGACCGGGCGGACGAGGGTCAGAGAGGTCGACGCCGTCGTCGAGGCGGTCCCGCCGCAGCCCGCCGACGAGCTGTGGGAGACCCTGCGGGGGCGCCCCGGCGTGCACCGGATCGGGGACTGCCTGGCGCCGCGGCGGATGGACGCCGCGATCCGTGACGGCGAACGAGTGGCGGTGGCCCTGTGAGTGATATCCACCTGTGGACGGCTGCTGTGGACAACCGTGTCCGCGCAGGTCAGACGTGCTGATCGGGGCGCTCACGTGGCGTGATGTCCACAACGGTCCACCGCGCACGCTCCTGGTTCCCGTCGGATCGGTGGAGCAGCACGGCCCCCATCTGCCGCTCACGACGGACCTCCGGGTGGCCGAACACGTTGCGGCGCAGCTGGAACACGCGGACCCGGGGCTGGTGCTCGCGCCCGCGGTCGCCTACGGGGCGGCGGGGGAGCACGAGGGGTTCGCCGGGACCGTCTCCATCGGACACGAGGGACTCCGGCTGCTGCTCGTCGAGCTGGGCCGCTCGGCATGCCGGTGGGCGGCGCGGGTGGTGTTCGTGAACGGGCACGGCGGGAACGTCGCGTCGCTCGTCGAGGCCTGCGGGCTACTGCGCTACGAGGGCCGCGACGTCGCGTGGGTGCCGTGTGCCGCACCGGGAGACGCGCACGCGGGCCGGACGGAGACGTCCTTGATGGTGGCCCTGGACCCGGGCTCGGTGGGGCCGGAGCGGGAGCCGGGGGCGACGGCGCCGCTGCGCGAGCTGCTGCCGATCCTGCGGGAGCGGGGGGTGGCGGGCGTGAGCGAGAACGGGATCCTCGGCGACCCGCGGGGAGCGTCGGTCGCCGAGGGCGAGGCGATGTGGGCGGCGATGGTCTCCGCGGCGTCGGCGGCGGTCAGGCGGTGGGACGTGGACGGGGAGACCGCGAGGCTGCGGTGAGAGCGCGTCTCGTCGGTGAGTGCCGACCCGGAGACTCTCACCGCACGGTGGTCGCCAGGATCAGGGGGACCAGCTGCTCCTCGGCGGTGAGCGAGCCGTGCTGGCCGGGCAGCCGGGAGATCGTGGGCTCCGCGACCGAACGGATCACCCCGGCCACCCCGCGCAGCGCCACCACCAGGTCGCCGATGCGCTCGGGGACGTGCTCGGCCACCGGGCCGAACCAGTTCTCCGCGATGGCCTGGTCGCGGGTCACGATCCACGCGTCGTCGCCGAGGACGTCCTGCCAGGCGGCGCGGACGTCCGCGACGGCGCCGTCGCGGACGTAGACGTGCCGGGCCCGGGGGTCGCCGCCGAGTAGGCGGACGCCGAGGCGGAGCGGGGTGAGCTGGTCGGCGTCGTAGCGGCGGGTCACCTGGACCATGCCGTGGTCGCCGGTCACCAGCAGCAGGGCGTCCGGCGGCAGCTGTTCCACGAGGGTGGCCACCATCCGGTCGATCTGGCGCAGCTGGAAGCGCCACGGCGTCGACCCGGGTCCGTGCAGGTGGCCGAGGGTGTCCAGGTCGGCGTGGTAGCCGTACACGAGCCGACGGCCGGGCCCCGACAACGCGCGGACGATCTCGGAGGTCAGGTCGCCGAGCGCGATCACGCCCTCATAGTGCCCGCCGCGCAGGGCCGCGCGGGTCAGCCCGGAGCCGCGGAAGGACCG
This sequence comes from Pseudonocardia xishanensis, assembly GCF_039541715.1. Taxonomy (NCBI): domain Bacteria; kingdom Bacillati; phylum Actinomycetota; class Actinomycetes; order Pseudonocardiales; family Pseudonocardiaceae; genus Pseudonocardia; species Pseudonocardia xishanensis. The sequence continues at coordinate 80,957 of NZ_BAABGT010000022.1, forward strand.
CGGGCCCACGCTGGTGACCCGGACGTGGTCCGCCGCCGCGCGCTGCAGCGCGGTGTCGTGCGGCTGGATCTGCTCCGGCGGCAGGGCCTCGCGCAGGTCGGTCGCCTCCGGTTCGGCGTGCGAGGTCCACTTCAACGAGTCGAGCAGCCGGTCCTCGCAGGCCCGGAAGGTGATGCCGACGACCCCGTGCACGCCGGGCGGCAGACCCGTCCCGAGCGAGGTGACGCTGATCGAGGTGCTCGACGGGAACCCGACGGTCATCGGCTCGCCCGCGAGCGCGGCGAGGGTCGGGGCGTCGGGGGCGTGGTCGCGCAGCAGCTCCGAGCCCAGGCCGTCGATCAGCAGGACGGCGGCGGCGCGCACGGGCGGCAGGCTGATCGCCGGGGCGGGGCCGGGCACGCCGAGGGCCGCCAGCACCGCGGGGAACACCTCGGCGAGCGACCGCACGCCGTAGCGGGGGAGGAGCGGAGCGACCGCGTCGACGGGCAGGGCTTCACGCACGGCGGAAGGGTCCCACGACCCCGGACACCGCGCCGAAGGACGGGCGTCGGACGGCGGGGTGTCCGACTCGGGGTCGGGAGTGGGGGACTCGCGGGG
>NZ_BAABGT010000022.1:81592-108893 GCF_039541715.1 Pseudonocardia xishanensis
GGGTGTCGGCGGGGCCGGGGCGTGGTGGGATCGGGGGGTGGGTGCGAGCGGGCCGCCGGACGGGATGCGGGTGGTGGTGGACCGGCGGGCGCGGCGGTTGGCCGGGACCGACGGCGGGGCCGCGCTGCTCGGCGGGGCGCCCCCGCGGTTGGTGCACCTCGTACCGAGGGCGCAGGCGGTGCTCGGGGACCGCGACGAGCTGACCGTGGTCGACCCGCTGACCCGCGCCCTCGCCCGCACCCTGCTCGACGCGGGGCTCGCCCACCCCGCACCCGGCATTCCCGGCGGTCCGACGAGAAGTGAGGTCACGGTCGTCGTGCCGGTGAAGGACCGGCCCCTGGACGCGCTGGTGGCGACCCTGCCCTCGGAGGTGGCGCTCGTCGTCGTCGACGACGGGGGCGCCGACCCGGAGGCCCTCGCCGCCACGGTGAAGGCCGCGCACGGCACCGTGATCCGGCACGAGACCTCGCGGGGGCCCAGCGCCTCCCGCAACGCCGGGCTCGCCGCGGCGACCACCCCGCTGGTGATGTTCCTGGACTCGGACGTCGTGCCGCAGGGGGACTGGCTCGATCCCCTGCTGGAGCACCTCGCCGACCCGACGGTCGCGCTGGTCGCCCCCCGGATCGTCGCGCTCCACCCCGCCGATGCCCGAGAGCGCGGCCCCGCGGCCCGGCTGCGGTCCGCGCTCGGCCGCTACGAGGCCGTGCGCTCGAGCCTCGACCTCGGGCCCGATCCCGCCCTGATCGTGCCCCGCAGCCGTGTCGCGTACGTGCCGAGCGCGGCGATGCTGGTGCGGAAGGCGGCCGTCGGGCGCGGGTTCGACGAGGACATGCGCGTGGCCGAGGACGTCGACCTGGTGCTGCGGCTGCACGCCGAGGGACATCGGCTGCGGTACGAGCCGCGCTCGCGCGTCGCGCACGACCACCGCACCGAGCCCGCGGCCTGGTGGCTGCGCAAGGCCTACTACGGCACCGGCGCCGCCCCGCTCGCCCGCCGCCACCACGGCGCCGTGCCGCCGATGGTGCTCAGTCCGTGGACGGCGGCGGCCTGTGCGGCGCTGCTCGCTCAGCGCCGCTGGTCCGTCCCGGCCGCGGCGGCGATCACCGCGGTGGCCGCGCAACGCCTGTCCCGCAAGCTGACCCGGCTCGACCACCCCCGCGGGGCCGCCCTCCGGCTCGCCTCCCTGGGGCTCTCCGGCGCGGCCCTCCAGGTCGGCGACGCGCTGCTGCGCCACCACTGGCCGCTCGCGGCCCTGGCCGCGCTGGTGTCCCGGCGGGCCAGGCGCGCGGTCCTGCTCGCGGCGCTGGCCGAGGGGCTGGGGGACTGGTGGACGCACCGGGACCGGGACGCCGACGTCCGCATCGACCCGCTCACCCACCTGGTCGCCCACCGGCTGGACGACCTGGCCTACGGCTCCGGCCTCTGGTGGGGTGCCCTGCGCCATCGCGACGCCGCCGCCCTCCTGCCCGTCCGGCCGGGTGCACCCCCCAAGGGGGTTGCTCCGGTCAGGTGAATGACCGGGGTTCTTGGAGCCGCGTGTGCGGAGTATCAGGCGAGGCGCCTCCGCGGGTGCGGAACCCGCTCGGAAAGCCCGGGTCGCCGCGTCGACCACGGGCCGGAGCCGTCTTGCACGCTGTGATGATCGGGAGTGTGATGTGGTCGCCGCCACAGCGGGCGGCCCGAGAGCGCCGGGCGACCGGCGGCTCTCCCCGAGGGACGCGACCACCACCGCGGTTGGGAGAAGACTCATGGCAGAGGTCCGGGTGACCGTCGACGGCGTGAACTACGCCGACGAGGTCGAGCCCCGCATGTTGCTGGTCCAGTACCTCAGGGAACGTCTGGGCAAGACCGGCACCGTGGTCGGGTGCGACACCAGCAACTGTGGCGCCTGCACCGTGCACCTGAACGGGCAGAGCGTGAAGTCCTGCTCGGTTCTGGCCGTGCAGGCGGACGGCGCGGAGGTCCTGACCATCGAGGGCCTCGCCCGCGACGGTGAGCTGCACCCCGTGCAGAAGGCGTTCAACGAGTGCCACGGCCTGCAGTGCGGCTACTGCACGCCGGGGATGATCATGGCTGCCGTGGATCTGTTGGGCGACAACCCCGATCCCGACGAGCATGAGGTGCGTGAGGGCATCGAGGGCAACCTCTGCCGCTGCACCGGCTACCAGAACATCGTCCGCTCGGTGCAGCGCGCCGCGCAGATGATGAAGCCCGGCGCATCCGTGCCGACCGAACAGCCCGCACCCGTGGCAGGGGACTGACATGACCGCCACCGCTGACAGCACCGCCCTCGAGTTCGGCAAGTCGCGCACCCGCAAGGAGGACGCGCGGCTCATCACCGGCCGGACCCGCTACACCGACTCGATCACGCCGTCGGGATGCCTGCACGTCGCCGTCGTCCGCTCCCCGCTCTCGCACGCGAAGATCCTGAGCATCGACACCGCCGAGGCCAAGAAGGCCCCGGGCGTGCACGGCGTCTACACCCTCGCCGACCTGGGCGCCGAGGCCGTCGGGATGCCCTGCGCCTGGCCGATCACGCCGGACCAGAAGGCTCCGCAGCGCCCGGTCCTGGCCAAGGACGCCGTCCACTTCGCCGGTGAGGGCGTCGCCGTCGTCGTCGCCCGCACGCTGGCCGAGGCCAAGGACGCCGCCGAGCTCGTCGAGGTCGACTACGACCCGCTGGACCCGGTGCTGGACATGGAGGCCGCGCTCGCCGAGGGCGCCACGCTCGTCCACCCCGACCTGGGCACCAACGAGTCCGCCACCTGGGTCTTCGACTCCGGAGAGGCGGGCACCGGCGGCTCGGTGTCCGACGCCATCGCCGCGGCCGAGGCCGACCCGGACCAGGTCGTGGTCAAGCGCCGGTTCCGCCAGCAGCGGCTGGTCCCGGCGTTCATGGAGCCGCGCTCCTGCGTCGTCGACCCGACCGGCGAGCAGATCGTCATCTGGGCCGCGACCCAGGTCCCGCACATCCTGCGCACCATGACCACGGTGACCCTCGGGGTGCCGGAGTCGAAGCTGCGCGTCATCGCCCCGGACGTGGGCGGCGGCTTCGGCGGCAAGATCGGTGTGCTGCCCGAGGAGATGATGACGGTCCTGCTGGCGCAGAAGCTGCGCAAGCCGGTCAAGTGGACCGAGACCCGGTCGGAGTGCATGCTCACCGCGCACCACGGCCGCGACCAGATCCAGGACATCACGATCACGGCCAAGAAGGACGGCACGATCACCGGCCTGGACGTGAAGCTGCTCGCCGACATGGGCGCGTACCTGGGCCTCGTCGGTCCGGGTGTGCCGGTGCTGGGCGCGTTCATGTTCAACGCGATCTACAAGGTCCCGGCCTACCGCTTCTCCACCACGAACGTCTTCACCACGAAGACGCTCACGGACGCCTACCGCGGCGCCGGGCGGCCCGAGGCCACGTTCGGCATCGAGCGGATCATCGACGAGCTGGCGGTCGAGCTGGGCCGGGAGCCGCTGGAGCTGCGCGAGCAGAACTGGATCAAGCACGAGGAGTTCCCGTTCACCACGGTGTGCGGGCTGACCTACGACTCGGGCGACTACGAGCAGGCCACCGCCCGGGCCAAGGAGCTCTTCGACTACGACGGGCTGCGCCGTGAGCAGGCCGAGCGCCGCGCCAACGGCGACAGGGTCCAGCTGGGCATCGGCATCTCGACCTTCACCGAGATGTGCGGTCTCGCCCCGTCCCGCGTCCTCGGGTCGCTGGCGTACGGCGCGGGCGGCTGGGAGGCCGCCAGCATCCGCATGCTGGCCACCGGCAAGGTCGAGGTGATCACCGGGGCGTCGGCCCACGGTCAGGGCCACGAGACCGCGTTCAGCCAGATCGTCGCGGACAAGCTGGGCGTGCCCTTCGAGGACGTCGAGGTGCTGCACGGCGACACCGCGTCCTCGCCGAAGGGGCTGGACACCTACGGGTCCCGCTCGCTCGTCGTCGGCGGCATCGCGATCACGATGGCCGCGGACAAGGTCATCGAGAAGGCGAAGAAGTTCGCGGCGCACATGCTCGAGGCGGACGTCTCCGACATCGAGTTCAACGCCGGGCAGTTCACCGTCCGGGGCACCGGGGCGGGCAAGGCCATCCAGGAGATCGCCTTCGCCGCGTTCATGGCGCACGACTACCCCGAGGGCATCGAGCCGAGCCTGGACTCGGACGCCGTGTACGACCCGGAGAACTTCTCCTTCCCGCACGGCACGCACCTCGCGGCGATGGAGGTCGACACCGACACCGGCCGGGTCACCCTGCGCCAGTACGTCTGCGTCGACGACATCGGCAACGTGGTCAACCCGCTCATCGCCGAGGGTCAGGTGCACGGCGGCCTCGCCCAGGGCATCGCGCAGGCGCTGTTCGAGGAGGCCAACTACGACGACCAGGGCACCCTGGTCAACGGCACCTTCGTCGACTACACGCTGCCGTCCGCAGCCGACCTGCCGAGCTTCACGACCGAGATCGTGAGCACCCCGGCCACGTCGAACCCGCTGGGCGTCAAGGGCGTCGGCGAGGCGGGCACCATCGCCTCGACCCCGGCGATCGTCAACGGCGTGCTCGACGCCGTGCGGCACCTCGGCGTCAAGGACATCGAGATGCCGACGACCTCACAGCGCGTCTGGCGGGCCATCCAGGCCGCGCAGGGGCACTCCACCCAGGAGACCCCGATCGACACCCACTCGCCGGGCGCGGGCCTCGGCTCGATCGACCCGAACAACCCCCAGGGAGAGGTCCAGTGATCCCGGCGAAGTTCGACTACGTCAAGCCCGCGAGCGTCGCGGAGGCGGTCACGGCGCTGCGCGAGGGCGGGGAGGACGCCAAGATCCTCGCGGGCGGGCAGAGCCTGCTCCCCGTGCTGCGGCTGCGGATGGCGGCTCCGTCGGTGGTCATCGACCTCGGCGGGATCGCCGAGCTGCGGCAGATCCGCGAGGAGGGGGACCGGATCGCCATCGGCGCGATGGTCCCGCACCACGACGTCATGCGGGACGACCTGGTGAAGCAGCACCTCACGCTGCTCCAGCAGGCCACCGAGACCGTCGCGGACCCGCAGGTGCGCCACCGCGGCACCCTCGGCGGGGCGCTCGCGCACGCCGACCCGGCCGGTGACCTGGGCGCCGTCGCGCTGGCGCTCGAGGCGGAGTTCGTGATCGCGGGCGCGGACGGCACGCGCACGGTCTCGGCGAGCGACTTCTTCGTGGACTACTTCACCACCGCGATCGGCGAGGGCGAGATCCTCACCGAGATGCGGTTCCCGAAGTACACGGGCTGGAAGACGCACTACGAGAAGTTCAACCGGGTCGCGCAGGCGTGGTCGATGGTGGCCATCGCCGTGGCGCTGAAGGTGGACGGCGGGTCGATCTCCGAGGCGCGGGTCGGGCTGACCAACATGGGCACCACCCCGATCCGGGCGAGCGGGGTCGAGGCCGCACTCGTCGGGCAGCAGGCCTCCGCGGACGCGGCGAAGGCCGCGGCCGAACATGTCACGGAGGGCACCGCCGCTCCGAGTGACGCCGATGCCGCCGCGGACTACCGTGAACACCTGGCCAGAGTGCTCACCGGCCGCGCGGTGTTGGCCGCCGCGGGCTGAGCACCTCGCGAGACGGGTAGGACGCCCGCCCGGTCATCCGGGCGGGCGTCCGCCCGTTTTCCCACAGACGCGCTCGCGACGAGGAGACTGGAGCTCATGCAGCTGGAGAACAAGTTCACGATCGCCGCGCCCATCGAGGCGGCCTGGGCGGCCCTGAACAACCCCGAGACGGTCGCCCCCTGCTTCCCCGGTGCCACCCTCACCGAGTACACCGGTGACTCGTTCACCGGCACGGTCAAGGTCAAGCTCGGCCCGATCTCGCTGACGTACAAGGGCAAGGGCACCTACATCGACCGGGACGACGCGAACCACACGGTCGTCATCGACGCCAGCGGTCGTGACTCGCGTGGCAACGGCACGGCGAAGGCCAAGGTCACCGGCACGATGAAGGCCGACGGTCCGGACAAGACCGAGGTCACGATGGCCACGGACATGACGATCACCGGCCGCCCGGCCCAGTTCGGCCGCGGCGTGATCTCGGACGTCGCGGACAAGATCATCGGCCAGTTCGCCTCGTGCCTGGCGGACAAGCTGACCGAGGAGCACCCGGAGCCGGAGTCCGCGGCCACGGTGACGGGTGCGGCCGCCGCGCCGTCGCCCTCCGCGACCGCGCCGACCGCCGCGACCACGCCGGTCAAGCCGGCCCCGGTCAAGAGCAACATCGACGCGATCGACCTGCTGGACACCGCGGGTGCCCCGGTCATCAAGCGGCTCGTGCCGGTGGCGGGCGTGCTCGCCGTGCTGGTGGCGATCTTCGTGATCGTGCGGCGGCTGCGCGCCAGCTGACCGCTCGCGCACGCGGAGAGGGCGCCCCCCACACCGTGCGGGGGCGCCCTCTCGCGTGTGGTGCCGGGGGCTCAGTCGTCCAGGCGGTCGCGGGTGACCGCGCCGGAGGCGGCGTCGACGTGCAGGTCCCGGGTGTGGTTCACCTCCACCTCCCAGACCTGCGCGCCGTGCTCCCACTCCAGCTCGGTGCCGTCGGTGATCCGCCCGCCGCCGACGTGGTCCAGCGCGATGCGCTCGGCCGCGGCGCGGTCGAGCGTCGGAGCGGGTGCGGGGGCGACGGTCGTCGGGGAGGCCGCGGGCGTTGGGGAGGCCGCGGTCGTCGGGGAGCCCGCGGGCGCCGGGGCGACGAGGGTCGCCGCGCCGATCGGCCGGTCGTCGGCGCCGTTGGAGGCGAGGGCGATGCCGCCCGCGGCGACGAGGAGGGCGGCGGTGGCGCCCGCGAGGACGAACAGTCGGGTCTTCATGGGGAGGTCCTTTCATCCGGTGTGCCCCGCACGATTCCGCGATGATCACCAAGACCGCGCTGCCGAGCCCCTAACGCGGGGCTAAGCCCGGTCGGGCCCGATGATCAGCCGGTGGGGGGACGCGCCGGGCCGCCGCGACGACCAGGCTGGACGCCGTGAACGACCCGCTCGTACCCGCCCTGCTCGCCATCGGCGGCGGGGTGGTGCTCGCCCTCGCCCTCTTCGTGCCCTACGTCGCCGCGAGCTACCGCCGCCGCGGGCGGGTCGGCTGGGGGCACGCCCTGCTGGCCGCGTCCTCGCTGGTCTACGCGCTGGCCCTCGTCACCTACACGCTGCTGCCGCTCCCCGCCTCCGACGGCACCCTGTGCACGAGCCGGATCGCCCGGGCAGGCGCGCAGCTGCACCCGTTCGCCTTCGTGGCCGACATCGCGACCTACGACATGGCGAACCCGCTGCGCAATCCCGCGGCGCTGCAGGTGCTGTTCAACGTCGCGCTCTTCGTTCCGCTCGGCGCGCTGCTGCGCCACCTCGGGCGCCGCTCGGTGCTCACGGTGACGCTCGCGGGCGCCGCGGTCTCGGCGCTGATCGAGGTCACCCAGCTCACCGGCGTCTGGTTCCTCTACCCCTGCCCGTACCGGCTGTTCGACGTCGACGACCTGATCGCCAACACCGCGGGCGCCCTGCTCGGCGGGCTGGTCGCGCCCCTGCTGCGGTTCGTGCCCGGCCAGCGCCTCGCAGGCGAGCCGGGCGCGCCGCGCCCGGTCACGATCCCGCGCAGGCTGCTCGGGGTCGTCTGCGACCTGCTGGGGGCCTGGCTGACCGGGGCGCTGCTCGCGACAGGGCTCGCCGCCGTCGTGCTGCTGGCGGGTGGGGACGGGCAGGCGCCGTGGGTGTCCTCGGCGAGCACGCTGCTGGGGACCTGGGTGCCGTTCGCGCTGCTGTTCGTGCTGCTCCCGATGCGGGGCCGCGGCGGGACGCCGGGGCAGCGGGCGGTGCTGCTGCGCCCCGCCCTGCGCGACGGCGGCGTCCCCGGCCGGGCCGTCCTGCTCGCCCGGAGCCTGCTCGGGACCGGGGGCTACGTGCTGCTCCAGGGCCTGGAGTCCTCCGGTGGGTGGGCGGGGCTGTGGGGCCTGGCCGGACTGATCGGAATTCTCGCCACCGCCGATCGGCGCGGGCTCGGCGGGGCACTGACCTCGACGATCCTTCTCGACCGGCGCGCGGTCGCTCCCGCGGAGCGCGGGGACCCCGCGAGCGCCCGCCGCTGAGCCCCGCCAGGACGGCCCGGCCGCCGCGCCACCGTCTCAACCGGGCCTCCGCCGCCGAGGGGTGCCCGGGCCGGTCAGCCGCGCCCGAGCTCCACGACCACCCGCAACCCGCCCGCCGACTCCAGCCGCAGCCCACCCCCCGACCGCTCCGCGCTGCGTCGCGCGATGTCCAGGCCCAGCCCCGTGGAGCCCGCGCCGCTGACCCCCCGGCCGAGGACCTTCGCATCGGGCGGACCGGGGCCGGCGTCGGCGACCTCCAGCTCGGCGCCCGCCCCGGTGGCGCGCAGCCGGACGGCGAAGGCGGTGCCGTCCGGGGTGTGGGCGAAGACGTTGCCCAACAGGGCGTCGACCAGCGCGGCGAGGTCGGTGCGACCGATCGCGACGGGCAGCGGCCCGGGGGCGAGGTCCACGGTCACCGGCCGGTCGGTGTCCTCCGCCAGGACGGCCCAGAACGCCACCCGCTCCGCGACGACCGCGGCGGCATCCGCGTTCCCGGTGTCGCCGCCGCGTTGCCGGGCCTGGGCGATCGCGCCGGTCACCGCGCGGGCGACCTCGTCCACCGCGGCGCCGATCCGCGCGGCCTCGGCCGGGTCTCCCAGCGACTCGGCCTCCAGCCGCAGGGCGGTCAGCGGTGTCCGCACCCGGTGCGCGACGTCCGCGACGGACTCCCGCTCCTCGTGCAGCAGCTCGCTGATCCGGGCCGCCAGGCCGTTGAGCGCGCGGGCGACCGAGCCCAGCTCGCCGGGCGCGGCGGGATCGGCGCGGGCCTGCAGCTCGCCGCGGGCGAGCCGCTCCGACACCCCCGCCAGGTCGGTCGCGCCGCGCACGAAGGCACGGGCGAGCCGGTCGCCGAGCAGCAGCCCGACGGCCAGCAGCGCCACCCCGAGCGCGGCGAGGATCAGCCAGGACCGGGCGACCCCGCGGGTCAGCTCGGCGTCGGGGACGAAGGCGCGCACCGCCCCGCCCGCCCCGGACCGGTCCCGTACCGCGGTGACGATCTCCCGCCCGCCCGGGACCTCCGCCGAGGCGCTGACCCCGCGGGATCCCAGCTCCACCAGCGGCGTCCGGTCCGCCGAGCCGAGCACCGTCCCGTCGGGGAGGAACACGGCGACCCCCGACACCTGCTCCACGGCGAGTCGCAGCGACTCGCGGTCGGTGGTGGCGACGAGCGGGACGAGCGACTGGGCCTCGGCGGTCGCCGTCGCCACGGCACGGTCCTCGGCGACGGTCCGGACCAGCACGGCCAGCGGGACGAGGAACGCCAGCAGCAGCAGCGTGGTGATCGCCGCGACCAGGAGCAGGACCCGCCTACGCATCGGGAGCGGACACCCTCACGCCGACCCCGCGGACCGAGTGCAGGTAGCGCGGCGCCTGCGCGGTCTCGCCGAGCTTGCGCCGCAGCCAGGACAGGTGGACGTCGACCGTCTTGTCCGCGCCGCCGTAGGGCAGCTGCCAGACCTCGGTCAGCAGCTCGCGCTTGCCGACGACCTCGTCCGCCCGCGCCGCCAGGTGGTGCAGCAGGTCGAACTCGCGCGGGGTGAGGTCGAGCTCGCGGCCGTCGAGCACGGCGCGCCGCCCGCGCGGGTCGACCCGCAGCCCGCCGACGACCACGGTCTCGTCCGGGCGCGCCCCGTCCCCGCGGCGCAGCACCGCGCGGATCCGGGCGTCCAGCTGGGCGGCGCCGAAGGGCTTGACCAGGTAGTCGTCCGCGCCGGCGTCGAGCACGGCGACGATCTCCTGCTCGTCGTCCCGGGCGGTCGCGACGATCACCGGGACCCGGCTGGCGCCGCGCAGCATCCGCAGCACGACGGTGCCGTCGACGTCCGGCAGGCCGAGGTCGAGCACCACGATGTCCGGGGCGTTGCCGACCGCCGCCTGCAGGCCCGCCATGCCCGCGGCGGCGGAGTCCACGGCGTGTCCGCGCTCGGTGAGCCCGCGGATCAGCGCGGTCCGGATCGCCGGATCGTCCTCGACGAGGAGTACCTGGGCCACAGCGGAACCGTAGGCCACGGACGCCCCGGACCGGGGCCCGCGCAGGACCCCGATAGGGGCGCCTTAGCCGGCCGTTAACCCCGCGCCGGGGAGACTGCCCCCCATGATCCGATCCGCGGGCCTGGTCGCGCTCTGGGCGGTCGTCGCGGCGGCCGCCGTCCTGGCCGGGCTCTGGGCGGTCGGCGGGGTCGGCAGCGGGATCACCTCGGCGGGTCCGCGGCCGCTCACCGCCGCCGAGGTCGACGCACGGCTGTCCGCCGAGCCCGCCCCCTCCCCGGTGGCACCCGTGTCGGACGCTCCCGGCTCGGCGGCGGTCGTGTCGGCGGCACCGGGCGGGACGGTCGTCGCCTCCTGCCCGGGTCCGCAGATCGTGTCGGTGAGCCCGGCGCAGGGGTGGGAGTCGAAGAACGAGCGGGAGGACGGCGGGCCGCGAGTCACCTTCGAGTCCACGGTGGACGACTCGGAGGTCCGGGTGGACGTGCGGTGCGACGGTGCGGTCCCGGTCGGGGACGTGCGGGTCGAGCGGGACTGAGCCTGTCCCGCCCCGCGTGGCCCGGTCGCCGGCGCACCCGGCGGCGCGGGAGACTGCAGGCATGCGGCCCGGACCTCTCAACGCCCTCACCGACGTCGCAGGCCTGCGGGTCGGGCACGCCGCGCTCGCGGACGGGTTGTCCGGCACCACCGTCGTCGTCTGCCCACCAGGCGGCGCCGCGGCCGGGATCGACGTCCGCGGCGCGGCCCCCGGCACCCGCGAGACCGACCTGCTGCGACCCGGGGCCACCGTGGACCGCGTCCACGCGATCGTGCTCAGCGGCGGCAGCGCCTACGGGCTGGCCGCGGCGCACGGTGTGATGGAGCGCCTGGAGGCGGCGGGTGAGGGCTTCCCCGTGCCCGGTGGGCCGGTGCCGATCGTGCCCGCCGCGGTGCTGTTCGACCTCGGCCGCGGCGGCCGGTTCGACGCCCGGCCCACCGCCGCGACCGGCGCCGCCGCCTACGACGCCGCCTCCGCCGGGCCCGTCGAGATGGGCGTGGTCGGCGCCGGCCGCGGGGCCGTCGCGGGCGGGCTGAAGGGCGGGATCGGCACGGCGAGCGCGGTGCTGCCGGACGGCACGACCGTCGGCGCACTGGTGGCCGTCAACGCGGTGGGCTCGCCCGTGCACCCCGCGACGGGTGAGCTGCTCGGCGCCCGCCACGGGCTCCCGGAGGAGTTCCCGCAGCTCCGCGCCTCGCTCGAGCGGCTGGCCGAGGTGCAGCGCCGAGCCTCCGCTCCGACCCCCGGCACCGCGACGACCCTCGCGGTGGTCGCCACCGACGCCGCGCTGGACAAGACCGGCTGCGGCCGGTTCGCCACGGTGGCCCACGACGGCTACGCCCGCGCCCTGGATCCGGTGCACACCGTCATGGACGGGGACACGATCTTCGGCCTCGCCACCGGGGGCCGCCCGACCCCCGGACCCGAGGGGCTCTTCGCGCTCCACGCCGCGGCCGCCGCCGTGGTGAGCCGGGCGGTCGTGCACGCCGTCCTCGCGGCGGAGTCGACCACCACTGCGGGCGGGCACTGGCCGTCCTTCCGTTCCCTGGCGGAGTGAGGCCCGGGCGTCACTCCTCGACGGCGGCGAGAACGCGGATCTCCCTGGTCGCGGAGTCCCCGAGGACGCGCAGGGCCTCCTGGTAGGCGGCGGACTCGTAGGCGGCCCGCGCGGCGGCCGCGTCCGGGAACGCGATGACGGTCGTCCGCAGCGCCGACCCCTCCAGCACGTCGACCGGGTTCCCCCGGGCGAGGAACCGCCCGCCGCCCGCGAGCATCGCCGGTCCGGCGAGCGCGGCGTAGCGCCGCATGCGCTCCTCGTCGTGGACGGCGGTGAACGTGTTGACCCAGTAGACCGTCATGACCGGCCATTGTCCCGGTGATCCGCGGCAGGCACGTGGTCCCTCGCGCAGCGATCGCCGGGTGCGGTTCGCCGGTGCCGGAGCCGGCACCCTCCTACCGCAGCGCGTGATCACGGGTGTGCAGGTGTGAACCCTGTCGGCGTTTCGACGTCTGCTCGGGGCTGGGGCGGGATGGTTCCCCGGTGCAGCCGGGTGAGGTGCTGCGGCGGCAGGCCGGCGTCGTGTCGAGGGGCCCGCAGCCCGTGGTCAGCCCCCGGCGAACGGGGGGAGGACGTCGACGACCGCGCCCTGCGGGATCTCGCGGTCGTGATCGCGCACGGCCACCTCGTCCAGCAGGTACGAGCAGCGGCCGACGACCTTGGCGAACTCCGGGCCGTTCCGCTCGGTGAGCAGGGTCGCCAGGTCGGCGACGGTGGCGCCCGCCGGGACGTCGACGGTCTCGGAGTCGCGGCCCGCGGCCGACCTGGCGGCGGCGAAGTAGCGGACCTCGACGGTGCGGGTCAGGGTCTGGGTCACGGGTGCATCCTCCTCAGCCGCCGATCGCGCTCATCGGGCGGTCCGGCTGCAGGAAGCCGGGGTCGTCGATGCCGTGGCCCGCGAGCTTGCCCCACATCGCGATCCGCCAGGTTTCGGCGATCTCGGCGTCCGTGGACCCGCCGCGCAGCAGCGCGCGCAGGTCGGTCTCGGTGCGGGCGAACAGGCAGGAGCGGACCTGGCCGTCCGCGGTGAGCCGGGTGCGGTCGCAGGCGCCGCAGAAGGGCCGGGTGACCGAGGCGATGACGCCGACCCGGGCCGGGCCGCCGTCGACCAGGTAGCGCTCGGCCGGGGCGCCGCCGCGGGCCTCGCCGTCCGGCGTCAGCGTGAACCGGGCGGAGAGCCGCTCCATGATCTCGCCCGCCGTGATCATCTCGCTGCGCTCCCAGCCGTGCTGGGCGTCCAGCGGCATCTGCTCGATGAACCGCAGCTCGTAGCCGTACTCGACGGCGAACGCGAGCATGTCCGCGGCCTCGTCGTCGTTCATCCCGCGCAGCAGCACGCTGTTGATCTTGACCGGGTTCAGTCCGGCGGCGCGGGCCGCGGCGAGCCCGTCCAACACGTCGGACAGGCGGTCCCGGCGGGTGATGGTCGCGAACCGCTCGGGGCGCAGGGTGTCCATCGAGACGTTGAGCCGGTTGACCCCGGCCGCGGCCAGCGACTCGGCGCGGCGCGCGAGGCCGATCCCGTTGGTGGTCAACGAGATGTCCGGGCGCGGCTCGAGCGCGGCGGACGCGGCGATGAGCTCCTCGAGGCCCTTGCGCAGCAGCGGCTCGCCGCCGGTGAAGCGCAGCTCGTGGATGCCGAGGTCCCGCACGGCGATCGTGATCAGCCGCATCAGCTCGGCGTCGGTGAGCTGCTCCTCGCGCGGCATCCAGTCCAGGCCCTCGGCGGGCATGCAGTAGGTGCAGCGCAGGTTGCAGCGGTCGGTGAGGGAGATCCGCAGGTCCGTCGCGACCCGGCCGAAGGTGTCCACCAGGCGTGGATCGGCCGGTCGTGACGGGTCCGCGGGAGGAGCGCTCCGCAGGGCGGGGAGACCCAGGGGGACCGTGTTGGAAGCCGTCACACCACGAGGGTAGCCGTCGACACCGTTCTCCACGGCGCGGCTCGAAACGGCAGGTCAGAGGCTCCGCAGATGCGGAGTCAGAAGGTGTGGCGGGGCGCAGGAGCGGGCGGGCGTCCTGTCCGGAAGGTGAGGATCACTCTCCGGGCGGGATGGGGTGCCCCACACCTCGGTCTCGAGGATGCCGATCGCGGGGGTGGCCGCGCCGGCGTCCCCTCCCAGACTCGCGGGCGGTGGTGTCGCGCGTCCGGACGTCTCGAGGGGCGGCGCGAGGGGTCAGCGGGCGGCGATGCGGAGGACCGCGGCGGCCGAGCGGTCGACGTCCTCCTCGGCGGTGGTGGCATTGCTGACCGACAGGCGCATCCACCGCCGCCCGCGCCAGGTCGTGCCGCCCGCCCAGCAGGTGCCATCCGCCTGGACCGCCGCGATTACCTCGTCCGTCCGGTCGCCGAACCCCGCCAGCACCTGGTTCAGCACCACGGGCGCGGGGATCTCGACGCCGCCCGCGGCGAGGCGGTCGGCGAACCGGCGAGCCAGCCGGTGGCCGCGTTCGACGACCTCGGCCACCCCGTCCGCGCCGAGCTCGCGCAGCGCCGCCCAGACCGCGAAGCCCCGGGCGCGCCGGGAGGACTCCGGGACCAGGTCGCCGAGCTGGGCGTCCCCCGCGCCGGGGAGGTAGGCGGCGGTGTAGCCGAGCGCCGCGGCGTGGGTCGCCGGGTGGGCACAGATCGCGAACCCGCAGTCGTAGGGGACGTTGAGCCACTTGTGGCCGTCGCACGCCCAGGAGTCGGCGAGCTCGCGGCCGTCGACGAGGTGCTCGAGTGTCGGGGCGGCCGCGGCCCAGAGGCCGAAGGCGCCGTCGACGTGCACCCAGGCGCCGTGCTCGCGGGCCACCGCCACGGCCGCGCGCAGGTCGTCGCAGGCGCCGGTGTTCACGTTCCCGGACTGGAGGCAGACGACGGCGGGGCCGCTCCCCGTGCGCAGGACCCGGGCCAGGTCGGCGACGTCGATCGCGCCGTCCGGTCGTGTCGACACGGGGTCCACGGCGTTGCGGCCCAGGCCGAGCAGCCGGGCCGCGCGGTCCACGGTGGCGTGCCGCTCCTCGCTCGCCACGATCCGGAGCGGCGGGGCGCCGCCCAGGCCGTCCGCCTCGACGTCCCAGCCCGCGGCGGCCAGCACGTGGTGGCGGCCCGCGGCGAGCCCGACCGTGTTCGCGGCCTGGCCGCCGGTCACGAACCCGACCGAGGCCGTCGACGGCAGGCCGAGCAGCTCCACCAGCCACCGCCCCGCGGTCCGTTCGGCGGCCGCCGCGGCCGGGGACATCACGGCGGTGAAGGCGTTCTGGTCCCAGGCCGCGGCGAGGACGTCCGCGGCGGTCGCCGAGCTCAGCGCCCCGCCGACCACGAACCCGAAGTACCGCGGCCCGACGCTCGCGACCAACCCGGGCTCCGCCGCCGCCACCAGCGCGTCGACCACCTCACCGGGCGGGGTGCCGGTGCGGGGGAGGGGGCCGTCGAACCCCGGGCCCGCGGGGTCCACCGGTCGCCCCACCGGGCGCTCGGCCACCCCCGCCCGGAAGGCGAGGGCGGCAGCGGTCGCGCGGTGCAGGGCGTCGGCGAACGGGTCCATCGGCCCAGTCTCGTGCTCTCGGCGCGGTGCGGACAGCGTTGAGCGCACGGAACCGGCGATCATGCCGCGCTGACCGCACGAAACGTGCTCTCAGCGTGAGTCGGACCGCGCTGACAACACGAAACGTGCTCTCAGCGCGGTCGGGTCAGTGGCGGCCCAGCTCCTCGCGGGCGACGGAGCGGATGTGGACCTCGTCCGGGCCGTCGGCGAAGCGCAGGGCGCGGGCCCAGGTGTAGAAGTAGGCGAGCGGGGTGTCGTCGCTCATCGCCGCGCCGCCGTGGACCTGCATGGCGCGGTCGATGACCGTGCACGCCATCCGCGGCACCACGACCTTGATCGAGGCGATCTCCGTGGCCGCGCCCTTGGCGCCGTAGCGGTCGATCAGCCAGGCGGTCTTGAGCACCAGTAGGCGCGCCTGCTCGATCTCCATGCGGGACAACGCGATCTGCTCGCGCACCACACCCTGCTCGGCCAGCGGGCGGCCGAACGCCACCCGGTCCTTCGCCCGGCGCACCATCAGCTCGACCGCGCGCTCGGCCATCCCGATCAGCCGCATGCAGTGGTGGATCCGGCCCGGCCCGAGGCGCGCCTGCGCGATGGCGAACCCGCCGCCCTCCTCGCCGAGCAGGTTCGTCGCGGGCACCCGGACGTCGGTGAACCGCATCTCGGAGTGCCCGTGCTGGTCCTGGTAGCCGAAGGTCGGCAGGTGTCGGGTGATCTCCACGCCGGGGGTGTCCCGCGGCACGAGCACCATCGACTGCTGGCGGTGCCGGGCCGCCTCGGTGTCGGTCTTGCCCATCACGATGAAGATCTGGCAGCGCGTGTCCGCCGCTCCGGAGATCCACCACTTGCGGCCGTTGATGACGTAGTCGTCGCCGTCCCGGTCGATCCGGGTCTCGATGTTCGTCGCGTCCGACGACGCCACCTGAGGCTCGGTCATCGCGAACGCGGACCGGATCTCGCCCTCGAGCAGCGGGGTGAGCCACTGCTCCTTCTGCTCGGGCGTGCCGAACAGGTGCAGCGTCTCCATGTTCCCGGTGTCCGGGGCCTGGCAGTTGATCACCTCGGGTGCGATGACCGGCGACCAGCCGGACACCTCCGCCACGGCGGCGTAGTCCAGGTTGGACAGCCCGGAGACCGCGGGCAGGAACAGGTTCCACAGGCCCCGCTCGCGAGCCCTGGCCTTCAGCTCCTCGACGACCGGGGGCAGGTCCCACTCCTGCGGCGTGCCTCGCCGCTCGGCCCGGAACGCGTCGTACGCGGCCTCGGCGGGGAGTACCTCCTCGTCCAGGAACGCACGCATGCGCTTGGCGTAGTCGGCAGCGACGGCGCTCGGTTCGAAGTCCACGCGCACATGAGACCACAATGCAGATGCATTAACAAAGCCCGCTGGATATCCACGCATCCGCGGACATAGGATCCGCACCGTGCCGCAGTTCCGGATACCGAGCCAGCCCGGCTGCTCGGAGTCAGCGACGACACCGTGCGTCGGTGGGTCGACGCGGGGCATACGCCCGCCGCCGCGGACGCCTTCGCCCATGAGCAGTGAGGCGGTCCGCGACCTCGGGTCGGGACCCGGGTCGACGGCGGTCGCCGTCATCGAGTCCACGGACGTCGTGGTGGAGATCCCCGGAGGAAGCTCATGAAGCGTCTGCTCGTCTGCGGCGTCGCAGGTCTGGCCGTGGCCATCGCGGCGTGCAGCTCGCCGTCGCAGGCCCCGAGCAGCGGGGGCGCCGCCGAGTCGCGCACCCTGACGGTCTTCGCCGCCGCCTCGCTCACCGAGTCGTTCACCGCGCTGGAGAAGACCTTCGAGGCGCAGAACCCGGGCGTCGACGTCGTGCTCAACTACGGCGGCTCGTCCGACCTGGCCCAGCAGATCGTCAACGGCGCACCCGCGGACGTCTTCGCCGCCGCCAGCGACGCGACGATGAAGACGGTCACGGACGCGCAGCTCACCGCGGCCGCACCCACGGTGTTCGCGACCAACGTCCTGCAGATCGCGACCGCCCCCGGCAACCCCAAGGCGATCGCGGCGTTCGCGGACCTCGCCGAGCCGGAGCTCAAGACCGTCGTCTGCGCGCCGCAGGTGCCGTGCGGCTCGGCCACGGCCAGGATCGAGAAGGCCACCGGGATCGACATCCCGGCGGTCTCCGAGGAGCCGGACGTGAAGTCGGTCCTCTCCAAGGTCTCGTCCGGCAACGCGGACGCGGGCCTGGTCTACGTCACCGACGTCAACGCCTCGAAGGGCCGGGTCCAGGGCGTGAGCTTCCCCGAGTCGTCCCAGGCGAGGACCGACTACCCGATCGCCGTCGTCAAGGACGCCCCCCAGGCCGACCTCGCCCGGAGGTGGGTCCAGCTCGTCGAGGGCACCGAGGGCGGCTCCGTGCTGGGCGCACAGGGCTTCGGGAAGCCATGATCCCCCGGTGAGCGCGCCGACGACCCGGACCCGGCGACCCGACCGTCGCCACGAGGAGACGGTCGGGCTGCCGTGGTTCGTCTGGATCCCGGCCGGGGTCGCGTTCCTGCTGATCGTGCTGCCCGTGCTCGGGCTGGTGCAGCGCGCGTCCTGGTCCCGGATGCCGGAGCTGCTGCTCTCCGACGCCGCGCTGGACGCCCTGCGGCTCTCCCTGGAGACCGCGGCGGTCTCGACGGTGCTGTGCGTGCTGTTCGGGGGCCCGCTGGCCGTCGTGCTGGCCCGCTCCCGGATGCCGGGGCTGCGCACGGTGCGATCGGTCGTGCTGCTGCCGCTGGTGCTGCCGCCGGTGGTCGGTGGGCTGGCGCTGCTGTTCCTGGTGGGGCGCACCGGGTTGGTCGGGCGCGCGCTGGACCTCTGGTTCGGCATCACCGTCCCCTTCACCACGGCGGCCGTGGTGCTCGCGCAGACCTTCGTCGCGCTGCCGTTCCTCGTCGTGTCGCTGGAGGGGGCCCTGCGCACCGCCGGGCGCCGGTACGAGTCGGTCGCCGCGACCCTCGGCGCCTCGCCGGGCCTCGCCTTCCGACGGGTGACGATCCCGCTGGTGCTGCCCGGCCTGATGTCCGGCGCGGTGCTGGCCTTCGCACGCTGCATGGGGGAGTTCGGGGCCACGATCGCCTTCGCGGGCAGCCTGCAGGGCACCACCCGGACCCTGCCGCTGCTGGTCTACCTCGAGCGGGAGACGGACGTCGACGGGGCGGTCGCGCTGTCGCTGCTACTCGTCGTCGTGGCGATCGTGGTGATCGTGCTGGGCCGCCCGCGCGGGAGCGAGGGGCTGACGTGAGCCTCGACCTCGCCGTCCGGCTGGACCGGGGCGACTTCGCGCTGGACGTCGCGATCACCGCGGGGGCCGGGGAGGTCGTGGCCGTGCTCGGGCCGAACGGTGCGGGCAAGTCCACGCTGCTCGGCGTGCTGTCCGGGTTGCTGCGACCGGACTCGGGGCACGTCCGGGTCGGGGACCGCACGGTCACGGACGTGGCCGCGGGGGTGTTCGTCCCGCCGCACCGGCGCGGGGTCGGGCTGCTCGCGCAGCAGGCGCTGCTCTTCCCCCACCTGACGGCGCTGGCGAACGTCGCGTTCGGACCCCGCGCCCACGGGGTGTCCAAGCGGGAGGCGCAGGAGCGGGCGCGCGGGTTGCTCACCGACGTCCTGCCGGACGTCTCGGGGCTGGTCGACCGCAAGCCCGCGCAGCTCTCCGGCGGGCAGCAGCAGCGGGTGGCGCTGGCCCGCGCGATCGCCCCGGGACCCGAGCTCCTGTTGCTGGACGAGCCGTTGGCCGCCCTGGACATCGACGCGGCCCCGGCCATGCGCGCCCTGCTGCGCCGGGTGATCCGGGACGGGAAACAGACCGCCGTCCTGGTCACCCACTCCGCGCTCGACGCGCTCGTGCTCGCCGACCGGGTCGTCGTGCTGAGCGGGGGGCGGGTCGTGGAGCAGGGGGCCACCCGGGAGGTGCTGGCGCGGCCCCGCAGCGCGTTCGCGGCGCGGATCGCGGGCCTCGACCTGATCCCCGGGGTGTGGGCGGGGGACACCCTGCGGACGGACGACGGCGTCGTGATCGCGGGCCGTCGCCCGCAGGCGGTGCTGTCGGCCGGGGAGACCGATGGCGATCCCGGGACCGGTGAGCCCGTGGTGGCGGTCTTCCCGCCGTCGGCGGTGTCGGTGTTCGCCGACGAGCCGCACGGCAGCCCGCGCAACGTCCTGCCCGTGCGGCTGGCGTCGATCGAGCCGCGCGGGGACGTCGTCCGGCTGCGGGCGGCGCCCCGGCCGGGCGGCCCGGAGTGGCTGGAGGGCCTCGCGGCGGACGTGACGCCCGCCGCGGTCGCCGATCTCGTCGCCGAGCCGGGCCTGGACCTCTGGTTCGCGGTGAAGGCCACCGAGGTGCAGATCCACCCCGTCTGAGTACCGTCAGCGGGCGGCGCCACCGCCCGTGCGCCGGCGCTCGCGGCGGGTCGCGGCGGCGGTGCCCTCGGGATAGCCCGCCTTGATCACCCGATGCTCGGCGGAGGCCTCCATCCAGGCGAACGAGTAGAGCAGCCCGATCGCGACCCCCATGCCGACGCCTGCCAGCCGGACCCAGAGCGGGAACGGCAGGAACAGCAGCAGGACGGCGGTGAACGGGGCCAGCTGGACCAGGGCCCGCGCGAGGTGGCGCAGCGCCCAGGTCGGCGCGGTGACGTCCCACAGGACCCACGTCCGGTTCCGTGCGGGCAGCCCGGCGCCGAAGGCGTACGCGACCCAGTGCAGCGGGTCGGGGCGCACGATGTCGGTCATCTCCCGGGGTACCCGTTCACAGTCGCGCCGACCTCGCAACCGATAGTCACCACATCGGTCACTGCAGTCACCCAGGCCACTATCGTGTACCTGTGTTTCCTCGGACGCGGACCGTAGCGTCGCTGTCCGTGATCTCCCGGTTGGTGCGGCCCCTCTGCGTCGGACTCGTCGTGGCGCTGCTGTCCCTGGCGGGGACCGCGGCGTACGCGAGTCCGCCGGTGGTCGTGTCGGTGGCGGGGGACTACGTGGTGCTGGCGGAGTCCGCGGACGAGGCGGTGCGCGCCGCGAGCGTCGTGGGCGTCACGCCGAAGGCGCACTTCACCCGGGCCGTCACCGGGTTCGCCGCGCGGCTCACCGCGGAGCAGCTCGCCCGGTTGCGGGGGCTGCCCGGGGTGCTCGGCATCGAGCCGGACCGCCGGATCGACCCGATCGGGCCGCGCGCGCAGCCGCTGCTCCCCCCGGGGCTGACGGAGGGCACGCAGGAGAACCCGCCGAACTGGGGGCTGGACCGCATCGACCAGCGCACCCTCCCGCTCGACGGCCGCTACACCACCACCGCCACCGGCCAGGGCGTCACCGTCTACGTCGTGGACACCGGCGTCGACGTCACCCACCCGGAATTCGGCGGCCGCGCGAGCTGGGGCACCAACACGATCGACGGCCAGGACACCGACTGCGACGGCCACGGCACCGTGGTCGGCGGGATCGCCGCCTCGACCGACTACGGGGTGGCGAAGGACGCGGCGGTCCGCGCGGTGAAGGTGTTGGACTGCAACGGCTCCGGCACGCTGTCCTCGCTGCTGGGCGGCCTGGACTGGGTGCTGCAGAACCACTCCGGCGGGCCCGCGGTCGCGGTGATGTCGTGGAGCTACGGCCCGTCGGACGCGCTGTTGTCCGCGGTCACGAACCTCGTGAACGACAACGTGTTCGTGGCGGCCTCGGCGGGCAACAACGGCCGGAACGACTGCCAGGTCGCCCCGCGCGCGGCACCCGGGGTGATGGTCGTGGCCAACTCGACGCGCGAGGACGAGCGCAACACGTCGTCGAGCACGGGTCCGTGCGTGGGCCTGTACGCACCGGGAACCAGCATCGTGGCGCCGGTCCCCGGCGGCCGGACGGCGTCCTACACGGGCACCTCGATGGCGGCGCCGTTCGTCGCCGGTGTCGCCGCCCTCTACAAGCAGGCCCGCGGCGACACCCCGAGCGCGACGATCAAGCAGTGGATGATCGACAACGCCACGCCGGGCGTGATCGAGGACGGAGGCACGGGGGGCACCCCGAACCTCCTCCTCAACACCGGCGGCCTGTAGCTCAGCACGTCGCCCTGAGCCCACCGGTAGCGCACGAACGGCACTTTCGTGCGCTAGGTGCGCACAAAAGTGCCGTTCGTGCGTAATAGAGGGGGAGGTCAGTCGAAGGGGCCGTTGAGGAGACCGCCTGCGGGGCCCTCGACGAAGCGGTAGTCCGGGGCCGGGATCTCCGTCTCGACGCCGTCGGCGCCGGTGGGGCCGTTGCCGTTGCTCGCGTCGACGAACTGGGCGACCATCTGCTCGCCCGTCGCCAGGGTCGCGGAGGCGCCCTGCAGGGGGCTCTGCACGTCCTGCGCCGGGGCCTGCTCGGCGGCCATCGCCACGCCCGACGTCAGGGGGACGGCGGCCGCGCCGAGCAGGGCCGCTCCGATCACGCGCTTCACATGTTCTCCGATCCGGCCTTGATGGCCTCTCTGATGCGGTTGTAGGTGCCGCAGCGGCAGATGTTGCGGATCTCCTCGATGGCCGCGTCGTCGACGTCGCGGCCCTCCTTCCGGCACTGCCGGACCTTGGCGACGGCGGCCATGATCTGGCCGGGCTGGCAGAAGCCGCACTGGGCGACGTCGTTGTCGATCCAGGCCTGCTGCATCGGGTGGAGCGTGTCGCCGTCGGCCAGGCCCTCGATCGTGGTGATCTCGTCGTCCTCGGAGATGTCGGAGACCGGGACCGAGCAGGGGTTGAACGCCTTGCCGTTGATGTGGCTGGTGCAGGCCTTGCAGACGTTGATGCCGCAGCCGTACTTCGGGCCGGTGACGCCGAGGAGGTCTCGGATCACCCAGAGCAGGCGGACGTCGTCCTCGGCCTCGACGGTGACCTTCTCGCCGTTGAGGTGCAGGGTGCGCGTGGGCATTTCTCGGCTCCTAGTACGTGTAGCGGAGGCCGTCGACCGGCGACTCGGGGATCGGGGGGACGAGCGGCTTGGGCTCGAAGGGGAACGGGTCGAGGTGGTTGATCGGGAAGTAGGTGGGGACCTTCCCGACCGCGCGGGCGTAGGCGTTCGCGATCGCCCCCGCGGTGGCCGCGACCCCGGCCTCGCCCGCGCCACCGGGCTCGTCGTGGTCGGACTCGACGATGATGATGTTCAGCTCCGGCGGGGTGTTCCACTGCCGGGTGTAGAAGTAGTTGTCCCAGCTGGCCTCGACGAAGTGCCCGTCGGTCAGGTGCAGGCTGGAGGTGAGGATCAGCGCGATGGCGTCGTTGATCCCGCCCATCATCTGCGCCTCGAGGCCCTTGGGGTTGATCACCAGGCCCGCGTCGATCGCGAAGGTCACCTTGGTGACCCGCGGCCCGGTGACGCCCTCGCGGATCGGCCGGTTCACCGTCTCCGGACGGCAGTCGATCTCCACCAGCGCGGCGGTGACGCCCTTGTACTCGTGGTGGATGCCGAGCCCCTGCGCCGTGCCCTTCTTCATGGAGCGGCCCCAGCGGCCCTCCTTGGCGACGGCGTCGAGGACCCCGCGGATCCTGTCGCTGCGGGCGAACTCGCGGCGGAACTCGTACGGGTCGCGGCCCATCCGGTTCGCCAGCTGGTCGGTGACGACCTCGCGCGCGGTGGTGACGTCCGGGGAGTACACGTTGCGCATCGACGAGGTGTTGAACCGCATGTCCACCTCGTTGAGCAGCCGGGTGGAGACGCCGTAGTTGTACGGGCTGGCCTGGGTCAGCTCGAAGATCGACTCGGCGAACGTGAGGTTGCCGCCCGGGGCCTTCGCGCCCGCCGCGGTGATCGCGTCGCCGAGGCCGTGGGTGAAGTCCGTGGAGACGCTGGTGTGGCGCTGCTCGAAGCTGAGCACCGAGTCCTCGGTGACGGTCGCCCGGACCCGGCTGGTGGCCATCGGGTGCACGCGGCCCTGGCGCGAGTCGTCGGCGCGGGTCCACATCAGCTTGACGGGCTTGCCCATCTTCTGCGAGACCTCGGCGGCCTCCAGCGCGGCGTCGAAGAACAGCTTGCGGCCGAAGGACCCGCCACCCTGGATCACGTGCACGGTGACGTTGCTCTGCGGGATGCCGAGCTTCTTCGCGATCGCGTTCTGGGCGGTGACCGGGTTCTTCATCGGGCCCCAGATCTCGGCCCGGTTGCCGCGCACGTCGGCGATGGCGGTGTTCGGCTCGAGCGAGCTGTTGGACTTGAAGTAGAAGGTGAAGGAACCCTCGACGGTGTCCACCGCGCCCGCGGGCACGACCAGCGGCAGCTCGGCGGCCTTGAGCTTCTTCAGGATCGACGCGTCGTCCTCGCCCGCGACGGTGCCGCGGTTCCAGGCGACCTCGAGGGCGCGGACGCCGTCGATGGCCTGGCCGAAGGTCTTCGCGCGGACCGCGACGCCGGTGGAGACGATCTCCACGTCGGTCACGCCCGGCATGTTCCGGACCTCGTCGAGGTTGTCGACGTCGTCCGGGGTGCCGTTGAGGTCGGGCGCCCGGCAGATCACGGTCGGGAGGGCGTCGGGGATCTGCAGGTCGTTCACGAAGCACTTGCGACCGGTGACCATGTCGCGGGCGTCGGTCTTGCCCTGCGGCTTGCCGATGACGGTGAAGTCCTCGCGCGGCTTGAGCGCGACCTCGACCTGCTCGGTCACGGAGCTGGCCGCCGGACCGGCGAGGTCGCCGATCGGGAGCGAGTTGCCCAGCGGGTCGAGGATCAGGCCCTTGCGCGCGGTCAGCGTGCGGACGTCCTGCTGCATCAGCTGCGCGGCGGCGTCGAGCAGGCGCATCTGGGCGAGCGCGGCCGCGACCCGGATCGGGGTGTAGGTCGTGAAGGTGGTCGACGAACCGCCGGTGATCTGGTTGAACAGCAGCTCGGGGCGGGCGTCGGCCAGCGTGACGTGCACCTGGTCGACGTCGAGGCCCATCTCCTCGGCGATGATCATCTGGGTCGAGGTGATGATGCCCTGGCCGTTGTCCGACCGCGGCAGCGCGAACGACACCGTGCCGTCCTTGTTCACCTCGATGCGGATGAGGTTGGCGGTCGGGCGCATCGAGTCGCGCAGCAGGTCGAGGAGGTCGTAGGCCTCCGGCGGCTGCGGGGCCGACAGGATCGGGGCGGCCGTGGCGCTGGAGGTGCCGAAGACCTCCTGCCGGGTCAGCTCGGCGGCGACCACGAGGGTCGGCGCGGCGATGAGGTAGCCGAGGAACTTGCGACGCCCGACCGGGGCACGCAGGCCCTCTCGTGGGGGCGCGGGCGCGACGCGATGCTGGGCCATGCGGGGTCCTCTTCTTCGGGGACGACTCCGGGCGGTCTGGGGGAGCTCTGGGGAGCGGTTGCCCGGGTCCTTGCGCAGCCAACGATCCCGAGATGTGACGGATGCGTGACGGTGCGTCGCGCAAATGTGAAGAGTCCGATCCGTACGGATCGTGGTTGCGCAGGTCAGGGTGGGAGAGGTGAGGCTACCCTGACCCGCAGATGCGGATGTCCTCGCCGAGGGTTCGCGCATCCGCGGAACACACCGTGATCATGGCCTCCACTCCATCGAGTGAGGCGTGTCGGGGTGTCGGCCCGAGTCAGCGCAGCCGTGCGGCTTCGCGCTCGGCGCCCGCGGTGAGCGCTCCGCCGCGCGAGCCCGCCAGCTTCGCCTTGAGGTGGTCGCCGACGGTCACCGGCGCGTACAGGGCGGGATGCTCGGCGTCCACGCAGGTCGGGAGGGGGGCGATGACGGCGTCGACGTCCCCGTCGTGGAAGAACGCGGCGGAGCGGCGGGGGACCAGCACGCCGTCGACGCGCGGGGCTGCGACGCGGTGCATCGTGGAGACCCAGCGGTCGTTCGTCCACCGGGCGAGCGCGTCCCCGAGGTTGACCAGCAGGGCTCCGGGGGCGGGCTGCACGGGCTGCCAGCCGCCGTCGTGGTCGAGGATCTCCAGGCCGGGAACGGCGTCCGCCCACAGCACGGTGACGATCCCGTAGTCGGTGTGGGCGCCCATGCCGACCTGCTCGGGTTCCAGCTCGACGTCCGGCGCCGGGAGGCGGTAGTTGATCATCCGGAGGACGTCGACGGAGTGACCGGTGAACACCGTGAGCCCCTCCTCGCCGAGGCCGAGCGCGCGGCCGAAGATCCGCGTCATCGTGCGGGCCACGCCCTGCGCCGCGCCGAACCATGCCTCGACGGCCGGGCGGAAGCCCGGCAGGTCCGGCCAGACGTTGGTCTCGTAGTCGGACTCCGAGAGGCCGAGCCCGGGGAAGTCGGCGGCCTGGGTGCCCACGTTGAAGGCCTCGAACAGGTCCGCCGCGCCTGCCAGGCCGAGGCTGTTCGCCAGGGACTCGGCCTTCGGCGGGGTGTAGCCGCGGTTCACCCCGGGCGGGCACCGGTAGGCCGACTTGGCCTCGAGCGGGGACGCGAAGAACGCGTCCGTCGCCGCGGTGAAGTCGGCGAGCACGGAGTCCGGGACGCCGTGCCCGGTGATCTGCATGAACCCGACCGTCCGGGCGGCGTGGTCGACCCGGCGGGCCACCTCGTCCGCGTCCGGGTGTGCGATGTCGATGGTCGGGACGTGCAGCATGACGGTGGCCTCCGATGACGTGATCACCGAGAACTATCGCCGCGCCGGGGCCGGCTGTCGAGGGCTACCGGAGCTCGGAGAACCCCGTGTAGGGGACGAGGGCCTCGGGGATGCGGACGCTGCCGTCCGGCTGCTGGCCCTGCTCCAGGACCGCGACCAGGGTGCGGCCCACGGGCAGGCCGGAGCCGTTCAGCGTGGCGGCGAACCCGCGGGTGCCGTCCTTGGCCCTGGTGCGGATGGAGGCGCGGCGGGCCTGGAACGTGCCGAAGTCCGAGCACGAGCTGATCTCGCGGTAGGTGCCCTGGCTCGGCAGCCACACCTCGATGTCGTAGGTGTACTCGGCCGAGAAGCCGATGTCCCCGGCCGCGAGCCGGACCACGCGGTAGGCCAGCCCGAGCTCCTGCATGATCGCCTCGGCGTGCCCGACCAGGATCTCCAGCTCCGCGCGCGCCTGAGCCGGGTCCACGATGCGGACCAGCTCGACCTTCGAGAACTCGTGCAGCCGGATCAGGCCGCGGGTGTCCCGGCCGTACGACCCGGCCTCCGAGCGGAAGCACGGGGTCTGCGCGGTGTAGGCGAGCGGGAGGTCCTCGGCGGCGACGGTCTCGCGCGCGTGCAGGTTGGTGAGCGGCACCTCGGCGGTGGGGATGAGGAACAGCTCGCGGTCCGCGACCTCGGTGCGGAACAGGTCCTGCTCGAACTTCGGCAGCTGGCCCGTGCCCGTCATCGTCTGGCGGCTGACCAGGGTCGGGACCGACCACTCGGTGTAGCCGTGGCGCTCGGTGTGCCGGTCGAGGAAGAACCGGGCGAGCGCGCGCTCCAGCGCGGCGCCGCGGCCCTTGAGCACGGCGAACCGCGGGCCGCTGAGCTTGGTGGCCCGGCCCAGGTCGAGGATGCCCAGCTTCTCGCCGAGGTCCACGTGGTCCAGCGGGTTCTCGATCTCCACGGGCGTGCCCCAGGTGCGGACGAGCTCGGCGTCCGCGTCGCTGGCGCCGTCCGGCAGCTCGTCCGCCGGGAGGTTCGGGATCTCCAGGAGGTACTCGCCCAGCTCGGCCTCGAAGACCTTGACCTCCTCCTCGGCGAGGGTGATCTGGGCCTTCGTCTCCTTGGCCTTCTCCACCAGCGCGGGCCGCTCGTCCGGGGACGCCCCCTTCACCGACTTCTGCAGCCGGTTGGCCTCGGCGCGGCACTCGTCCGCCTTCCGGATGGCCGCGTTGCGGCCCGTGGAGAGGCGGTCGAGGCGCTCGACGTCCAGGGTGAAGCCGCGGCGCGCGAGCTTGCGCACCGCGTCGGTGGCGGGATCGAGCAGGACGCGGGGGTCGTGCATCGGTCGAGCGTATCGCCCGCGGGCAGGTGGTTTTCCGTGCCTCCCTCTCCATCGGGTGGTGGCGCGCCGGGGGCGCCCGTCGCAGGATGGGCGCGAGACCAGGACGACGGAGTTCCGGAGGCGGACGTGACCAGCCCTGCAGTGCCCTCGTATGCGTCGGGGATCTCCGATGTGCCCCTGCTGGGGGACACGATCGGTGACAACCTGGACCG